>JBGTEN010000064.1:0-19960 GCA_041747755.1 Arenibacter sp. | reverse complement strand
CTTCCAATTTTCCTATTTGTTGTTTGCGAACCAGAACCAAAAAAATCATTAAAGGACCTTGATAATTCAGTTGCGAATCCTGTTCCAGATGTGGTTTGAGCAGAAACCATTCCTAAAACTTCATAATCCCAATTAACAGGTGAAGGACTTGTCATAACAGGAATATAATGTATTATTTGCTGAAGTCGTCGTTCAATGTCTGCTTTTTCCTTTCTAAATGTATCAGCAATTTGCTTTAACAAAGGTTTTGAACAACTTGAACAATAAGCTCCTTTATCTTGTTTTAAATGTTTGTTAATAAATTTCACTTTAGATTCAAGAAGTAAATCTGCACTAAAAAATCCGTTTAATGATTTATTGCAATTCGGACAATTTTCGTAGTTCATAGTTTATTGTTTTTGAGTCGGTACTTATATTACTGGCAACACCAGTATAGGCGAAATAATTACTCTTTTATGGCGTCTATTTTTTAATTGGGACGGATTCAGCTAAAGCTGACCAAAGTCGCTACGCCGCTCATGCATTCGCACTCCCGCTCCTTTGGAAATCCGTCCCAATGCCCTGCTAAACCAAATAGCTAAAGGGGCTCTTGGGAGCGCCAGCTTATAGCTGACACTAATCGTGATACCACGACCCAACAAGCTCCTAACCGCAATTTGGTAACGTTCTTATTGTATTTTAAATCTTATATGTATCTTCGATTCATAACAATCTAAAATCCAGAACGTCACTGCGTTTAGCAGACCATTAGGTGCCATTTTTGTAATTTTCAGTAAAATTCAGGGGGAGGTCTAAATGTAGTACTTTTCTATTAAATGATAACAGCCTTTTTTTGGAACTATTGGTCATGTTGCACGATACATTCCATTATTTGAATATTTACCGATATATTGCGCGCGTATTATTTACCTTTTTAATAAAGATTAATTAATTAATCTTTGAAAACTAGATTATGAGATTATTAACTCACAGAAAAGATTTAATTTTAGGTTTAAAACTAATCGTATGTTTAAAAATAGGGAAACAAAAATGAAGGAATATTGGGGTACAATATCCCATGAGGAAAGAGAAAAAGAAAAGTTATGGTATGCGTATCAAACCAATTTGAATACCAAAAGAAGTGCTTACTACCTTAATGCAATCGGGATTATAGTACTAATCATTATATTCTTTCGCGTTTATGCTTCTTTATCTTGATAAAGAGTTTAATTAATGAGGTTTATGGGCATCTATTGCGCGCGCGTACTGTTTTACTTTTTTTAAAAAATTGATTAATCAAATAAAAATTGGCATTTCTAAGCCCTTTAAATGGTAGTTGTTACACTTAGAAAGCCGATTTTAATTTCATTATTACGAAAAGTATGGGTTTTTAGGTGCTAAAGTATCTCTTGCGCAACGGCTACCATTGTTGGGCTCAGTTATTTTTGTCCTATTTCAGAACATATTTTCATAATATTTTCATAATCCGGAATAAGTCCATTGTCTGTATTCGAACACATAACCAATGTGGTATTTGAATTTGGAAAATGTGCCAAAACAGCATTATATCCAGGCATACCACCACTATGCCAAATTACAGGAACATCGTACATTTTCATTAAGCTAAAACCCAACCCATATCCGTTTTTTTCTATATAATTAGGCAATTTCGGTTGCTCAAAACCAGTTGGCAAGTACAGTTCATTGTACACATAATTTCCATTAGTAGTTTTGGCGTAGTTAGTCATTTGCTTAAGTATACTGTCATTCACAATTTTGGCATTAAACAATTCGTTCGTAATTCTCAATAAATCAGTTGGGTTTGATTTTAATCCTCCAAACGACTTTAAGTTGGATGCCTCAAAGTTGTGTTTAAAAAATGACTTTTCATTTTTAATTGAATCGGTTATTTTAATTCCATATCCTTTTGACCATAAATTGGTTTTTATTATTTCCTTTTCATCAATAAAAGATTGGTCGGCTCCATATTTTTTGAGTATGTTTTCTTTTATGAAATCTTGATAAGATTGGCCACTTACTTGTTCGATAATCTCGCCTAATAACAAATATCCGCTATTTGAGTAAGAATATTTGGTTCCAGGTTCGAATATTGATGGATTATTCATTTTCTGAAGAACAAGGTGTGGACTTGGTTCAATTGTCCAATCGCTTGAGATATTTTCGGGTAGTCCGCCAATCCAAGTTTCGGGAATTCCTGATGTGTGCGAAAGTAATTGATAAACCGTGATTTTATTTCCATTTGGAAAATCAGGAAAATACTTGTCTATTGTGTCTCCAAAGGATAATTTATTTTCTTGAGCTAATATTCCAATTCCCAATGCGGTTATCGGTTTGGTAATTGAGGCTAAACTGAAAATGGTATTGTTATTAACTTTTGTTTGACTTTCAATATCAGCGATTCCATATGATGCAACGAAAGGTTCAGCATCATTGACCTGAATTCCAAAACTCACACCTGCTGTATGTTTTTCAAGAACGAGTTGTTGAATCAAACTATCTATTTGATGGATATGTTCTGTAGTTTTTTGTTCAAGAGGTGAAATTCCATTTTGCTTTTTTCCGGAATCTTTGCAATTAACTAGAAAAATTGCCAATAAATAGATTGGTAGTATTTTTTTCATTTTGTTAGTTTTCTTAAGGACTGATATAAATTTGAAATGTTGCAAGAATGTGAAATTTTGCGCTAATTGTGCCTAACACCAATATGGGCAAAATAATTACTCTTTTATGGCGTCTATTTTTTAATTGGGACGGATTCAGCTAAAACTGACCAAAGTCGCTACGCCGCTCATGCATTCGCACTCCCGCTCCTTTGGAAATCCGTCCCAATGCCCTGCTAAACCAAATAGCTAACGGGGCTCTTGGGAGCGCCAGCTTGTTGCTAACACTAATCGTGATACCACGACCCAACAAGCTCCTAACCGCAATTTGGTAACGTTCTATTTGTCTTTTAAATATTATCAACCTTCCGTTGGAGGTATTGATCGTATTCTCAACTCTTAAATGAAATACATTGAATTACAAATCGGGGAAATACCAGCGGACGCTATGCCCTATTGCCCTTGGAATGCAGCGGATCATTCCAGTTTATGGGACGGCCCGGCGAAATGAAAAGAAAAATAGGGCATTGTGTCCAAGACGAGTAATGAAGCTCATTGCCCGAAATGTAAACATTCGGCTGAGCTCTGGACAGGCTCGCCGAATTGAGCGGCATTTGCTGGAATGGGAGGTGAAAAAAATATCTTTAATGAATTTTTTTACTAGTAAGCAGTTCTAAAAAGGTAAGCTTGCATTATACCAAGTTATTTCTCTGGTTTAGCCTAAGTTAATCCTATATTTAAAAAAATTCAAATCGGGTTCTTGTTTTTCAAATCCAATACTTTCATAAAGTCCCTGGGCGGTAAAATTGTCGACCGCAGTTGAAAGTTCAACGAATTGTGAACCGCTATTTAAGGCAAATTCCATGGCAGTGCGTATCAAGCGCTCTCCAATTCCTTGTTTTCGATAATTTTTCTCTACAAACAAATCGTTCAATATCCAATTCTGGATCGTTCTGACCGAAGAATATTTAGGATATAACTGGGTAAATCCAACTGGAATCGTATTTCCATTGCTTTGAATGATTGCTACAAAAATTATGGATTCATTATTGTCCAATCTCGTGCGGATAAAATTTCGGGCTAGTTCTAAGTCCGATTTCTGCTCATAAAATAATCGGTATTTGTCAAATAAGTCCGCAACCAAATCAATTTCTGAATTGTTTATTTTTTTAATCTCCATTTTTTAATGCTTGATTTTCTTATGAAATTTCTGGGTTCGTTTAATTTCGGCTCCTGTGATGGCTTGAGTCGGTGTTCTATCTCATGTCTTATTCCCGAAGTGTTTTAATCTTTTCGATGGCTTTAATATTCTCCGTATCAATTTTTAAAACCCTTTCATATTCTTCTATTGCTTTTTTAGTCATATCAAGCCTTTCGTAATTCTCGGCCAAATTTAGGCGTGCGTTTATGGATTCAGGATAATTGACGGCGTTCAATTCGTAAAGCTGAAGAGCTCCGGATTTATCTTGGTCGTTTTGAATCGACGCCAACCAATTTATCATACCTTCAAGTGGTGTAAATTCTGCACCGTTATTTTCTGAAAATCTTTTAAAATGATTTATGATTTCGTCTGCGCTCCTATATTTCATCCCTGTTAAAAAGAAATCTCCGAACAAAAAGACCAATCCGTTGTATAGGCTCGGTATTGTCACAGTTCCGTGAGTGTTTTGTTCAAAAATCTCAAGTTTAATTTTTGTGTGGTCAATGTTTAAGTTCTTGACCTTCTCGAAGAAGGAAACTTGGCAGGCCCTCATTTTTTCAATATAGTTTGAAAACTCAAAATTATCTGAACTTGATACATAGATTTTTTTGTTTTGAAGTGTTTTAGATGAGACCTTTTCGACCAGTTCACCAATCATTTGTTCGTCCCACCAAAAACTTGGGTCGATTAACAAATAGCTGTTAAGGTTAGTTCTTTCTTGTAAATAGTCAAACCCTCCTATGAGTCCTGCCAAGGAACGACCGATAAGTAAATTAAATGAATTTGTCTGATAGTTATTATCGATATATGGGATCAGTTCGGTATTGAGAAAGTCAAGAAAATTCTTCCCGCCACCACTTTTTTCCAAAGACGGGTCTTTTTCCCCTTCATAGTTTTTGTCGGTATGGGTTGGCGTGAAATCTCTTGTCCTGTCTGTATTTGAAATGTAGACTTGAATCATTTCAGGGATTTGTCCTGTTTTTGACATGTATTCTATGATTCCGGATGTTGATTGGATTAGGAAATCACCATCCAATACATATACAACTGGATATTTTATTTTTGAATATTGTTGGTAATCATTAGGAAGTACAATTTTAAAATGCCTTATTTCTTGTAATAGTTTCGAATAAATGGAATCCTTTTTTCCAATTTCGATATCCTGTGCGGATATGGATGTTATAGTTAAACAAAATAGCATCAAAAAAAATCCTGTAATTTTCATTTGCAGTATAATTTTGTGTCAATCTGGCATTACATGAAATATGCGCAATAATGAAACTTTATGGTGTCTATTTATAAATTAGGTACCATTGTTTAATTGTCATTAAAATTCAGGGGGAAGTTTAAAAGTAGTACTTTTCTTTTAAATGTGAAAAGCATTTGTGTGTCTAATGGTGACATTCCTAACATATGAATAAATTACATTGAATTATTTATCGGGCAAATACTAGCGGACTTAATGCCCTATTTGCCATTGGAATGTAGCGAATCGTTCCAGTTTACGGGGCGGACAAGCGAAATGAAAAGAAAAATAGGGCATTGTGTCCAAGATGAGTAATGAAGCTCATTGCCCGATGGAGTAAAACGGAATTGAGTGGCAATGTGCTGGAATGGAAGGTTAAATCAAAACATATCTTTAATTGAAATTTTAGACAAGGTAGGCAGTCGTAATAAGGGGGAGATTTCACTTTTTGGCACTTCAAAAAAGCCCAAAATGGTAATGTTATAAAAAACAAAACTGCCTTAGAAAGCCGATTTTAATGTCCTTATTACCAAAAGCATGGGTTTTTAGTTGCTAAAGTATCGCTTGTGCAACGGCTACCGGTGTTACCTGCTGCCCTTTTCAGTTTTCGTCATTCCTTTCTGTTTTTAAAGTTTTAAATCCTAAAATGTCTGCTGTCAATGATGAAATTAAGATTAGTTGCTTTCATTCGCTAAATTACACTATAAATCAACCAAGTTCCTATTAATAAGGCGAATGGCGAAATTAACTGAAAATAAAATGGCTTTAAAATGTCAGCCGCTTTTAATGAAAAATTATGGTGCAAGTGTCTTGGTACGAAATACAAAACCAAAGAAGTTAGCAACATAAACCAACCAAATATTTTAAAAATGTCTGGATATTTTGAATTGTCTGCCAACAAAATAAGTCCAACGGCAGGAATTATTCTGGTTGTGATTTCGGCATAGTTGATAAAATTTGTACTTCCTGCTTTTCGTAAAATTTCGTTTGCTTTTTCAGGTCTGATAAGCATCAAAAGTCCAACGCATATAAAGAAAAGTCCGAAAAGTATAATTGTCCATTTTGCTAATATGTCTATCATTTTTGTTTGTCAGTTAATTGTTTGAACGGTCGTTCGTAGGCTTGCAGGTAACGGTTCGGATATTGCCACACTGGGGGAATTAGAGGCAGTAACGTTCAATACATTACAAATGTACAAAAAGGGACTGAACGTTAAATATTCCACGTTAGCTCCCATAGCGGTAATACCTTTTATGTGTTGCCCTTATTTTATTTGTGTTTTGGTTCAGGCAAATCAAAATATTCGCCTTGTGTTTTGTCTAATGAGTTTGAAAGCATTCTGAAATTTTCCTCAGTTGGTTCTAGGTCAATATATTTATCTACAATACTTCTGTGTTTATAGATGATAAAAGTATTTTCAACTTTCGGGTTTATTTTATTCAGGTCAGCTTCGGTTTCTTTATTGGAAAAAGACGGTACAATTGTTAATGCTGTATTTTTGAGATTTAGTTCATTTCCTAATTTTTCTAATTGTTTTTTCCTTTCATTTTTATTGTAGTTTTTGTCGCTTCCATAAACAAAGTAAACTTTCAAATATTTTTTTCGCCTTTCACTTTCCTGCTCCAAAAACTTCAACCAGTTTTTTATTTCTGTCCAATCGGGGCTATTGCCTACAAAATAAATAATACCGTGGTAACGTCCATATTTGCATACAGGACAAGTTTGTGTTCCTTTATCGGGTCCAAATGCGTGATAAGGAATAAAAGACGGTTGGTCTTCGCCAATATTTAGACCAGATTGTATTGCAGTGTTAGTTTTCTTTGGGTAATTTGGAATATTCAACCCGAGAATAAAATCGTGTTCGACAATCTGTAAACTATCTTTCAATAGTACTCTTGCAATACCACTTCCACCCCAATTTTTGGGTTTGTGTTTTTTTATATGTGGCAAAAGCAACTTGTCGTCATCAAACACAAGGTCATCTGTCCAATATTCATTTTTTACATCAGGTTCTTTTATCAGCCAATGGATGTGTGCAGGTTCACTGCCATCAGTATAAGGTGCAGGACGAATGGTTTTGATTGTGTATTTTCCGTCAGTATCGGTTTTTACCCAACCACGAATATGTCCGTGTCGTGTTTGATTTTCGGGCTTATCATCTCTTGGAGAATAATAACCGTCGTTATCGGTGTGATGATAATAAATGACCACATTTGGTGCAGGTGTTCTGCCGTCTAATTGAAAGACAGTTCCTGTTACTATCAGTTTTTGTCCTTTTTCGTACCAGCCTGCACTCGTATCTATTGAATGAATTTCTTTGGGCATTCCCAAATACATCAGTTCGCAATATCCTTCTTCACATTCTCCTCCAACTCTTTCTGTCGAATTTTTTATATTGGAAAATTGCGAACTGTTTTGATTTTGTCCGTTACAGCTAACCAAAAATGAGGATGCAAAAATGATTTTTAAAGAGACTAAAGTTTTCATATTTCATTTTTTTTACAAAGATTGAAATATAAAACATTGATTTTCAAATGAAATATAGTAAGACGAGTTTATTTTGTGGTAAGCTGATGTCGTTCTGAAAATCTCAATTTAAAATTCTTCGCATAACTACGACTTACTCTCAAAATGCTGTCGTCTGAAAGCGTAATATCATAATCTCCGTTTTGTCGGGATTGGATAGAAATAATTTTTGAAAGATTTATAATATGCGATTTGTGGATACGGACAAATTGTTTGTCATTTAATTGAGCCTCCAAAGATTTCAAAGTTTCGGTATGCAGATATTTTTTGGTAAGATGATAAATACTAACGTAAGGCGAATTTGCCGAGAAATAAAGAATATTATTTACTTCTAATACGAGCTTTTTGTTATTCATGTCAGAAACTACGATTGAGGTGATAAATCTTTCTTCCTCTATTTCAACTTCAATGCATGTTGGTTCTTCGTGGATTCTCCTTTTTGAAAGAAGGGCGAACGAAACGAGATAAATGATTGCTGTTGTTATAAAATAGGTTGATAGGCTGAAGCTGAAAGTTTGCCAATAAGAAAAGGTATGATAATAGAAAATTTCAGACAAAATCCACACCAACGAAGGATAAGCAAACAAATGAACTACAATAGCTGAACTTAAAAATACCAAGTTCAACTTTGTACTCTGTGTTGCTTCTGTAAGTTTTGCAAAAACCATCAACAAAGGGAAAAACAATATCCAGAATGAAACACTAAACAATAAAGATTCTGAAATGTAAAACGAGCTGTTTCTAAATTGTGTAAACAAGTAATCTAATCCGATGTTTGCTACAATCATTCCAACCAGGCAAACGATTATGACATAAGTCAGTTTTTGCTTATTATGAATAATTTGATATGTCTGTTGTATTGTCAATGCGTTTTTATTTATGACGATTGTTCAAATTTCAAATAGGGTTGCACATAACGCCCTGCTAAACCTGCCTACCGTCATGCAGGCGCGGTGACGTTCTGGATTTTAGATTGTTATGTATCAAAGATACATATAAGATTTAAAAGACAAATAGAACGTTGCCAAATTGCGATTAGGAGATGATGGGTCGTGGTATCACGAATAGTGGCAGCTATAAGCTGGCGCTCCTAACAGCCCGTTAGCGATTTGGTTTAGCAGGGCGTTGGGACGGATTTCCAAAGGGGCGGGAGCGCGAATGCATGAGCAGCGTAGCGACTTTGGTCAGCTTTAGCTGAATCCGTCCCAACACCCATATAGACGAAATAAGTGCGCTTTTATGACCGCTATTTGTCAATTAGGCGACATTGTTTTAATCTTCGTAAAAATTCAAGAGAACGATTAAAATTAATACTTTGTTTTTTAAATTCTACCTACCAAGGCCTTAACCAAATCATCATCCAAATACTTTTCCATTCGCTCCCCTTCAACAAATGGAGTAACTGCCTGTCTTTGTCGTGTGGCAGGATCTGAAATTATTTCCACAAAAAATGTATCTAAGCAGTATAATTCATAAAAAGCATCAAATGTTTCCACTGATGTAATAAATACATTTTTGTCATGAAACACGTCCCATTGACGTTCATAAGATAGTGCGAGATAGTCCATGATGTCCATTAGAAGTTAATTTCAAGTTCCGGGTAATCTATCCGTTCAATAATATCAGGTCTATTAGAATCTACCTTTGGACTATATAAGTCTTTGCTAATGGGATAGGCATTTAAAGAGGTGTCGTCCATATCATCATCTATCACATTTTGTATATCATCAGCAGATAGTTTCGAATCTAACCAAACATCTATGTCTTCGTCTCTTAAAATTACCGGTCTTCTAAATTTGGTATTGTGTATTTTAGCAAATAAGGGTGTTGCAGGCTTTGTCAATATAGTAAATGTGTTATAGCCATCAGCAGTAATAGTGTACAGTCCGGCAAGGCTTATAATATCCTGATTCTTTCTTGCAAAATAGAATGGTATCTTAAAATTTTTTGGAGCAGTATGAGGTTCAAAAAACCCATCTACCGGAATAATACAACGTTTGGTTAAGGCACTATGTTTATATAAAAAGTGGTCGAAAAGCTTTTCAGATTGGGCATTTAACCCTGACCCGAATTTTAACGACTCTTTATGGTAATCAGCCCGTTCTGAACCTAATTTATTGGATGGCATTATACCCCATAGTGATGGTGTTATATGACCACTTTGTTCCTGAGGAATAATCCATAATAAAGGATGTGAGAACCCATTGGCATGGTTATAAATTAACTCTTCATCTAAAACACGCTCCCCTAGCAATTTCTTCACTGCGTAATGCTTTTCCAATTCCTCAGCTTTACGGGTAATTCGTGTACTATAGCACATTGGTCAATTATTTTCATGAAGTTAACTAATTTTTCAAAAATTTAAAAACAGATTTGATTTTAAGCAGATTACAGCAATATATCCCAGATTATCTATTATTCAGCATTACTTATGGACAGGTACATCTTTTCTAATCATGGTCCAACCCTCCCTTGGGATTCTCCAATATCCAAAAACTTCCATTATAAAGAAGATTGTATTAGATGGATATCTATAATACAATTTTATGTCATTAGTGTCGGTCTCAAACTCCAAGTAAAAACCTTTCATGGTAATTGGAGGTTGTGAATCGATTCCTTGCTCTTTTAGGGCAGCCTTGTAATGGTTCAGCCCTATTTCTTTAAGGAGTGCTTTTATTGCTACTATATCATGATGCTGAAATACTATTTTGGACATTATCCAAATTTATGGATTTATTCCAATATTATAGCTGCTGTTAATAACTTATAAGTTACTCGAAATTTCGTTTAGACGTCACATGTTATTAAATCGAACCCTTAGTCTCTGCATATCATCACTGACCTTTCTTTCAATAACCTTTGCATAAATCTGGGTAGTCGATATTTTGGAATGTCCCAACAATTTAGAGACAGTTTCAATGGGCATACCATTACTTAAGGTTACTGTTGTGGCGAAGGTATGTCTAGCAATATGAAAGGTCAGATTCTTTCTAATACCACAAACAACTGCGATTTCCTTTAAATAAGTATTTATTTTTTGGTTTGAAATCTTGGGAAATATAGTACCGTTAAAAGCGCTTTTTCTATTCCCTTTATAGCTTTCCAATATTTCTAATGCTTTTGGTAAAAGAGGTATGTGTATTGGCTTTGAGGTTTTCTCTCTCCGGTATGACACCCAAAGTTCACCGTCAATTCCAACACCAATATTATCCCGCGTCAATTGTACCACATCTATGTAACTTAAACTGGTATAGCAACCGAATATAAATAGGTCCCTTACCAATTGAAGTCTTTCAAATTCAAATTCCTTGGACTCTATAGCATGGAGTTCTTTTTGGCTTAAAAACTCTCTTTCGTTTTTAATGTATTTAAAAGAAAAATTTCCAAAGGGATCCTGAGCTAACCAACCCAACTTGCAAGCAAGGTTCACTAATTTTTTTAGCCTTGCAATATGCTTCATTACCGTGTTGTTTTCCATTGGTCTTTGATGGTCAACAGGCTTATGTGCTCTCAGGAATTTTTCAAATTTGAGGATAAAGTCATAATCCAACTCTTGTAGATACATATCCTTCGTCCCATAATACTTTAGAAGGAAACCTGAAATATACTTTAGTGTGGTAAAATAATTCTTTTGTGTACCCCATTTTAACTTCCCTTCCATATCCTGATTATGGTAGTTGATGATATCGCTCAAAGTTTTGGCCTCGTCCACATTTCCGATGTACTTACTTTTTATGGATTGTGCCGTAATAACCTTATTTGATCCCTTCAAACTTTGGTAACAACTAAATATGGAACTGTATACTTCGTCCAAATAATTGTTTACTAGACGGGCCTGTTGGTTGGTCCCTCGCATCCTATTTTTATGGATATCCCAGTCCGCAATATTTACCTTTTGTTTTAAACCAATGGTTGCTCGCTTTCCATTTACTGTAATTCTTGCATAAAGTAAGGTATGCCCGTCTTTTACTCTGGAAAAGTTGGCCCAGAACATAATGCTGAATGATGAAGATGTTTTCATGATTTCGTCTTTTTGTTAACACTTAGTTTTTGTCAGACGAAAGTCAAATCACTCTAAATATACATTTTATTTTCCAGCGATTTCAAAAAATTTAACAAATAGGATAACACAAATGTTAAAATGGTTTTGTTATCCTATTTGTTGACATTTTATTTAGGATTATTTAGTTTTGTTTACTATCCTAAAAAATAAAAATCCCTGAAAATCATACGATTAACAGGGATTTGGTACTAATTGATATGCTACTAAGTCGGGATGACAGGATTTGAACCTGCGACCACACGGCCCCCAGCCGTGTACGCTACCGGACTGCGCTACATCCCGATTTTACCTTCTACTTGCAAAAAGAAAACGAATTTTCCGTTTGAGGTGCTCAATTCAAATTCTTAAATCCTAAATTGAGGTGGCAAAAATAACTAAAAATGTAGTAAACAATTCTATCTTTTTCAAAACAATTCACATTTTTAGATTTTAATAGTTCTACTGTGTACTTAGTTACAAAGAACAGCATCAATTAAAGAAAAGGAAATGATTATGTCTATCGGGTAGAAAACTTAAAAATAGTGTTAGATATATATTGCTCACCCGGATTCAGGACAACAGCGGGAAAATCCGGTCGATTTGGTGAATCCGGATAATGCTGGGTTTCAAAACAAAACCCTGTTCTATGTGCATAAGTACCCCCTTCCGGTCTGGGTACTGAACCATTTAAGAAATTGCCGGTATACAATTGCATGCCGGGTTCATCAGTAAAAACTTCCATCAGTCTGCCACTTTCGGAATGGTAGGCACTGGCAGCTCGTCTAATTCCATTATTTTGGTCATTCAAAGCCCAACAGTGGTCGTATCCTTTACCTCTTTTTATCTGCTCATTTTCTTGATTATCAATATCCTGACCTATGGTTTTGGGTTCCCTAAAATCAAATGGAGTATCTGAAACATCGGCCAAATTTCCTTCAGGTATCAATGCCTCATCCACAGGTAAATACGCATCTGCATTAATGCTTACCTCATGATCTAAAATTGTTTTTGAAAAATCGCCTGACAGATTAAAATAAGCGTGTTGCGTAAGGTTTACTATGGTTTTTTTATCTGTTGTTGCTTCATACTTAATACCCAAGTTATTATCGTTATCTAAGGTATAAGTCACCTTAGTACTCAAATTTCCCGGATAACCTTCTTCCATATCTTTACTTAAATAAGTAAGTTCTACGGCTGCTGTATTTTCACCCAACTCTTCAGAAGCACCCCAAACAACTTTATCGAAACCTTTTAATCCACCATGAAGATGGTTTTCTCCATTGTTCCTTGCAAGTGCATATTCTATGCCGTCCAGAGAGAATTTCCCTTTAGCAATACGATTACCATAACGACCAACGATGACCCCAAAAAAGGGATTTATAGTTAAGTATTGGTCCAGTGAGGCAAGATTTAGAACCACGTTTTCGGAAACCCCTTCTTTATTTGGCACACGTATAGCCGTAATAATACCTCCATAAGTAATAATATCAACCTGCATTCCATTTTGATTCGTAAGGGTAAATTTTGCAATTGATTCCCCATCCGGTGTAATTCCGTAATCGCTTTTTACAATAGATATAGCGCTAGCTGTCGTGCTCTTCATTTCAATTTCTGTTGTATTTTTTTTAGTATCGCTTTTACATTGTATTAAGAACAAGACCAGACCCAAACAAGAAAAGCAATAAAAAAAGTGTCTCATTGTACTCATAATTTTCTGATAGGCTTCCGGCGTTAGCGAGAAACCGATTTATTAAGTAGCAAGATATTGAAAATAATGATAAGTGTACCTATATCCAAATGGAATACAAATTGAAACCAAACTAAACCGTAGTTTAAAATAAACATATAGGAAATCTATTAAGCAGCCGAAAAAGGGTGTATATATCCATATATTGACCCTCTAAAAGAATTATCAAAAGGCGTTAAAGCGTTCAATGGATATTTTAATTTTCTGCTATCTTCTATGAAAAATAGAAATGAACAAATTATTTTTATTAATAAATTTGAATTGATTTAAAATTAAATTTTTATGCTCTAAAAGATTGCTATCACAATCATTAATGCTTCTATATGATCCTTTATTACCAATACAAACCAATTAAATACAAACTCATGAAAAGCAAAATTTTTAATGTTCTTTCCATACTTTTTGGGTTGTTACTCATTAACGGTGGACTAAATAAATTTTTAAATTATATGCCTGTACCGGAAGATCTTCCTGAAGCGCTATTACAAGACAATGTAGCCTTTATGGAAATTGCATGGCTAATGCCTTTGGTGGGTATAGCTGAAGTTGTTGGGGGCATCCTTATTCTTTTCCCAAAAACCAGAGCTCTAGGTGCCCTAATCGTTTTCCCGGTTATGGTAGGGGTTTTACTTACGCATATTTTTGTCGCCCCGGAAGGCCTTCCTATAGCCCTTGTGATTTGGGCCATTTTGCTTTGGATACTTTACGAGAATAGAACCAAGTACGCTCCATTAGTTAAGTAACAAAATACATAGTAAAAAAGGTGGTTACCTATCACATGAGGAAAATAGTGGGTAGTAAGCATTCCACCAATGACCATATAAAACTAATGGATAAACGCGTAAAATTTGATTTTGAGATTTACTTTACCAATGGCGGAAGTATTAAAGGGAAAGAATTTCGTCTGGATATTGCAGGGGATACAATTTCCGATAATGAACTGGCAAACTATATAGTTACAGATTTAAGGTTGCTTATGGTTGGAAAAACCAAAATTCTCAATAAAGAAATTTTGACAGAACCCCATAAAAGAAAGCCAGTCAACCTTAAAGGGGAACAACAAGTACTTATAGACTTAAGCCATACCATAGAAAATGGCTTAATAACCTACAAAGGGTTACCGGCTCCTATTATCTGCGATTACTTAAGTCGGGAAAAATCCAGAGGGCTTTATGCAGAAGGGACGGAGTTTCAAATTGGGAAAATAGAAATGGTAAGCAATACGGGAACGTATATCGATTGTCCTTTTCATCGCTTTGAAAATGGGAAAGACCTTTCTGAAGTGGGTCTGGAATCGTTTACCGATCTGGAGGCTATTGTAATTCGAGTTCCCTTTACAGAATCTTTGGAAATTACAGAAGCACATGTAAGAAACTTCGAAATCAGAAATAGGGCTGTTTTGATTCATACGGGGTGGGATCAATTCTGGAATACGGAGCACTATTATGAAATGCATCCGTATCTAACAGCCGAGGCAGCCATTTATTTAAGAGATTGTAATGTGAAATTGGTTGGAATCGACTCACATAATATTGACAATACCTCGCAGAATTCGAGACCTGTACATACTATACTTCTGGGAGCTGAAATCTTAATCGTGGAACATCTGTGTAACTTAAGTAAATTACCAGAAGAAGGTTTTACATTTAGTGCCATTCCACCAAAATTTAAAGGGGTGGGCACTTTTCCGGTAAGAGCAATGGCAAAATTGAAAATCTAATTTTACAAGAGGTTCTGAGAAACATACGGAAGTGAACGTGGATTTATTTTTTATGTAGTATGATTCAAATAGCCCATACTATTGTCCTATTTACACCCCTTTTGGGAGCAATTTTACCCGGAACTTTGAATTCCTGTCGGTAATCTAAAAATAATTTTATGGAAAACAACCTAAACACCGAACCCATTCTAGCTGCTTATGCTGCTTTATCCGAGCAGTATACGGCGATTCTCGAATCTTTTTCAGAACAGCAAATCAATAGTCGACCAACAGCAACAAGTTGGACTCCAGGACAGGTAATTCAGCATATTGTTAAAGCCAATAATAGTAGCTTTTTGATGGCTCCCGGACTAGAATTAGATCGACCTGTTGATCAAATGATACCGGAACTCGAAAGCACCTTTTTAAATTTTGACATCAAAATGAGCTCCCCGGATTTCCTTTTGCCCGAAAATACAGCCGTTTCCAAACAGGAAAGTATCACAGCTGTACAAAATGCTTTTAAAGCGCTTTCAGAACAACTGCCTGCTGCCAGATTAGATCAAATATTGAAATGGCCCTTTGGATTCATTACCAAATGGGAGCTGGCCAATTTCATTATCTACCATTCCAAAAGACATTTGCACCAATTGGAACAATTAAAAAAACAACTATCGTGAACAATAAAGAGATTGCAGCAGCTTTTTCTAATGGGAAATTTGAAAAGGTGTACGCTAACTTATCCGACGCTATTGTTTGGAAAGTAGTTGAAGAAAATGTGTTTAATGGCAAAACCGAAGTCGTGCAGCAGTGCGAACAAGTGGCAGCTTACTTTCGTTCGGTAGAGACGAATTTTGTGACGCAGCACATCGTGGGAGAAGATCAAATCGTTGTAGTGACAGGTACAGCTGAATTCATCAGAAATAAGCAGCCAATATCGTTTGTTTCTGCATGTGATGTCTATGAATTTAATGATGAAAATCAAATCAAATATATTACCTCTTATTGCATACCAAGGAAATAACATCTGAAAGAAAAATATGAACAAACATTCCTTACAAATTGAACGTATTTTTGATGCCAAAATAAAGCGGGTTTGGGAATGTTGGTCCAATCCCGAACTAATTAAAGAATGGTTTGGGTCCGATCCTAATGGCACTGTAGATATCGTTGATATTGACTTTAGAAAAGAGGGCTTTTATAAGATTAAATTCACTGATTCTGACGGGTCTGCGCATACCTGTGTAGGCCGGTACCTGAATATTGATCCTCTTACGAACATGAAAATGACCTTGGAATGGGAGAATGAACCCGGACATGATACGGAGATCAATATTGACTTTATCCAAGTCAATGAAAAAACTAAAAAAGTATTTACCCTAAGTCATATAAATCCGGACACTTTTCACGATTATGAATTTGGATGGAACAGCTCTTTTGATCAAATGGAAAATGTGTTTCGTGAAAAATAACGGTCGTATAAAAACCTCGAAAAATGTTAGACAGAATTATGGAAATCCCCATTGTAGATGATTCTTTTTTAATTGAAAAGCGAAAAGCCAAAAGTGGTTTTAAATTCAGTAATTGGACCTATATTTTATTACCCAACATCAACGGAGCAATTAGAGGACCCGGGGGAACAGTAAGAGTAAAGGGAACCATAGATAATTATGTACTAAACCAGTATAATCTCCTGCCATTAAAAGGAAATGAAATGATCTTACCACTTAAAACCGAAATCAGAAAAGCGATTGGGAAGGGAGAAGGGGATTGCGCTGAGGTGGTATTGTATCCGGACGATTCCCCCTATGAAATTCCGGAAGAAATTTTACTTTGTCTTCTGGACGCACCAAAAGCATATGCATTTTTTGAAACCCTTTCAGAAAGTAATCAAAAATACTATACGGATTGGATAGTACAGGCCAAACAACTGGAAACCAGAGCGAACAGAATTGTAAAAATGATTCAACGGTTGGAAAAGGAACTAACATTTTATGATTGGGTGCAACTAGAATAATAGACGAATTTAGAACATACCGTTATTCCTAAACGAGGACTATAAAAAGCAAACCCATTTTACCAAAATGATACTACTTTGAATATGAAAAAAGCTGACAACTTAATACTTACCTATTCATTTTACGATATCATAATTATTTAAAAAAAAAGGCGTGTGGCTACCCAATTTACACTAAACTATCTTGGAAGTCTTTGGATTCTACCGTACCTTGAATAGCGAAAAAAAGCCAATTTTAAACCATACCCATGAAAACTTCAAGACTTTTCAGAATCCTTATTTTATTTCTATTATGCAATTGTCACGTTAGTTATAGTCAACAATCCTATGAACCTCCAAAATTGGCCGATCCCGATTCATGGGTAATGATTATGGTTCCGGATACACAGACGTATGCCAAATTTGGTCGCAATCAGGGCATTTTGGAACTGATGACCGCCTGGATTGAAGAAAACATTCAGGCCCTAAATATAAAAATGGTACTGTGTACCGGAGATTTGGTAGAACAGAATGAGTTACTAGTGCCTAATATCACCAATGGAGATCAGACCAGCAGAGAACAATGGCTGGCAGTCTCCCATGCTTTTAGCAAATTGGACGGAAAAGTACCCTATATCTTGGCAGCGGGTAATCACGATTACGGGTATATCAATTCAGAAAACAGAAATTCTAACTATAACACGTATTTTCCAAGTCATAAAAACAGTGCCAACATTCCCTTGTTGCGAGCTGCTGCCAACAACGGAGCGGGTAAACCTACCCTAGAAAATGCAGCTCATGAATTGATTACCCCGCATGGTGATAAATTTCTTTTTTTGAATCTGGAATTTGCCCCCAGGGATACTATTGTATCGTGGGCGAAGGAAGTAATAGGCAGGGAGCAATACAAAAACCACAAAGTGGCGCTACTTACCCATTCCTATCTCAACGCTAAAAATGAACATATAGAAAAGGAAAATTATCCTGTTGAAAATGGAAATTATGGCAAGGCATTATGGGAAAAACTGGTTTTTCCTTCCCAAAACATCCAATGGGTTTTCTCGGGACACATTGGAGCACCGGACAATTTTAAGGCGCATACTGCTTTTAGGAAAGATGTTAATGCTGCCGGTAAACAAGTGAATCAGGTGACTTTTAATGCACAAGCCATGGGCGGGGGTTGGAATGGCAATGGAGGTGATGGCTGGTTGCGCATTATGGAGTTTTTACCGGACAAAAAAACGGTATTGGTGTCGACATTTTCACCCTTTTTTGCTATTTCCCCAAGTACCCAGCATATGGCACATCATATGGGAACTGAGAATGCTTTTAAAATACAGCTGGATTAACATCCAATGGCATAAAAGAATACATCTCCGGCTACCCTGTGAAATTCGAGTTTGCTGGTTTAAAAAAAATTGTATAACCTAATGAAGTCACATAAAAATGAACAAGTAATCGGACAATTAGAGAAAAGAAAAGGCGGATTTTTTTATATTACAATCTCAGCTGACGTTGTAAACCAATTTAAGAATAAACGGCTTACACGTTTTCTTTGCACCATTGATAATATGTTTACCTTTCAATGTGGATTAAATCATCTTGGAGACGGCAACTTTTTTATCATTTTGGGCAGTAAAAATCTTAAATCAGTAAATAAAACTTTGGGCGACAAAATATCCTTTGAACTCAAAGAAGACCCTAATCCTTTGGGCGTTGATATACCAGAAGTTTTAGAAGCTGTTTTAGAACAAGATCAAGAATTAAAAACCATTTTTGAAAGTTTAACCCATGGTAAAAAAAGAAACATAATTTATTCAATTAATAAAATAAAAGACATTGATAAACAAATTCAAAAGACGATACAAATCATAAATCACAGTACCAAACCACGACCAAAAAGGCCATTATAGACCGTTAAGCATGGAAAGACCGAAATTTGAGAACATTAAATCGGGAAAGGATTTTAATAAATGGTATTGGCTGAAAGATGAAATGGTAAATTTTTGTAAACGTTCCGGTTTGCCAACCCATGGCAGAAAATTTGATTTAAGGGATAGAATAATGTATGCTCTTGACCATAATGGAAAAGTAAAACCTGAATATAAAAAAGCTAAAAGCAAATCAAAATTTAACTGGGTAAAGTCGGAACTAAATTTAGAAACTAAAATCACAGACAATATTTCTTTTGGGCAAAATTTCAGAAGATTTATGAAAGGTCAAATCGGCAATACGTTTTCTTTTAATAGTGACTTTATGGATTGGGTAAAAGCCAATGAAGGGAAAACTTTAAAAGATGCTATCCAAAAATATATTCAATTAGAAAATAGAAAAATCGACCCAAATTTTCAACGCAAAATTGCGGACAATAATATGTTTAATCAATATACTAGAGATTTTATAAAGGATAATCCTAAAGAGAGCATTAAAACCGTAAGAAAATATTGGATTCTAAAAAAGCAGCTACCAACAAAAGACGGATTCGTACGATATGAGAAATCCGATTTAGAACTTAGAGAGAACTAACTTCGTATTGCAACTCCTACCACGTCACGACCATTAAAAATTTACTAGATTAGTGGTATCAACAATGTACATTTACAAAATGAGCTGGATTAAAAAAATAGTAGCTGGTCTTTTCGTTATAGTGAATTTAGCTATTGCATTCGACTATAGTCCAATCTCTGAACCTACCACCAGAATCTCCTGTACTGAACTTTTGGCATCAAAGAATGATGTCCTAAACAAAGTCATAAGATTTGATACAGCATTACAATCACTGCTGTTTTCGAATTGTACAACAAATTATAGCAACTTTGATTGGTATAATGGAATTCAAAAAGCGGATAGCAAAAATTTGGTAGACTTTAAGAGTCAAAATTGTACCTCCTTAGAATTTAAAG
>JBGTEN010000063.1:0-7166 GCA_041747755.1 Arenibacter sp. | reverse complement strand
AGGTATAAGTGGTCAAGCCTTGATTCTGTTTTTTGGAGGGCTCTTTCTACTCTATAAAAGCACCTCGGAAATTCATGAAAAGGTAGATTTACCGGAGCAGGACGAATCTGCATTGAAAGACAAAAAAATAACAACTTTTTCTAAAGCCATCGCCCAAATTATTCTTATCGATTTTATATTTTCAATAGATTCTATTTTAACCGCTGTAGGTATGACAAATGGGATTGGAAGAAATCCCCAAGATGCATTGATTTTAATGATTATTGCCGTAGTAATCTCCATTATTATAATGATGGTTTTTGCAAATCCAATTCGGGAATTTATTAACAAACACCCATCAATGCAATTGTTAGCCCTTTCTTTTTTGATTCTAATCGGGTTTATGCTCATTGCAGAGGCTGCCCATTTAAGTCACGCTAAAATATTTGATCAGGAAATTGGCGCAATACCAAAGGGCTATCTTTATTTTGCAATAGCTTTTTCTTTATTGGTGGAGTTTTTGAATATAAAACTCAGGCAAAAAGAAGCGGTTAGTAAATCTGAACCTAAATAAAACCCATATAAAGCCTTTAAACTTCTTAATTAGGTCTGCTGTATGCTATTTCCGGATTAAGATTTCTTTGCTCTCTAAAGAGGCGCTGCTGCTGTTTAACGGTAAGCGTACTTCCATCCGGACTCCATCCAGGAGGTCCAAAAATATACATCAGAGCATGGGACAATTTTTTCGCCTTCTTTACGTCGTTATAAATATCCTTGAATTCATGGGTTAGAATAACTACCGGATTGTGCGAATTTGGAGCGTGAATGACACCATACTTCACATCTATGTCATCATCTAACTCCTTAAAAGTACCAAACAGCTTATCAAAAATATTTAGAAAACCTCCATGGTTTTTATCCAGATACTCTACATTTTGCGCATGGTGTACCTGATGCATGGTATGGGTATTGAAAATTTTTTCTATAAAACCCATTTTAGGAACATAGACAGAATGCAACTGAAACTGCCACAATGCTTCAATTCCTAAACATACAACAACCATTTCCGGCGGGAAACCAATGGCCGGCATCCACATGTAAAAAAATGGTTTATACAAAATGGTGAACCACCCATTCCTTACTGCGGTACCCAAATTAAAATTATCGGAAGAATGGTGTACAATGTGAGCTGCCCACAAAATGCGTATTTCATGATTGGCTCTGTGAAACCAATAGTAGGTAAAATCATCTGCCAACTGGCATAAAAGCCATATGTACCAAGCATAACCAAAGGATTGGAACCCCATAATATTCATACGAACACCATTCGTAAGCGGATTAAAAAGTTCGTAAACAAACTCAAAAATAACTATAGCCGAGATCACCTTTATCAAGGGTGCTATTATGGCTGAGCCAATACCCATAAACCCACTGGCAAACAAGTCCTTCCAGTCGTACAAATGATCGTCTCCGTGGGTTTTACTATATGTTAATTCCAGTAAAATGAAAGCTATAAAACAAGGTACTCCGTATACAAGGGGGTTTGTAAAATCCATAATGCCAATTAATATTCGCTAAATATAAGATTATTTGAGTGGTATGAGGGGATAAAACATTCTTTTTAGTTTTAAAAAAGTGTTGGCTGATCAGAATCTCCAGCCTTTTTTGGAGTTTCCTCTTCTATGTCAGAAAGTGTCTCCTCATCTACCACATCGATGTCTTCAGGAGCTTGCTCTTCCGGTTCTTCAAAGGGCTTGGGTTCCAATGCACTTATACTTTTTACCTTCTCTGAAGTTAACTGATTACCTAAAGCTTTGATTCCCTTAATGGATATAAAACTTTCTAAATCAACTATTTGGTTTTGTTTATGTTCTTTTCCCTTGATTTTAGCAAATTCAATTTCTATAACCGGGCGCCAATCAGTAGCTATCAACTCTAAAAATGATTTTGGATGCTCAGAAATAATAGTATCTTCCCTATTCTCATTCTCAATAAGAAACCGCTTCACATAGTATCTTTCTTTTTCTCCCTCATAATAGATAACTGATAATGGTTTTCTTGGGTTCCATTTTTCCAGAATAATCATATCGTCATCAAAATGATTGGTGAGGTCCGGGGCTATAGTCTTTACAAGTCCCTTTTGGGTGACAATGAGTAAAAGATCATCCCCCTTGAATTCTCCCAACAATTCTCCTCTGCCATCTACATTTAATCGCCTTACAATATCATCATACCAAATTTTTCGGGGTTTCAAAGTAGAAACTCCTTTTTCTTTTAGTTCAATACGCTTAATACTGTATTTTGTAACGATATTTCCTTTAGATGCTCTTCCTTTTATTAATACATCAGCAAAGTCTATATCCCATTTCAATTTTTTTACACTTCCTGCCTGCCGTAAAAGTATAGTGATAACCTCTGCCTCCCCATTGGGGTTTTCAGAAAAATAAAGAATTTCCGAATTAGGCGTACCATTGGTAAGGTCGTAGGGTTTATCTCTGGTAATTCCCGTAACGTTGAATCGCTTAATGTAGCTAGGTCCCCCCTTACCATCTTTGTATACAAGGTTATAAATAGTGCGATTATCTTTTTTCTTAAAAACGGCCGCATGAATAATATTTTTCCCAATAAAGGTTTTAGCATCCACCTTGGTTACGGTCATTTGTCCATCTTTAGTGAATACAATAATATCATCAATATCGCTACAATCGGCCACATACTCATCCCTTTTCAAAGAAGTTCCCACAAAACCTTCCTCTCTATTAACGTAAAGTTTAGTATTGCGTATTACTACTTTAGTAGCCTCTATGTCATCAAAGGTTCTTATTTCTGATTTTCGCTCCCTTCCTTTTCCGTAGGTAGTTTTTAGGTTTTTAAAATAATTGATAGCAAAATCAATAAGATGCTCCAAATGGTGCTTAACTTCTGCAATTTTTCCTTCAAGGCTCTCCAATAATTGAGTTGCCTTATCCAAATCGAATTTTGATATTCTCTTAATTCGTATTTCCGTAAGACGGAGAATATCTTCTTCTGTAACCGCTCTTTTCAGGTGGCCAGTAAAAGGTTTCAGGCCTTGGTCAATAGCGGTTATAACCCCCTCCCAGGTTTCCTCATCTTCAATGTCACGATAAATTCTATTTTCTATAAAGATTCGCTCAAGTGATGCAAAATGCCACTGCTCTTCTAGCTCGGTTAGCTGAATTTCCAATTCCCTTTTCAATAACTCCACAGTGTAATCTGTTGAGCGTTGCAACATCTCAGTTACACCAATAAATAGCGGTTTATTATCTTCAATAATACAACCTAATGGAGATATAGAAGATTCGCAAGCAGTAAATGCATACAAAGCATCAATGGTTTTGTCCGGCGAAATACCCGGTGGCAAATGGATTAAAATCTCTACCTGAGCAGCCGTATTATCTTCAATCTTTTTTACTTTAATTTTCCCTTTTTCATTGGCCTTTAAAATAGAATCAATTAAAGTAGAGGTATTAGTTCCGTATGGTATCTCATTTATAACCAAGGTATTCCTATCGTATTGAGATATCTTTGCACGAACGCGAATTCTTCCCCCTCTTAACCCATCATTATAATTGGCAACATCTATAATTCCCGCTGTTGGAAAATCCGGAAATATGGTAAATCGCTGTCCTTTTAAGTGTTTTATTGAAGCATCAATTAGCTCTATAAAATTATGAGGTAGAATTTTTGTGGAGAGTCCCACCGCAATTCCCTCCGCTCCCTGAGCCAGAAGTAAGGGAAACTTTACCGGAAGATTAACCGGTTCTTTTTTTCTTCCATCATATGAAAGTTGCCACTCTGTAATCTTGGGACTAAAAACAACCTCCAGAGCAAACTTAGACAAGCGGGCCTCAATATATCTTGGAGCGGCCGCACCATCTCCGGTTAAAATATTACCCCAGTTGCCCTGAGTATCAATTAGCAATTCTTTCTGACCTATTTGAACCATCGCATCGCCAATACTTGCGTCACCATGCGGATGATATTGCATAGTATGTCCAACAACATTAGCTACCTTGTTATAGCGACCGTCATCCAATTCCTTCAAAGCGTGCATTATTCTACGCTGCACAGGCTTAAATCCATCCTCTATTGCCGGAACAGCACGTTCAAGAATAACATAAGAAGCATAGTCCAGAAACCAGTCCTTGTACATTCCCGTAACCTTGGTAAGCGTATCTTGAGGGGAGTCCTGGCTTTCGTTTGTTAAAGCGTTCAGTTCTTCATTATCTTCCATACACTGAAACTACGTATTGATTTGATTTGTAACTAATTTTCTTCAATTAAATCTACTTCTACTTTAAGATTATTAATAATGAATTCTTGCCTGTCGGGAGTATTTTTCCCCATGTAAAATTCTAAAAGATTTTCTATAGACATAGCCTTGTCCAACATTACGGGTTCCAAGCGAATATCTTCTCCTATAAAATGCTGAAACTCGTCTGGAGAAATTTCACCTAATCCTTTGAAACGAGTAATTTCCGGCTTTCCT
This sequence comes from Arenibacter sp., assembly GCA_041747755.1. Lineage (GTDB taxonomy): Bacteria > Bacteroidota > Bacteroidia > Flavobacteriales > Flavobacteriaceae > Aurantibrevibacter. The sequence continues at coordinate 2,677 of JBGTEN010000063.1, read as the reverse complement.
GAGAGTTTTTCAATTGCTGCCAATTTTTCTTCATGGCTGTAGCAGTAAAATGTTTCCTTTTTGTTACGAACCCTGAATAAGGGTGTTTGTAAAATATATAAATGATTCTCTTTTATTAACTCCGGAAAGAATTGCAGAAAAAAGGTAATCAGGAGTAAACGAATATGCATTCCATCCACATCCGCATCTGTGGCTATTACAATTTTATTGTAACGCAAATCCTCCATAGATTCCTCAATATTCAATGCAGCCTGCAAGAGGTTAAATTCTTCATTCTCATAAACGATCTTTTTAGACATTCCATATGAATTTAAGGGCTTACCTCGTAGACTGAAAACGGCTTGTGTGTTAACGTCTCTTGATTTGGTGATAGAGCCCGATGCTGAGTCGCCTTCGGTAATAAAAAGCGTACTTTCCAAACTACGATCGTTTTTGGTGTCTCCTAAATGTACCCTGCAGTCTCTTAGTTTTTTATTATGCAGACTTGCCTTCTTTGCCCTGTCTTTAGCGAGTTTCCGGATACCTGAGAGTTCTTTTCTTTCCCGCTCCGCCTGCATAATCTTTCGTTGTAAGGCATCTGCAGTTTCGGGATTTTTATGCAGAAAATTATCCAATTGGGTTCCGACGAAATCGTTGATGTATGTGCGTACGGTAGGCAATTCCCCGCCCATATCGGTAGAACCAAGCTTGGTTTTTGTCTGACTTTCAAAAACCGGCTCCATTACCTTAATCGCTACGGCAGCGATAACCGATTTTCGAATATCTGCGGCCTCATAGTTTTTACCGTAAAAATCCCTTATGGTTTTAGCCAACGCCTCTCTAAACGCAGATAAGTGCGTCCCACCTTGAGTGGTATGTTGCCCATTTACAAAAGAATGATATTCTTCGTTATACTGTGATTTACTGTGTGTTATGGCTACTTCAATATCATCTCCCTTTAAGTGAATAATTGGATAAACCATGTCATCAGCGCTATTATTATCCTCTAAAAGATCTTTAAGACCGTTCTCAGAATAAAACTTTTCCCCATTAAAAATAATGGTTAGCCCGGGATTGAGATATACGTAGTTCTTAAGCATGCGTTCGACATACTCACTTCTAAACTTGTATTTTTTAAAGATAGACTCATCCGGAGTAAAGGTGACTCTTGTGCCTTTTCTTTTTGTGGTTTCCGAAGGTCCTTCTTCAATAACCAGATTGCCTTCACTAAATTCTGCCGACTTCAGCAAATTATCCCGGGATGATTGTACTCGGAAGAAACTTGAAAGTGCATTGACAGCCTTAGTTCCTACCCCGTTTAAACCTACTGATTTTTTAAAGGCACGGGTGTCGTACTTTCCCCCTGTATTCATCTTGGAAACTACATCTACCAATTTTCCAAGTGGAATTCCCCGACCGTAGTCGCGCACATCAACCACATTGTCCTTAATAGCGATTTCAATTGTCTTTCCAGCACCCATGACAAACTCATCAATACAATTGTCTATTGTTTCTTTCAACAGAATGTAGATACCATCATCAGCAGAAGAACCATCACCCAGCTTACCAATATACATACCGGGGCGTAGGCGAATATGCTCCTTCCAATCCAGTGACCGTATATTATCTTCTGTATATTGGGTGTTATCTGCCATATCTTGGGGTTTGTGCGAAGTGCACGCTAATATAGCAAGTGTTCCAAAAAGATAAAACCCCTGTAAATTAAAGTAATTAACAATGAGCACAATCCTTTTGTTGATAGCCGTTCCCTTTCTAATTCATGAAAAGGAACTAAGCCTCAGCAAAATTGAGATATCCAAGTGCCAAGTTAAACAGTTAATTAATTCAAAAAACTAAGGAATTTAAAGCTTCTTGTCTTGAATCTTGATTTCTTTATTCTTTAACTAATTTAATAAGTATTATACTAATTGTAAGATAGTTAAAGGAAGTGATAAGGACTAAAAAGTATATGGTATATCTGCTACACATTAAACCTAAAATGCATCACATCACCATCTTTTACAATGTACTCCTTCCCTTCTACCCTCATCTTACCGGCTTCTTTTACTTTGGTTTCACTGCCATAAGTAATGTAGTCATTATAAGAAATAACCTCTGCGCGTATAAATCCTTTTTCAAAATCGCTATGAATAACGCCGGCGGCCTGGGGAGCAGTTGCTCCTTTGGGAATGGTCCATGCACGGACTTCTTTTACACCTGCCGTAAAATAGGTTTCTAAATTCAATAACTTATAGGCACCGCGTATCAGCTTAGCGGAACCCGCTTCTGTTAATCCAAGGTCTTCCAGGAACATCTGTCTTTCTTCGTAGGTTTCCAATTCAGTGATATCGGCCTCCGTGCCTACTGCTAAAACAATAACTTCGGCATTTTCAAGAGCTATTGCAGCCTTTACTTTTTCTACATAGGCATTACCACTCACAGCAGATTCTTCATCCACATTGCAAACGTATAAAACCGGCTTATCTGTAATGAGTTGTAATGGGGCAACAAATTCCTTTCTATCTTCAATAGAAATTGATATTGCTCTAACCGAAATTCCTTTTTCTAATTCCTCTTTAAGTTTCAACAATACCGTTTCCTCTTTTTGAGCTTCTTTATTTCCGGTTTTGGCTGCGCGTTTTACTTTTTCCAGTTTTTTGTCTACCGCTTCCAAATCCTTTAACTGTAATTCCATATC
>JBGTEN010000062.1:0-4607 GCA_041747755.1 Arenibacter sp. | reverse complement strand
CCTAAACGTTTCAAAATGAATACAAATTCCTGCTATTTTTTATTGTCATTAATGGTATTGACTGCTTGCAAAGAATTACCAAAAGAAGAACCGGTTGCTCAAACGGGCATTGAAAAAGAATTTCGTATCGAAATAGTTAAGGATGAGGCGTTGGAGTTAGTAGATCCTAATGCGACTATTGAAGTTCTGGCCAAAGGGTTTGAATGGACCGAAGGGCCACTATGGATTGAAAATGGAAAATTTCTGTTATTTTCTGATATTCCTCGAAATTCAGTTTATAAAGTAGATTCCAAAAAGGACACGGTATTGTATTTGGCCAAATCCGGTTATAGTGGAATGGGTTCCTACGGGAAAGAACCGGGCTCTAATGGTCTCTTGCTCAATAATAAAGGAGAACTGGTATTATTGCAACATGGAGATCGGCGGATAGTAAAAATGAATGCGCCACTAGACGCTCCTAAAGCAGATTTTGTTTCATTAGTCGACAATTATTTGGGTAAAAAATTCAATAGTCCTAATGATGGAGTCTATGATAGTGCCGGTAACTTATACTTTACAGATCCCCCATACGGACTACCCTCGGGAGTTGAAGATTCTACTAAAGAATTGAGTTTTCAAGGGGTGTTTTATTTATCGGAAAAAGGGAATTTGGTTCTATTAGATAGTCTTACAAGACCTAACGGTATTGCACTTTCGGTAGATGAGGCAACTTTATACGTGGCTGTTTCGGATCAAAAACATGCTGTTTGGTATGCTTATGATGTGCCTGTTTCCGGTAAAGTTGAGAATAAAAGATTATTTTATGATGTCACTAATTTAATTGGTAAACCTAGCGAACAGGGACTTCCGGATGGGATGCTGGTAAACAGTAAGGACTATGTTTTTGCCACAGGCCCCGGAGGTGTTTGGATATTTAATAAAAATGCAGAGGTCATTGCCAGAATACATACCGGTCAGGCAACCTCAAATTGCACCTTATCCCCGGACGAAAAAAGACTATACTTAACTGCAGACGATTATGTTCTTGCAATGGACCTAAAATAGAAGATAGTACACCAATTTTATGAGTCTTTATTGGGATTTTATTATCTTAATCTCTGCGCGTTTTATATGCCTTTTATTTAAATAAAATCCTGCCAAATCAATTTTATAAAGTTTCTAAATTATCAAAAAATCAAACCTATATTTGTAGTAACTTTATGAATGCTGAATAGCCAACGTTGTAATATGGTATTTCCCGTTGTGCTAATTACAAAAAGCAAGTAGATTTACTTTTTTATTGGCTTTTTATAAGTTGTTGCAGTACCAAAATACAACAACATTTTAGCACGGAAACGGTTACATAACATAAAACAAAATAGATACTATGGCGAGAGCACAAGAGACCTTTGGTAAAAAGGAAAGAGAAAAAAAAAGACTCAAGAAAAAAGAAGAAAAGCAAAAGAAGAAAGAAGAGCGCAAAGCTAATTCCACTGGAGGGGGATTAGAAAACATGCTGGTCTATGTAGATGAGTACGGTCAGTTGACAGATACCCCACCGGATCCCTCAAAGAAAATAAAAATAGACGCAGAGGACATTGTTATTGGGGTTCCTAAAAAAGAAGAGCAAGAAGCAGAAGATCCGATTCGCAAAGGCAAAGTTTCTTTTTTTGACAGCTCTAAGGGTTTTGGGTTTATTATAGATAGCGAAAATCAGGAAAAATATTTTGTACACGTCAGTGGTGTTCTTGAAACTATTGAGGAAAATGACAAAGTAAGTTTTGAGTTAGAGCGGGGACAAAAAGGAATGAATGCGGTAAGAGTTAAAAAAGTCTAGGGTACTATTAGTCTATTTCATAGAATAAACCGTATTCCAAGTATAAAGATCCTAGTTGTCCATATAAAGGGTTATTCTATTTTGCATTGCTTTAAGTAGTTAAATTAATATTAAAAGCTGCTCGGAGATATTTACAATAATATTAGTCATATCACGGGTATATCAACAGCCGTACCGTCTAACTAATACAATTGTTATCGAAAACTTTACTTCACATAGAAATACCTTCACTATTCAAAATAGCACGATTTTATTTTTTACTATTTTGCTACTTTTGAGTTGTAAATCAAACCCAACCAAAGTCACATCTTTAACGTCTTCAATTAGTTCCGATACCGTTCAAACAGAAGGAGCCGATTCATGGGTAAGCCTCTTTAATGGAAAAGATCTGTCAGGGTGGGATGTAAAAATCGCCGGCCATCCTTTAAATGATAATTTTGGAAACACTTTTCGAGTTCAAGACGGTATATTAAGTGTTCGTTATGATGCCTATGGTCCTAATTTCAACAATACGTTTGGAGCGTTATATTATCATAAAAAGCTTTCAAATTTCAGGTTGAGGGTAGAATACCGATTTGTGGGAGAAACTGCACCGGGAGCTCCCAGTTGGGGTTATCGCGACAGTGGAGTCCAATTTCTTGGTCAATCTGCTGCCTCAATGAATAAAGATCAGCTATTTCCTATCAGTTTGGAGTTTAATTTACATGGGGGTAATGGAACGGATGAAAGACCGCTAGGCGAAGTATGTGCCAATGGTATTTTTGTGGAGCATGATGGTAAAAGAAATGAATCTTATTGCACACCACCTAAGGTAAAGCGTACGTTTCATGGAAATCAATGGGTTACAATAGAAATTGAGGTAAAAAATGACATTATAAGGCATTTTGCAAATGGGGAAGAAATACTTACCTATAAAAACCCTTCATATGATGATGCTAACCCTATTATTAAAACCATAATTCAAAATGATGATTTTCGTGTAAGAGAAGGTTTTATTTCACTACAGTCCAATAGCCATCCCATAGATTTTCGCAAAATAGAGTTATTGGAATACTAATTTTTACATTAAAATTTATTTCACGGGTTTTATCCTTATGACTAAAAATGACCCCTACGCTGCGCTCCGTTTTAAGGAATTCAATATATTTTTAATAGTTCGATTTGCCATGGTTTTTGCATGGTCTATGCAATTTATAATTATAGAATGGGAAGTGTACAGCATAACCAAGAATCCATTGTCTCTGGGACTTATAGGTTTAATGGAGGTTATACCAGCAGTTGGGATGGCTTTGTTTGCAGGGCATATTGTTGATAAAAGTGAAAAGAGAAATCTTTTAGTGAAATGCATACTGGGATTTTCCATTGTTAGTTTTGGACTTTTTTTACTTACATGGCCAAGAATAACTAGTACCTTGAGCACAAATACTGTTTTGTACTGCATTTACTTTATGGTTTTTATGGGTGGTTTTGTCAGGGCATTTACAGGACCAACTATATTTTCACTTTTTGCTTTAATTGTTCCCAAAACGGCTTACGCCAATGCTGCCACCTGGAGCAGTTCTGTTTGGCAGATTGCCGCGGTTTTAGGGCCCGCGTTGGCAGGGTTCTCCATCGTTTGGATTGGGGTACATTGGTCAATGTGCCTCATTATAGGTTTCGTGGGTATCGCCTTATTAAGTTTATTAAGAATTAGCAGAAAGCCCATATTAAATCATAATGCGGGAGATCCTCTTATGAAAAGTCTAAAGGAAGGGCTAAAATTTGTCTGGGGCACAAAGGTTATTTTAGTAGCACTTACGTTGGATATGATAGCAGTTTTGTTTGGTGGTGCGGTGGCACTACTGCCTATTTTTGCTCAGGATATTTTAAAAGTAGGGGCAGAGGGATTTGGAATTCTGCGTGCAGCCCCAGCTGTTGGGGCCTTTATTATGATGTTTGGGTCGGCTTACTTTCCCTTTAGTAAAAATGCCGGGATGAAACTATTGGCTGCAGTTTTCGGCTTTGGACTTTGCATCATTGTTTTTGGGATTTCTACTATATTTTGGCTTTCGGTACTTGCCTTATTTCTAAGTGGGGCCACAGACGGAATTTCTATGGTCATTAGGCAAACCATCTTACAACTTAAAACCCCTGATCATATGAGGGGCAGAGTAGCTTCAGTTAATTCAATTTTTGTAGGCTCATCAAATGAACTCGGCGCTTTTGAAAGTGGACTTACCGCTAAATTAATGGGAACTGTAACCGCGGTTGTTTTTGGTGGTGTCATGACATTAGTTACAGTGACTGCAACGGGAATAGCATCACCTAAATTCAGAAAATTGGATCTCACTAAGGATTTGGAAGAACGTTCTCGAAGCTAAAATTTGAGTTTTCCCTGCAATCCTGGTCTACTCCAAAAGGGTCTCTTTCGTGAATACTTTAATGGAGTAGGGGATGAACAATATCTTTTGTCCATCCCCTAGAATAAAACCCAAAACATAACTTTGGTTTAATAGGTATAATTGTTATTCGCTACCCAACGGATTCTTCTACTATTTTTAAAATTAGAGAAGTAAGAATGTCTGTGTATTTCTGTTGGTATCTCTCTTAGAAATGTTCTCATGATATTTTGTTTTTTAGATTGATGATTTTCTTGCTTGAACTACATTGTTTAGCTGTAGCGTCTTTTGTTGTTCCACAAATAACCCTTTGTTTGGATTGCATTGTACTGAACATTTATTTTTTGTGTTGTATTCATAATATTTTGTTTTTTAGATTGATGATTTTCTTGCTTGAACTAAACTGTTTAGCT
>JBGTEN010000061.1:0-12719 GCA_041747755.1 Arenibacter sp. | reverse complement strand
AAAAGACTAACAACTTAAGGTGGCCATGGCGACGGGGCCCACCCCTTACCATTCCGAACAGGGAAGTTAAGCCCGTCTGCGCCGATGGTACTGCCACTAGGTGGGAGAGTAGGTCGCTGCCTTTTTTCAAAAGCCCTTCATAGCAATATGAAGGGCTTTTTTGTGGGTAATAAAATCAAAATTCTAAATGAGTTATAAGTACTGTAAGTTTAAGACCAATTGTTGCTGTTACGAAAAAATTTAGTAGTTAATGTGGAATTAGTACTAAAAAGGCACTCTATTTATAGAAATGCCTTTTAACTATCCAAATAAAAAATAATTATATTCTAGGTAAGTCCCCTTCCCCTTTTAAAGGTAAATAGGATTTCCCCATCAAATAAGTATCTACATAGTGAGCCGCTTGCCTGCCCTCCGAAATGGCCCAAACAATTAATGATTGCCCCCTACGTTGATCACCAGCCACAAATACACCCGGTACATTGGTCATATAATCTTTAATAGACGCCTTTATGTTGCTTTGTGGATCTGCCTCAAGACCAAGCTGTTCTGCAATGGTCATTTCTGAGCCCGTAAAGCCCAAAGCCAAAAGTGCAAGCTCACATTTCCAGGTTTTTTCTGTTCCCGATACCTCTTTCAGAATGGGCCGCTTCCCGGGTTCTCTAATCCACTCTACTTCAGTAGTAATTAGTCCTGTAAGATTTCCTTCGTCATCACCAATAAATTCTTTGGTTGAAATACTAAAAAAACGTTCCGCTCCCTCTTTATGGGAGGAACTTGTCCTTAATCGCATAGGCCAAAAGGGCCATGGTTGATCTTGAGGTCTTTCAGTGGTTCCTTTTCCCATGATTTCAAAATTTGAAACTGAATGGGCTCCTTGCCTAAAGGAAGTGCCTATACAATCCGACCCGGTATCTCCTCCACCAATTACGACAACATTCTTTCCTGTGGCTTTTATTTCTTCACCCAAATCGGTAATACCATCTACCCGCCTATTATTTTGAGCAAGAAAATCCATAGCCTGTACTACGCCCTTTAGGTTTGCTCCTTTTATTGGTAAATTTCGCCGAACAGTTGCTCCACCGCATAATACGATAGCATCATAGTTTGTCTTTAGATCATCGGCTTTAATATCTACACCTACATGGACGCCAGTTTTAAATTCAATACCTTCCTTTTCCAAAACCGCAAGTCTTCTATCAATAACATGCTTTTCCATTTTAAAATCCGGAATCCCATAACGTAAAAGACCTCCTGGTTTCTCATCGCGTTCATAGACTGTTACAAAATGTCCAGCCCTATTCAACTGTTGTGCAGCAGCTAAGCCTGCGGGACCTGAACCAATTACAGCCACTTTTTTATTAGTTCTATTAGAAGGCGGATTTGCAATTACCCATCCCTTCTGAAATGCAGTTTCAACAATATTTTTTTCGATATTTTCAATGGAAACAGGATCTTCATTAATTCCTAAAACACAAGCTTCCTCACAAGGAGCGGGGCATAATCTGCCGGTAAACTCAGGGAAGTTGTTAGTGGAATGTAAAATTTCAGCAGCTTTTTCCCATTTAGATTGGTATACCGCATCATTAAAGTCGGGAATTAAATTGCCTAAAGGACAACCACTATGGCAAAATGGTATTCCACAATCCATACAACGCGCTCCCTGCTCTTTCAATTCTTTTTCTTTCATGGGAAGTGTAAATTCCTTGAAATGTTTTAAGCGCTCTTCTACAGGGGCATAGTCTTCTACTTTTCTATCGAACTCCAAAAATCCTGTTATCTTTCCCATTTTTTTCGATTTATATAGTTTCCAATTTTTCTCTTTCTAAACGAATTAATGCTTGCTTATATTCCTCGGGGAAAACCTTAATAAACAATGGCAAACTTTTTTCCCAATTTTCCAATATACGCTGTGCTATTGGGCTTAATGTGGCGTTATAATGGTTTTCTATAAGTTGCCGTAATTGAGCAATATCGGTTGGCTCATCCACAGGTAATAGATTTAAATCTTCGGAATTACACTTTCGTTCAAATGTTTTCTTTTCGTCAAAAACATAAGCTAAACCACCGCTCATACCTGCTCCAAAATTTCTACCTACCTCTCCAAGAATAACTGCTATGCCACCCGTCATATATTCACAACCGTGATCACCAATGCCCTCTACTACTGCATAAGCACCTGAATTTCTTACACAAAAACGTTCTCCAGCCTTTCCATTGATATAAGCTTCCCCTGATGTTGCACCATAGAGCACCACGTTACCTGTGATTACATTTTCTTCCGGCTTTAAAGTTGACTTATATGGAACTTTTACAATTAATTTAGCTCCTGAAAGTCCTTTTCCTAAATAATCATTTGTATTTCCATTTACAATCATGGTTAATCCCTTGGTGGCAAATGCACCAAAGCTTTGCCCTGCAGAACCTGTAAAGTTTAGTTTAAGTGTGTTCTCCGGTAAGCCCTCTGCTCCGTAGATCTTAGATATTTCATTACTTATTATAGCGCCAACAGCTCTATCCGTATTGCGAATTGGAAAATCTAAAGCAATTTTTTCTTTTCTGAAAAGAGCAGGATGTGCTTTGGCGATAATATCAAACTCTATCGACTTATCAATATCATGTTTTTGGGTTTGGGTATTATAGAATTTGGTTTCAGAAGGAACATCAACCTGATATAAAATAGGAGTAAGATCAATACCTGAAGCTTTGTAATGATCAAGCGCCTTTTTATGATCTAGCTTTTGAACTTGTCCTACCATTTCATTAATTGTTCTAAAGCCCAGTTTCGCCATAATCTCTCTTAATTCCTGAGCAACGAAATACATGTAATTGACCACATGTTCCGGTTTGCCTTTAAACTTTTTACGCAATTCAGGGTCTTGTGTGGCAATGCCTACCGGGCAAGTGTTTAAATGGCATACACGCATCATGATACAACCTGAGGCTACTAATGGGGCTGTAGCAAAACCAAATTCCTCCGCACCTAATAAACAGGCAATAGCTACGTCTCTTCCGGTTTTTAATTGACCATCACATTCCAAGACAACTCTATTTCTTAAGTCATTTAAGACTAAGGTTTGTTGGGCCTCTGCAATACCGAGCTCCCAAGGCAGACCAGCATGTTTTAGGGAGGTTAAAGGCGATGCACCTGTACCTCCGTCATGACCTGAAATTAATATAACATCTGCTTTTGCTTTGGATACTCCGGCAGCAACAGTGCCGACACCTACTTCTGAAACCAATTTTACATTAATTCTTGCATCCCGGTTTGCTGATTTTAAATCGAATATTAGTTGGGATAAGTCTTCAATGGAATAAATATCGTGATGAGGAGGAGGGGAAATTAGACCTACATAGGGGGTAGAATTTCTGGTTTTCGCAATGGATGGATTAACCTTTAATCCGGGAAGTTGTCCACCTTCACCCGGCTTTGCGCCTTGTGCCATTTTTATTTGAATCTCCCCGGCGTTAGTTAGGTAATTGGATGTTACACCAAACCTACCTGATGCAACTTGTTTGATGGCACTATTTTTCCAATCGCCATTTTGATTTCGGTAAAAACGTTCTGCGTCTTCACCACCCTCACCTGAATTACTCTTTCCTCCAATTCGGTTCATTGCAATGGCCAAATTTTCATGCGCCTCTTTACTAATAGAGCCATATGACATTGCACCTGTTTTAAAGCGCTTTACAATTTCTGTCCAGGGTTCAACATCATCAACTGGGATAGGATCATAGTTTGAGAATTCAAACAATCCACGAATAGTCATCAAATTTTTGGATTGTTCATTGACCATATCTGCAAATTCCTTGTAGGACTCAGGCTCATTATTTCTGACTGATTGTTGTAACTTGGCTATTGTCAATGGGTTAAAAAGATGTTTTTCGCCATCTCTTCTCCATCGGTATTCTCCCCCTATTTCCAATTCCAGATTTGCCGCTACTTCTTGTGAAGCAAATGCCTTATGATGGCGCTTTGCGATTTCCTTTTCAATCTGGTATAAATCTATGCCTTGAATTCTTGTCGGAGTATTTGGAAAATATTTATTTACGACATTAGTATTGATACCTATACATTCAAATAGCTGTGAACCCCGGTAGGAATTTAAGGTGGAGATTCCTATTTTGTTCATCACTTTTAATACCCCTTTACCTATCGCCTTGTTATAATTTTTTATACCCTCTTCAAAAGTGTACTCTGTAATATTATTCTCTTGAATCTGCTCTCCTATTATCTCATTTACCAGATAGGGATTAATAGCACTTGCCCCAAAACCGAATAATAAGGCAAAATGATGGACTTCTCGTGGCTCGGCAGATTCAATGATAACGCTTAATTTGGATCGTTTTCTTAAACGCTGTAAACCACTGTTTACATAGGAACAAGCCAAAAGGGCTGGTATGGGAGCTTTTTCCTTACTTACATTTCTATCTGATAGTATTATAATATTTGCTCCTTCATCAATGGCTTTTGAAGCCTGGTTTAATACAGCTTCCAAACCTTCTTCAAGTCCGTTATGACCCCTTTCAATAGAGTAAAGTATGGGAATACTCACTACTTTATAATCAGGACTCACATCATAGTTTTTTATCTTATCTAAGTCTTCTTTGGAAATTACAGGATTTTGAATTTTTAATTTTCTGCAATGTAATTCTGTAAAATCAAAGATATTATGATCACTTCCCAGAGTTAGACTTATATCTGTAATAAGTTCTTCCCGAATACCATCTAAAGGAGGATTGGTAACCTGTGCAAACAATTGTTTAAAGTAGTTGTATATTAATTGTGGTCGTTCAGATAAAACTGCAAGCGGTGTATCAGATCCCATTGAACCTATTGGTTCTTTAGCAGTTTTGCCCATAGGAAGTATGATTGTATTTATGTCTTCCAGAGTATAGCCAAATACCGATTTACGTTTCTCTAAAGTAGCTTCATTTAAGAAGAGAGGACAATCATTATATGGAATATCTCTTAGATGCACTAAATTTTTGTTGAGCCATTCTTTGTAAGGATACCTTTTTGCTATTTCCTCTTTAATCTCTTCATCGTTTATAATCCGACCTTCTTCCATATTTACCAAGAACATCTTGCCCGGTTCCAATCTTCCGTGAAAGGCGATATTCTCAGGTTCTAATTCTACGACTCCTGTTTCTGAGGACATAATTACATAACCATCTTTGGTTACCGAGTATCTAGATGGTCTTAAACCGTTTCTATCCAAAACGGCTCCAATGTAATTGCCATCCGTAAAAGGTATAGAGGCCGGGCCGTCCCAAGGCTCCATCATACATGAATAATATTCGTAAAAGGATCTTTTGGCCTCTGACATGTCCGGATTTTTTTCCCACGCTTCGGGAACCAAAATCATCATAACCTCTGGGAGCGACCTACCAGTCATAAGCAACAACTCAACAATCATATCCATGATAGCTGAATCCGATTTTCCCTGAAGTACAATGGGTAAAATATTCTTTATCTCATCGCCAAAAAGCTCACTCTTTAATAATTCCTCCCGAGATCGCATTCTTGAGATATTACCTCTTAACGTATTTATTTCGCCATTGTGGCACATATATCTGAATGGCTGTGCTAAATCCCAGGTAGGGAAAGTATTTGTGGAAAAACGTTGATGTACTAAGGCTAGTCTGGTAACAACTCTGGAATCTAAGAGATCTTCGTAATACAAACTAATGTCTTCCGGCATTAAAAGGCCTTTAAAGATGATAATTTTAGTTGATAAACTTGGTACATAGAAAAAGTTGCTTTCTGAAAGTTTAGAGTTAATTACTTTATGCTCTGTAACTTTTCTCGCAACAAAAAGTTTTAAGTTAAATTTAAAATAGTCCTGTTCTTGATTTTCCTTTGCTACAAAAACTTGTTTAATAAAAGGTTCAGTCTCGGAGGCAATTCTCCCCGGAATGGTTTTATTTACAGGAACATCCCTCCAACCTAATAATTTCAATCCCTGCTTTCTAATATTTTCTTCAAAAACAGAAACACAAAAATCTCTTTGGTTTTCCTTCTGAGGTAAAAACACATTTCCCACTGCATATGTTCCAGGTGCAGGTAGTTCAAAAGGGCATACTTGCTGAAAAAAATCATGAGGAACATCTATTAAAATACCCGCACCATCACCTGTCTTTCCGTCAGAACTTACAGCTCCTCTGTGTTCTAGGCGTTCTAATATTTCCAATGCTTTATGAATTATATCATTGGATTTTTTTCCTTTTAGACTACATATAAACCCGGCACCACAATTGTCATGCTCAAATTCGGGTAGGTATAAACCTTGTTTTATCAACTTCATAAATTACGGTATTTCTTCAAAAATATTATTTTATTTGAATTATATGTATTCATTTAAAATCTAAACAATAAAAAAATCAACGTTTATCATAAAACGTTAAAATATATACATTTTTCAATATTTGCTTATGTTAATTTGAGATTATGGTAAAATTACCAAACTTATTATTCCAGCAAAGAAGAAAAGGGGGGTGGCGTGCTCTAAATTAGATAAATTAACATAAAAGCATATAAAAGATAAACTGTATAACAATAATTACATACTAAATCTTTGATTGACCCCCTAAATTTAAAGGGGTGCTTCGTAATTAAAAAGTAGAGTTTATTTATTTAGAATACTTCTTGAAATTACTATTTTCTGAATTTCAGAAGTTCCTTCATAAATCTGAGTAATTTTTGCATCACGCATCATACGCTCTACGTGGTAGTCTTTTACAAAACCGTTTCCGCCATGAATTTGTACCGCTTCTACTGTAGTGTCCATTGCTACTTGTGAGGCATAAAGTTTGGCCATTGCACTAGAGAGATCATAATTCTCGTTGTTATCCTTGTCGCACGCTGCTTTGTAAACAAGATATCGTGCTGCTTCTATTTGCGTATGCATATCTGCTAACTTAAAAGCAATTGCCTGATGATTACCTATTTCCGTACCAAAAGCTCTTCGTTCCTTAGCATATTTTTTAGCAAGTTCATATGCTCCAGCAGCAATACCAAGAGCTTGTGCAGCAATACCAATTCTACCCCCAGCAAGGGTTTTCATTGCAAATTTAAATCCAAAGCCGTTTTCTCCAATGCGATTTTCTTTTGGAACTTTGACATCATTAAACAATAAGGAATGGGTATCACTACCGCGAATCCCTAACTTATTTTCTTTTGGGCCAATTTCAAAACCCGGCATGCCTCTTTCTACTAATAGGGCATTAATTCCTTTGTGTTTCAAATCATGGTCCGTTTGTGCAATGACCAGATATACTGAAGCGGAACTTCCATTGGTTATCCAGTTTTTTGTTCCATTTAAGAGGTAATAATCCCCTTTATCAATAGCTGTTGTTTTTTGTGAGGTGGCGTCACTTCCTGCCTCCGGCTCGGAAAGGCAAAATGCGCCTAAAATTTCTCCGGTTGCCAGTTTTGTAAGATATTTTTGTTTCTGAGTTTCTGTACCAAAATTTTCTAATCCCCAACAAACTAGGGAGTTATTTACAGAAACTATTACGGATGCAGAGGCGTCTATTTTGGAAAGCTCTTCCATCACTAAAACATATGAAAGGGTGTCAAGTCCGCTTCCTCCATACTGTGGGGCTACCATCATACCCATAAAGCCCAGCTCTCCCATTTTCCTGACCTGATCTACAGGAAATTTTTGTGCCTCATCGCGCTCAATAACCCCTGGTAACAATTCGGTTTCGGCAAAATCTTTCGCTGCTTGCTGAATCAGTAATTGCTCTTCTGTAAGTTTAAAATCCATAAAACAATTTTTATAAAAAGTATAGTCCTACAAATATAGACCTATGTAATGGAAATAGAATTAATCCAATCTTAATTTAGTTGCAAGAAGGTGTTCCTTTGTTTAATGCATGGTAAAATATTTATGTTCTGTTAGGGAAATACTTTAAATCCAATTCTATATTTTTATATTTGTTTTTAAGGGATTCTATAAGTTCGCAATACTGTAAAAAATTATGAGACAGCAATGAGACTTTCGGATGGTAGTGATAATGATGTTGAGTATTAGGTTTAGAATTACGTCCATAATTTAGAATTAAATGAAAGAACTTTTAAGTATTTACGAAAACAAACAACCTGAAATTATATTTCATTGGAAGGATTCTGAGACAGAAGCAGAGGGATGGGCAGTTATTAATTCACTAAGGGGTGGTGCTGCTGGCGGGGGAACAAGAATGCGCGAGGGCTTGGATTTAAATGAGGTTTTGTCTTTAGCAAAAACCATGGAAATTAAGTTCACCGTGTCGGGACCCCCAATTGGTGGTGCCAAATCAGGAATAAATTTTAATCCTGCAGACCCTAGAAAGAAAGGTGTATTGGAACGTTGGTATAAAGTGGTGGCACCCTTGTTGAAAAGTTATTACGGAACAGGAGGCGATTTAAATGTCGATGAAATTCATGAGGTAATTCCAATTACAGAAGATGCGGGTGTTTGGCATCCTCAGGAAGGGGTTTTTAATGGTCATTTTAAACCCTCAGAGGCTGATAAAATTAATAGAATAGGTCAATTAAGACTGGGTGTTATTAAGGTTCTTGAAAGTGACAAACATAGTCCCAACCCGGCAAGGAAGTATACTGTAGCCGATATGATTACCGGATATGGCGTTGCCGAGGCAGTAAAACATTATTATGCTAATTTTGGTGGTACTGTTGTTGGGAAAAGGGCAGTGGTTCAAGGATTTGGTAATGTAGGTTCCGCGGCTGCTTTTTATTTGGCCCAAATGGGAGCTAAGGTAGTGGGTATTATTGATAGAGCAGGGGGAGTAATAAATGAAAATGGTTTTTCATTTGAAGAGATTCGAACTTTTTTTCTGAATAAAAGGGGAAATACTTTGCTTACAACTAATATGATACCATTTAATGAAATCAACAAACTTATTTGGGATTTACCTACTGAGATTTTTGCACCCTGTGCTTCTTCAAGATTAGTTTCAAAAGAACAGATTGAGTGTATGATCAATTCTGGCTTAGAGGTAATTACTTGCGGTGCAAATGTACCATTTGCTGATAAAGAGATATTTTTTGGCCCTATTATGGAATATACAGATAGTCGGGTTAGTTTAATTCCGGATTTTATATCAAATTGTGGCATGGCTCGGGTTTTTGCCTATTTTATGGAAGGAAGAGTAGCCATGGATGATGATTTAATTTTTAATGACACTTCAGAGACTATTAGAAAGGCAATTTTCAATATATTTAACCAAAATTCAACAAAAAAAAACTTGAGCAGTACCGGATTTGAAATCGCATTGAAACAATTAATTTAAACCAACTCCTATGGAAACCATTATTGTTATTGTATTTGTTTTGGGTTATTTAGCTATAACCCTAGAGCATAATTTGAAAATAGATAAACTAATACCCGCTTTGGGGATGATGGCCTTGTTATGGGCGATTATAGCACTTAGTCATTTGCCCGTTTTTGAGGTAAATCCAGATTTGCAGGAGCTTGAAGAGGGTTCACTGGAAGGAATATTGCTTCATCACCTAGGGAAGACTGCAGAAATTTTGTTTTTTCTATTGGGAGCAATGACCATTGTGGAAATTATAGATTATTTCGACGGATTTTCCACCATTAAAGGGTATGTTAAAACAAAGAATAAGAAAAAATTACTATGGATTGTTTCGCTGTTAGCATTTATTTTATCTGCAATAATTGACAATCTTACTGCAACAATTGTGCTTATTACCATTTTACAAAAGCTCATAAAAGACAAAGAATTAAGACTTTGGTTCGCCGGTATTATTATTATTGCGGCAAACGCAGGAGGGGCCTGGTCTCCAATTGGAGATGTTACCACAACAATGCTCTGGATTGCCAACAAGGTAACGGCCTTGGTTTTAATAGAACATGTTTTATTGCCTTCTATATTTTGCTGTATTGTGCCTACTTTTCTTGCTTCAAGAATGGCAATTTTTAAAGGAGAAATTGCAACAGAGAATGAGGACAATGAAAGACCTAAATCGAAGTACGGCACAACCATGTTTTATTTAGGTTTGGGAGCTATCATATTTGTTCCAATATTTAAAACTGTTACTCATTTGCCTCCATATGTTGGAATGATGTTGTCCCTTGCAGTAGTTGCGGCGTTTGCGGAAATATACAGTTACAGAAAGTTCAGCATTTCTACCGTTCCCGGAGCAGCAGATCATAGTTCCGGTTCACATCATAGTCCGGTTCACAAATCTCTTTCTAAGATAGAATTACCCAGTATTCTTTTCTTTTTAGGAATTTTGTTGGCCGTAGCTGCTCTAGAATCTTTGGGAATGTTGTTTCACTTTGCGGGAATGCTTAACGAAAATATGCCCGGGTTGGGGACAGAACTGCATTCTACTAAAATCTCTGATCTTGTTGTTCTTCTTTTGGGTGTAGGATCAGCAGTTATTGACAACGTTCCATTGGTTGCTGCAAGTATTGGTATGTTTCAGGTAGGAACAGATGAACCGGCTTGGCATTTTATTGCTTATTCTGCCGGAACAGGGGGAAGTATGCTTATTATTGGATCTGCTGCGGGCGTAGTAGCAATGGGTATGGAGAAGATAGATTTCTTTTGGTATTTAAAGAAAATTGCATGGTTGGCATTGGTGGGATTCTTAGCCGGAGCAGCTGTATTTATTATTCTTCGAAATTTTATTTTAAACGCATAATTTAATCGATATAATACCGTTATAACGGCAACTATAATTAAGTAATCTATGTTAATATTTCAAGATCTGGCAAATGAAGCTGAGATGGGGGTTGATGTATCGGAGGAAAAAACACTTTCTGTAATTGATTTGATTGTCAGTGGAGGCACAGGTAGCGTTGTCATTATTGGTATTCTTTTTGTAATGCTTTTTGTAGCATTATACATTTACTTTGAACGTATTTTTGCAATTAAAGCAGCTTCAAAGATTGATAAAAATTTCATGAATCAAATACGAGACCACATTATTAACGGAAAATTAGAATCTGCCAAAATACTATGTGCACAAACAGATTCTCCTGTGGCAAGATTGACAGAAAAAGGTATTTCCAGAATAGGGAAGCCCTTGGATGATATTAATACGGCTATAGAGAATGCCGGCACATTAGAGGTCTATAAATTAGAAAAAAATGTAAGTATTTTGGCTACAGTGGCCGGTGCAGCACCTATGATAGGTTTCTTAGGTACTGTTATTGGAATGATTTTGGCATTTCATCAAATGGCTAGTAGTGGCGGGCAGGCAGAAATGGGATCATTGGCAGCTGGTATCTACACTGCTATGACAACAACGGTTGCAGGTCTTATTGTAGGAATTATTGCATACATTGGTTATAACCATTTGGTCAACAGAACCGATAAAGTGGTCCATAAGATGGAAGCCAACGCGGTGGATTTCTTAGACTTACTGAACGAACCTTTATAACATTGCCATATGAAACTTAGAGGTAGAAATAAGGTTAGCCCTGACTTTAGCATGGCATCCATGACAGATATTGTTTTCTTATTACTGGTATTCTTCATGTTAACTGCTAACTCGCCAAATGCATTGGATTTACTTTTGCCCAAAGCTAAAGGGAAATCAACAAATACCCAAAATGTATCAGTAAGTATCAATAAAAATTTAGAGTACTTTGTAAATAATCAAAAGATTAACGGAGAATATATAGAAATTGAACTAAAAAAGGCACTGGAAGGTCAGGAGAAACCCACTATTATCCTAAGAGCAGAGGAAAACGTTGCTATCAAAGAGGCAGTAAACGTTATGGATATTGCCAATAGGAATAATTATAAAGTTATTCTGGCAGTGCGACCCAATTAATGTCATTCTTAGACACCCAGCACAAGAAAAAATCATTTACACTTACCACATTGTTGTTAAGTGCACTTTTGCTTTTGCTTTTTTATATTGGTCTTACGTACCTAGATCCTCCAATTGAAAATGGAATTTCTGTAAATTTTGGAGCCATGGATTTTGGTTCAGGAAATGTTCAGCCAAAAGAGCTTATTAAAACTGCTCCAAAAGAAGAAGCCCCACAGAAGGTTGAAGAAGCGGTAAAGGAAATCCCAAAGGAAAAAATTGAAGAGGTGCTAACGAGCGATGAAGTAGATGCGCCGGTAATTCCGCCAAAAAAGAAAGAGGTAAAAGAAATCCCTAAGGTAGAACCAAAACCTAAAGAAGAGGTTAAGAAACCTGTTGAGACCCCAAAACCTTCGCAGAGTACCACAGACGCACTATCTAGCATAATTAATGGGCCTAAAAATGATGGAACTGCTACAGGCGGGGAAGGAGACGATAAAAGAGCTGGAGATAAGGGGCAACGGGACGGAGATCCTTATGCTACCAGTTATTACGGTAGTCCGGGTGCAGGTTCCGGAACTGGAGGTTTTGGATTAAATGGCAGATCTCTTGTAAACAAAGGAAAGGTTCAGCAAGACTGTAATGAGGAGGGGAGAGTGGTGGTAAGAATTGTGGTAGATAGAAACGGAAATGTTGTTACTGCTGAACCCGGCGTTCGGGGGACTACCAACAATCATCCATGCCTAACAGAACCTGCAAGGAAAACTGCTTTAATGCATAAATGGAACTTAGATTCAAAAGCTCCTAGCCAACAGGTTGGGTTTGTAGTAGTAAATTTCAAACTAGGCGAATAAGGCATGACCTATAAGGAGACCTTGGAGTGGATGTATGCCCAGCTTCCAATGTATCAACAAAAAGGCAAATTGGC
>JBGTEN010000060.1:0-14596 GCA_041747755.1 Arenibacter sp. | reverse complement strand
CCTTCCAGTCCATCTGCATACCAGTCATGGTTTCCGGGAATAAAAATTGATCTTCCTTTGAACTTTTCAAGAGTTTTCAATTGGGCGTCCAAATGGTTCTTGGCTAATTTATGCCTTGTAGAGTCTTCCTTATTAGCCGGTAGGCCTGCCGGGTATATATTATCTCCAAGAAAAATAGCAGTGCTGTTCTTGTCGGCATTTTCCAGTCTATCCTTAAAAATCTTCAGTGCCGGATTTAGCTGATTTACAGGAGATAACCCTGCATCTCCTATCAAATAAAAAGTATGGGAAATCTCCTTTTCGGAAATGTAGTCTACAGCTTCGTCTGTATTGTTATACTTTGCATTATATGTTGCGCAGCTGGTAAACAAAAAACCGCAAAACAAGGAAAAGTAATATTTCTTCATATCGTTTTACTTCGCTTCAAAATTTTGTAATTTGCCAATAGAAATAGGCCTCTTATGTCGGAAATGATTGAAAAAACTAAAAGTTATGTCAACGATTTGTTGACCCATAAATTAGATCGAAAATTCATATATCACAACCTGAGACACACTCAACGGGTAATCAAAAGTACAGAAGAATTGTCTGATTTTTATAACCTGAGCCCTAAGGAAAAAGAAATACTTTTATTAGCCGTTTGGCTGCATGATACCGGCTATACTCAGGGTGCTAAAGACCATGAAGAAACAAGTTGTAAAATTGCCCATGATTTTCTTTCTTCTCATAACTATGGAGCAGATGATATTGCAAAAGTGAAAGAGCTAATCATGGCAACTAAACGGTATCATTTACCCACCTGTTTAAACGAAAAAATTATAAGGGATGCTGACTCCTCTCATCTGTCGCAAAAAAGTTATTTAGAAACTTCGGAAATGCTAAGGGAAGAGTTGTCACTTTTAAATATGGCCTCTTTTACTCCCGCGGAATGGACTGAAGAAAATATTAAAATGTTTCGCTATGAACACGCATACCAAACTTCGTATGCCTTGGAGCACTGGCAAGATGGAAAAGATAAAAATCTAAATAGACTAATAAAAGAAAAAGACTCGGAAAAAAACATTGCAAAAAGAGAGTCGCTAAAAGCGAAATACAAAGAAGAAAGTCCGGATAGGGGAATACAAACCTTATTCAGAGTTACCCTTCGAAATCATATCACCCTAAGTGATATTGCAGATACCAAAGCCAACATTCTATTATCGGTGAATGCTATAATAATCTCTTTAACGCTTTCAACTCTTATTCCTAAATTGGATAGCCCAAACAATGCTTACCTTATTTACCCTACGGCTATATTTGTCGTTTTTAGCGTTATCGCAATGGTTTTAGCAGTGTTGGCTACCCGTCCTAATGTTACCCAAGGCTCCTTTACCAAGGAAGATGTTAAAAACAAAAAAGTAAACCTTCTCTTTTTTGGAAATTTTCACAAAATGAAGTTAGAAGATTATGAATGGGCCTTAAAAGAATTGACGAAAGACAAAGACTATATTTACTCGTCGCTGACAAAGGATTTGTATTTTTTGGGATTGGTGTTGAACCGAAAGTATAAACTTTTAAGGTGGACTTACACCATTTTTATGGTGGGTATGATTATTTCTGTGCTTGCTTTTGCCATCTCTTTTAAATATTTTGGAGGCATTAGATAACTTTAAAAAATTTATTTGTCAGCCTTTAGTTCATTCATTAAATCCTGATAAGTAAATGTTTTCTCAGGTTGTGTATTTGCGGTTTTATACAAAATCTCTGCCCTGATTGCTTTTAATCCGGCGACGCCTTGTAAACCTTCCAGTTCTACAATTTCTACTTTACTTCCAAAGTACCCTTTGGACTTTAAAAATTTAATATAACGGAGGTATTCTAGCTCATCCTTTTTTTGGGAATAAACAATGGCCAATTTTCCAACTTGGGTGAGCCGTTCATTAGTTCCTTTAATGTACGACTTGTCAATTCGTTTTTTAATTACCTCATAACGTGCATTGTAGGTGCCATCCACGTCAAATCGTTTTTCATCCATTCTAAATCGTATAGAGAGCGGAGTATTATATACCAAAATCAAAGAAGACACATCCAACTGAATCGGAAGTTTTGGTTTCAGCTTGTAATACGCATTTTCCATTTCGCACATCACCTGCAACTGCCACAATCTTAAATTATTGAGATATAAGGTATCAAAATCATCCTCTTTCGTAATGGAATTGCCAATGTACATATTATGCTCTACCCCATCCGTTTTAAAGCGCTCAAAATAATGAGGGTACATTGCTTGGGCGGCTTCTTGTTTTTTGTCCATAACCGCAGCCAACTTTTTATTAATCTGCATTACACTTTCGTCATAATTTCTACGATGGTCGTAATACGATTCGGTTACTGTATCTATTCTTGCCTCATATTGGGATATAGATATGCTTATCTCCTTGTCCGTTTTTTTCAGATGTTTAAAAACCGGTGTTATCTCAGACTTTACGAAATCAAAAATAGCCTGTTCGCTATTTGTATTAAGCACTTCTTTTATCTCGTCCAGGTGATTGTTTACCCTGAACATCAGCTCTTCATAAACAGGTAGCTTTTTTTTTCTCAATGCTTCTTCCAAAACCGCATTAATTTCAGAAAGTTCTATCATTAAATCGCGTTGTATGGCCATGTTTCTAGCCTGAGAAGAACCTGCAATATCAATTTGTCCGTAAAGAGGAAATACATCCTTAAAAACTATTTCTTTAAAAGAAGGTTGACCGCCGTCTCTTTCTTCATCTATGAAGCGCTTTGCCTCTTCCTGGAACTGCCATAAAACAGCCGGATGAACCGAAGTACATTCGTTTTGGATCACAGCATCAATTAAGTTTGCTTCTTCTACTTTGGATCGCAAAACTGCAGAAACCAAATAGGGCATAACATCCACTAATTTTGTTGCATTTACACTATTGAGCTCATTTACTCTTTCAGAGACCAATTCCAAAATCCCCAACAATTCTCCGTCATATGCTATAGGGGCAAAAATGGCACTTTTAATGCCCTGCTCCAATAAATTCTTATACATTGGGTTTCCTCCGGTTAGATGATGCTGTCTTTCTACATCCGCTATTCCAAAAAAGGAATTCTGAGTCATTAGTTTAGTATAAGAGTCCTGGCACAAAGCTTCATCGGAAATCTCCAGAAACTTATCACACAAAATAAAACTTTGCATCTGTTTTCCATGAATTCTTTCCAATTGTTTTTTCTGGGCATTATAAGCCACAAAACCAGTCCGAATATTGGGTATGTTGAAAAATGATCTAAATGTTTCCTGTAACTCCGTCAAAAAATCCTCGCCCTTACCCTTATTAATATCTATTAGTTTTGATTTGATTTCCGATATCGCATGTTCTGCTGAAACATCAAACATATTGGAAATAACAAAACCTTTGGAAACAAAACTATGAGGAGGTATTTTCTCCTTCCATAATTCTAGATTCTCAGGATTTTCTAGCAATTCATTCACATCGTCCTGTGTAAGTTCTTTTGCCTTGTCTGTTGCAATAATTTCGACAAAATCGGCATTGTATAAAATCCGATAGTGTCGCATTACCCCTTTGGCATCCGGAATATCATAAAAAAAAGGTCTTCTGAAGTCGAGCTTAAAACCATAATAAAAATTAAGAATCACAGTACAAGCCATGATATAATCAATTCCCTCTTCCTGGTTCCGTATTTTGAGTTCAAAATCAGGGCCCGCATCTTCTAAAATTTTCTGAAATCGCCTAGAAGGATTAAAAATCAGGTTGTTATACGCCATGGAGACAGCCTTTATTTCGTTTCCACCTAATACCTCAGGAAAAGTATCCTGAAGAATAGCTTTAATTACCTGCTCATATTTATTTAAGATGGACAAATCGTCAAAGCCAGCCCTTAGAATGTGGTATGGAGCTTGCAAATCAAGAATTTGTTGTGCTCTAGCTGCCAAATGAAAATCGTCACCATTAGCCAAAACTTCATAGTGCTCTAAAAGTTTATTAAAGCTAATAAGCTGCCGTAAAGGCAATTCATTTTCAAGACCTCCTACTTTCATAATACCTTTGTCCTAATTTTAAACTCAAAATTACAAAAGAAAACTAATATTTTTATGGTTTGAAAAGCCATGACCGTTACCCAACTAAGAACGCTATATAAACAGATTAACTATGTCCTCAAACTTCAGACTATCCAGGGGTTATGACAATGCAGAGGTAATCCCTTTTGACGATACTTCAAAGTTTATTCTTTTTAGTGATTGCCACAGGGGAGACAATAGCTTTGCTGATGATTTTGCCAATAATAGGAATATCTATTTCCATGCCTTAAAGCATTATTATAATGAAGGTTTTGAGTACTTTGAACTGGGAGATGGTGATGAATTATGGGAAAACACAAGCTTTGAAAATATTTTTGAGGCTCATAAAAATGTGTACGGATTACTCCGCTTATATCACTTGGGAAACAGGTTACACATGATTTGGGGTAATCACGATATGGTCTACAAAAATCCGTATTATGTTAAAAAAAACCTCTCTAGTTATTTTGAACCCATAGAAGATACGGAGAAAGAACTTTTTAGAGACTTAAAGT
Source organism: Arenibacter sp. (assembly GCA_041747755.1). Taxonomy (GTDB): domain Bacteria; phylum Bacteroidota; class Bacteroidia; order Flavobacteriales; family Flavobacteriaceae; genus Aurantibrevibacter. The sequence goes on along the minus strand of JBGTEN010000060.1, from coordinate 10,018 downwards.
ATCATGAAGCATTACTTCTTAAACACAAAAAAAGCGGACAAGAAATCTTTCTGACTCATGGTCATCAAGCCGATTGGTGGAATTATACCTTTTGGCGTTGGAGTAGATTTTTAGTTTGGATTTTATGGAAGCCTTTGCAGGTTTGGGGTATTTCTGACCCCACCAGTCCGGCAAGGAATTACAAAGAGCTTATTCGAATAGAACGTCGCATAAAAAAATGGATTGTGTTGAACAACTACAAACTCACTATTACCGGACATACCCATAGACCAAGGTTTCCTGAGCCGGAGGGTATTCCTTTTTTTAATGATGGTAGCTGTGTTCATCCCAGAAGTATAACGGGTATAGAGATTGAAGGCGGGAAAATAGCACTAGTAAAGTGGCAAATTGACACCAAAGAAGATGGTACTTTGCAAGTAGTACGTATTCTATTGGAAGGCCCTAGAAAGTTAACTGATTACGAGCGATAACAATAAAAAACTTGTAGCTAAAAATTATTTTTAGCTCATCCTAAAACTAACAAAAAACGCCCGTTTAGATGAACCGTCTAAATAGTAAGGACCTGTCCTTCGCAGGAGAATGGAGAACGATTCATGTGTTTTGGTTCTGAATTGTTTTCTATACATTTTGTCTGCATTTAATTCCGCCAAAAAACTCAAACTCTCATTAGAACTTTAAGCAAACAGGTCGGTCAAGTTCTACCTGCTTACCGGTATAGTGTAACAAACCTGTTTTAGAATTCACATCAAAAACGGTAATGTTATTGGTATTTTGATTTGCTACTAAAACGTGTTTCCCATTAGGAGAAATGGCAAAATTTCTTGGCCATTCTCCCTGAACACCTTCAGTTCCTAAAAGTTCCAAATGTCCATTTTCTAAAACCTTAAAAATGGCAATACTATTATGTCCTCGATTAGAAGCATATAAAAATTTTCCGTCTTGGCTAATATGAATGTCAGCACAAAAACTTTTTCCCGAAAATCCATCAGGTAATGTGCTTTTCTTATCCAATCTTTTAAATAGCCCCGTAATTTTATCTACTTGAGCCACAACCACGGTATTTGATAATTCATTGACGATATACACCAAGTCTTTATCGGGGTGAAAAACAAGGTGGCGTGGACCATCTCCTTTATCCAACTGCAGAGCTACTTGAGGATCTCCCAATTCTCCGGATGAGTTTACGGGATAGCTCATCACCTTATCAATACCCAAATCAACTATATACAAATAAGTTCCTGTAGCACTGAAAGCCGCAAAATGAGCTCTTGGGGCATCCTGATTTGGTTTCACCGGACCACTGCCTTCATGTTGTTTCATTTGTGCTTTATCAAAAATTTTACCCTCGGCGTTTATTGGATAAACAATACTATTTCCTGAAGAATAGTTAGCTGCTGCCACTAAATTTTGCGAAGGGTTTATTACAATATGGCAGGGATGCATTCCCGCGCTGGGCCGTTGGTCTATCAAGTTTAGCTTTGTACGCCCCTCATCCCATTTAAAAGAGGATATGGTTCCTGAATCTGTTTCATTCACAGCAAGAACCAGGTTTCTATCCTGTGAAATAGTTAAAAAAGATGGGTTTTCTGATTCTGCAACCAAATTTTTCTGGTTAAGTTCGCCTGTGTTAGGATTAAATTTAAATTGATAAATACCTTTGCTGGCTTCTCCTGTATACGTACCTACCAGAAGATTTATTACTTGTTCTTTTTTCATTTCTATGCTTTGACTATTATTTTGGATAGTTTTACTATTATTTATAGAAGTATTACACGAAAAGACTGTAATGAAAATAAAAAAAAGTAAACTAAAATGCTTAATGCTATCCATTTTTTGAAGAAGTTTTTAGTCAACTAATGTAGTGCAAAAAAAGATAAATTGCCTCTAAGATTGGATTTTGAGATAAATATTAATTTGTAATCAATACTAAGCCCTTGCAGCCAAAACCTTCATAGATTCCACAAAATGGTCTAGTTCCGCAAGTGTTGTATAAACATTTGGGGTTATCCTGCATCCTTTTACTCCTGCCCCATCAATAGCAACGGTAAACACTTTAAATTCTTCTAACAACGTTTTGGCCAAATCAGCAGGTTTCATATGGGTAATACCAACATTGGCAATTCCACAGCTTCGTTCGGGATCTGCCGGAGTATTAATACTAATATTTCTAGTGCTTCGAAGTTTGTCGGACCAATAGCGCTGTAAATAGCAAAGCCTCTTTTCTTTTCGCTCCAAACCAATAACCTCTAAATAGTCTATGGCATTATCTATCGCTAAGTCTGTATGCACCGGATGAGTTCCTGTATGATTTAATCTACCAATACGTTCCGGATTCTTTTCCCAATCTGCCAACAAGGGCCAAATTTTGGTGATTTTATCTTTGGAAATATACAATAACCCTACCCCCAGTGGAGTGCTCAACCACTTATGAAGGCTAGAGCCGTAATAATCGCAATGCAGCTCAGGAATATTCACATTAAAATGTCCAATACAATGTGCGCCGTCTACCAAAACTTCTACTCCGTACTTATGCGCCATATCACAAATTTTCCGAATAGGTAAAATTTGACCTGTGATATTCACCATATGACATACCATTATCAATTTGGTCTTATGGGTAATTTGTTTTTCATAAAGTGTTACAATTTCCTCATCTGATTCCGGATGTAGGGGTAGCGAAACAACCTTGTTCACAACACCATACCGTTCGGCCACCATTTCGAAATGATCTAACATGGCTCCGTAATCTTGCTCCGCCATTATGGCTTCATCTCCCTTTTCCCAAGGAAACCCACTGATTATGGTGTCCAAAGATTCTGTTGCATTACGCGTAATTATGAGTTCTTCAGAGCTGCAACCAACTAAAGTAGCCAATCGGGCAGCGATGCGCTTCTTATTCTCCCATTGCACTGTACGCATATACATGGAGCCTTCCATATTTACATAACGCACATGATCCATAAATTTTTCCAAGGTAGGATTCGGAATGAAATTGTAATAACCATTCTCCAAATTGATGTATTCCGGCTTTAAGGTATAATCTTCACGAATTCGTAACCAAAAAGCATCATCATCATTCAATGGATAACTTTTAACTGCCTCTTTAACTTGGGCATTAAGCCCGAGAGAAACAAATGGTGAAACCATTGCCACCTGGCCCATGCGCTTCAGAAAATCTCGCTTTTTCATACTTCCCTATTTAAGCTACAAGGTATAAAAAAGGCACAAAACAACAATATAGACTATCCCTATTTCAGAGTGCCCGATTTTGGTGTTCCATTAAAAAAACCTAGTGCCGCTTATAAAAATAATAATAGTTGAAATTCTAACCTCGCTACTGCATCTTTGCTAAACAGTTTCATTCATAACAATATAAAATTTTAAGGGGTCAAAAAAAATGTATATTTAGCACCATTTAATCTTAAATACCAATTCTTTTTTATGCCGCTTGTCATTGTTATTCTAGGAATTATACTTCTCTTTATTCTCATAGCCAAATTCAAATTAAACGCCTTCATTTCCTTTATAATCGTTTCGCTGCTTGTGGGTATCGCAGAGGGTATGGAACTGAAAAGTATAGTGACTTCTGTTCAACAAGGTATTGGAGGAACACTGGGAGAACTGGTTCTTATTTTAGGTCTTGGTGCTATGCTCGGAAAATTGGTCGCAGATAGTGGTGCTGCCCAAAGAATAACCATGCAGTTGGTTGAAAAATTTGGTGTCAAATATATTCAATGGGCGTTGGTGTTAACTGGTTTTATTGTTGGCATTCCCATGTTTTATTCCGTTGGATTTGTGATCTTAATTCCTCTGGTGTTTACTATAGCCGTTTCAACAGGACTTCCGCTCTTATATGTGGGGCTTCCCATGCTGGCATCGCTTTCAGTAACTCACGGATATCTCCCACCACATCCGGCCCCAACCGGAATTGCCATTATGTTCAATGCTGATATTGGAAAAACCATGCTCTATGGTATTCTGATTGCTATTCCCGCAATTATTGTTGCAGGACCCTTATTTTCCCGAACCATCAAAAATATTAAAGCAACTCCATTAAAAGAGTTTATAAATCCTCGTGTTCTAAAGGACGACGAAATGCCGGGAGCAAGAGTAAGTATTTTTACTGCATTGTTGCCAATCCTCTTAATTGCTTTTTCCACATTCGCAAATCAATTTCTGCCGGAAACCTTTTTTTTGAAAAAAGCCTTGGTGTTTCTTGGAGAACCAGCAATTGCCATGCTAATTTCAGTATTGGTCGCTATTTACACACTTGGTCTAGCCAGGAACAAAAAGATGCCGGAAATTATGGATTCTGTTGGAAGTGCTGTCTCCGGAATTACAATGGTTCTCTTAATTATTTCAGGAGCCGGGGCTTTAAAACAAGTTCTTGTTGATAGTGGTGTAAGTGATTATATTGCAGACTTACTTAAAGAGTCTAATTTTTCTCCTCTAATACTGGCATGGCTGGTTGCCACAGCAGTGCGGGTATGTGTAGGATCTGCCACTGTTGCCGGGCTTACCACTGCCGGAATTGTTTTACCTTTGGTAAGCAACGGAGCAGTAAGTAAAGAATTAATGGTATTGGCAATAGGATCTGGCAGTTTAATGCTCTCTCATGTAAACGACACTGGCTTTTGGCTCTATAAGGAGTACTTTAATCTCTCAGTAAAAGATACCTTGAAAACCTGGACGGTAATGGAAACTACCGTGGGTGTTATGGGGCTAATAGGTGTCTTGGTTTTAAATATATTTCTATAATTTGATACTATATGAATAATACAATCTCAAAAAGAATTGAAACTTTAGGTCTGGTTTTGCCTCCCGCCCCTCCTCCTGCGGGCTTGTATAAGCCTGTGGTGGTGGTAGATAAATTTCTTTACGTTTCGGGTCAGGGACCTATGAAAACCGACGGTACTTTGCTAATAGGAAGAGTTGGTGATGATCTTAATTTAGAACAAGGAAAATTTGCAGCTCGGCAAGTGGGACTCACCATGCTCTCCACGATACAAACCCATTTTGGGGAATTGGACAAGATTAAAAGAATAATAAAAGTTTTAGGAATGGTAAACTGTACACCGGAGTTCGGACAACAGCCTTTAGTTATAAACGGATTCAGTGAATTAATGGCTGATGTATTTGGAAAAGACAATGGGGTTGGTGCCAGAAGCGCGGTGGGCATGATACTTCCCAGCGGGATTCCGGTAGAAATTGAAGCTATTTTTGAACTATATTAAAGCAACCTCTATGAGTAATACTACTTGGTATGAACTCTCTTCAACTGCGGGACTAATTTCACCTTCGCTCCTGGTATACCCCAAACGTATTGAAAAAAATATCCAGACCATGATTACCATGGCGGGGGGTACTGAGTTTCTGCGTCCTCATGTGAAAACCCATAAAATGGCTGAAATCATTCAAATGCAGCTAGCACATGGTATTTTTAAATTTAAATGTGCTACCATTGCCGAAGCTGAATTATTAGCCATGCAAAATGCGAAGGATATTCTTCTGGCCATGCAGCCTGTTGGGGCAAACATCGATCGTCTTTTTGAGTTGATGGAAAAATACCCAAATTCCAAATTTTCCACAATCGTAGACAATCCGGAAACTATTCAATCCATAGCAGCAAAGGCCTTAGCTAAAAAAATAAAAGTTCCACTTTGGCTTGATTTAAATATTGGTATGAACAGAACCGGTATCGCCCCCGATCAAACCGCTGCGGAGCTATTAATTATGATGGCAAACAATCCCAACCTAACCCCAATGGGACTGCATGCTTATGACGGTCATATTCGCGAGCCTAACCCGGAAAAGCGCAAACAATTGTGTGATACTGCTTTCGATAGGGTCTTAGAACTGAAGAAAATTATAGAAGAAAAAGGAATACAAGTGCAAAATATAGTTGCCGGGGGGTCCCCTACCTTTCCAATTCATGCCAAAAGAAAAGGAGTGGATGCCAGCCCTGGTACAACGCTGCTTTGGGATGCCGGGTATGGAAAATCCTTTTCTGATATTGAAATGCTCCCCGCTGCGGTATTATTTACGCGAGTGGTTAGTAAACCAAAAAAAAACTTGCTTTGTCTGGATTTGGGGCATAAGTCTGTTGCTTCGGAAATGCCTTTACCCAGAGTGGTTGTTCTAGGTTTGGAAAATAGTACTCAAATTGGCCAAAGCGAAGAACATTTGGTAGTAGAAACTCCCTATGCAGATGACTATCCCATTGGTCATGAATTTTATGCTGTTCCAGTCCATATTTGCCCTACAGTGGCAAAATATAAAGCTGTAGTCACGGTTGTTGAGGGAAAGGCAACCGGATATTGGAAGGTAGCGGCAAGGGACCATCAACTTGAAATTTAGAAACGAACTATGTTTATATTCGATGCTCATTTAGACCTTTCTATGAACGCTATGGAATGGAACAGGGACCTGACCTGGTCTATTGCCGATATCCGAAAAAGCGAAGAAGGCATGACGGATAAACCCGATAGAGGAAAAAACACAGTGTCCTTTGAAGCTATGCGCAAAGGAAATATTGGCATATGTGTGGCAACGCAAATTGCACGCTATGTGAAAAAGGAAAATCGTTTACCCGGTTGGAATTCACCGCAGCAAGCATGGGCGCAAACTCAGGGGCAATTAGCTTGGTATAAAGCCATGGAGGAAATAGGGGCGTTGTCACAAATAACCAATCTTCAAGAGTTGGACGCTCAATTAAAACGATGGGAAACACAAAAAGATTCGAGCCCTATAGGCTACATTTTAAGCCTTGAAGGAGCAGATTCCATTGTGACTATTGAACATTTAGAAAGGTCCTATGAACAAGGACTACGGGCCATTGGTCCGGCGCATTACGGTCCGGGCACCTATGCTCATGGCACAGATTCTGTGGGAGGAATAGGTCATAAAGGCAAGTCGCTATTAAAAGAAATTGAGCGATTGAATATCATTCTGGATGCCACACATTTATGTAATGAAAGTTTTTGGGAAACCATGAAAGTTTATACTGGTCCTGTTTGGGCTAGTCACAACCTCTGTCGAAAATTTGTACCCCACAACCGCCAATTTTCTGATGAGCAATTGAAAGAGTTAATAGCCCGAAAAGGAGTCATCGGGATGGCTCTCGATGCCTGGATGATGGTTCCCAATTGGATCCGTGGAAAATCAACTCCGGAAGGCATGGGAGTAAGCCTAAACCAAATTGTAGAAAATATTGATCATATATGCGAACTGTCAGGCAATTCCCTTCACGTGGGTATTGGTACAGATTTAGACGGCGGATTTGGAAAAGAACAAGGTCCGGTTGATGTGGATACCATAGCCGATCTGCAGAAAATTCCCGCTTTACTTTCTGCGAGAGGATATACTCAGGCAGATATTGACAATATTATGCACCACAATTTTTTAAGCTTTCTACGACGAACATGGTCATAAGCAAATCGATTTTAACAGCAAATTAGAAATCGATTGGCAAGGTATTTGTTAATTTTACGTTTAGAATATAAAAGCCAATCCCGAAAATGCGAAATTTTATTGTTTTTCTGTTGATTTCCATGATGGGACTTGGTCTGCATTCGCAAACCGATTTCTCCGAAACACCTCTCAATATTCCCGGGCAAACCAAGAGTTTAGATATTAAAGGCACCGAAAAAGGTCCTGCCCTCAAGATGCCCTCGCTTTTGGAAAATTCCCCAACACCCGATCTGGAAGATTCCATGAATGCCAAAAATGTGAAAATGTTACCGGACAGAGAGCTGGTGCAGGCGGGTCACGGGATGAAAATTGACACTAAAATAGGTGATAGAGAAAGAGGAAGAGGTGCCAATGAGCATTTTGGCGATGTATACATGGGCGATATAAAACATAACGGAAAATATGTAGGGGTTGTTTGTAGAGACCATGAATACGTTGACGGGGACCGAATAAAAATTTCTGCCAATGATGTGGTGATTGAACCCAATTTTCTGCTAACAGCTTCGTTTAAAGGGGTTAATATTGATTTGGAAAAAGGATTTAACCGATTAGATTTTGAGGCGCTCAATCAGGGCACCTCAGGTCCTAATACAGCTCAAGTAGATGTTTTTGATGAACAAGGAAAACTTATTTACACCAATAAATGGAATCTATCCACCGGTTCCAAAGCAACGTTAATTATTGTAAAAGATTAATCCTTTTTAGAATCCTTTCCCTTATTTAAAATGGGTTTACTCCTTTGTTTTGCACAAAAGGTATCTCAATTTTAATATCTTTGAACTTTAATATGAACCCTTTTTTGTCATGGGCAAAACCAACTATCAGGTTGCTGTTGTACAGCTTCAACTCAATAATACTCCTCAGGAAAATCTAAAAAAATGCTTGGCTTGGGTGCGCAAAGCAGCCGGAAAAGGTGCTGAAATTATCTGCATTCCGGAGTTGTACAGTAGCCATTATTTTTGCCAGAGTGAAGATGTCTCAAATTTTTCATTTGCCGAGCCTTTAGGAGCTATTTCCTTCACGGCTTTTAGCGATTTAGCCAAAGAGCTTAAGGTGGTTATCATTGTTCCTTTCTTTGAAAAACGCATGTCGGGCATTTACCATAACAGTGCCTATATTATAGACACAGATGGATCACAAGCCGGATTATACCGTAAAATGCACATCCCGGATGACCCGCATTTTTATGAAAAATTTTATTTCACTCCCGGCGATTTAGGATTTCAATCCATAAAAACCAAAAAGGGAAAAATTGGAACGCTAATATGTTGGGACCAATGGTATCCTGAAGCAGCGCGACTTACCGCATTAAAAGGCGCCGATGTATTATTTTACCCTACAGCCATTGGTTGGCATCCGGAAGAAAAAGCGCAATACGGAGAAAACCAATATGGTGCCTGGATGAATGTAATGAAAGGACATGCTGTGGCGAATGGGGTTTATGTCGCTGCCGCCAATCGCATCGGCTTAGAGAAGTACATTCCTAATACTGATGGTATTGAATTCTGGGGCAACTCCTTTATATGTGGTCCTCAAGGCGAAATATTGGCACAAGCTTCATCAGATAAGGAAGAAATTCTAATTGCTGAAGTAGATCTTTCCCATCAGGAAAATGTACGTCAAAACTGGCCCTTTTTTAGAGACAGGCGAATAGACGCTTTCGGAGATATTACCAAACGTGCAATAGAAGAATAATGTCCGCAAGAAGATTTCCGGCAGAATGGGAAACTCAGCAAGGTATTCTTTTATGCTTTCCGCATAATGGGAACGACTGGCCGGGCAAGTATGCCGCCATACATTGGGCTTTTGTGGAATACATCAAAAAAATAAGCTGTTATGAGACTGTTTTTTTAGTAGTGGCGGACAATGCCCTAAAGGAAAAGGTTAGCAGAATGTTAAAAATTGCGCATGTTGACCTAAAAAAAGTAGAATTCATTATCCAAAAAACAAACCGCAGTTGGATGCGCGATTCGGGGCCTATTATCGTAAAAAATGGAACGCAAAGGGAAGCCTTGAATTTCAATTTTAACGCATGGGCCAAATACAATAATTATCTGCTGGATCGAAATATACCAGCGAAAATAGCCGAAAAACTAAATATCCCCTTAACTCAGGTAACCTATAAAGGTAAAAATGTGGTTTTAGAAGGGGGTGCGCTGGAGGTTAACGGGAAGGGAACGCTTATTACTTCTGAAGAATGTTTGTTGCACCCAAATATTCAGGTTCGAAATCCAGGCTTTACCAAACAAGATTACGAAACTGTTTTTAAAGAATACCTAGGAGTTACTAATGTAATTTGGTTGGCAGATGGTATTGTAGGAGACGATACCCATGGCCATATTGATGATTTGTGTCGCTTTATAAATGAAGATACAGTAGTTACCGTAATTGAAGAAAATCCCAAGGATAAAAACTATAAACCCCTTCAGGAAAATTTAAAACGCTTGCAAAACGCTACATTGGAAAACGGAAAGCCCTTAAACATCATCACGCTTCCCATGCCTAAGAAAATTTTATTTGATAAGGTGCAACTCCCTGCCAGCTATGC
>JBGTEN010000059.1:0-7850 GCA_041747755.1 Arenibacter sp. | reverse complement strand
TAATATTGAATAGTAGTGTAGCGGAGGTTAATCTTTTTCTAATTAACCCGAAATAGTTACTTTTTTTTCAAGAGATCCCGAATTTCAGCGAGTAATTCTTCTTGAGAAGGTCCTGCAGGTGCCGGTGGTGCCGGAGCAGGTTTTATTTTATTATAGGATTTAATAATTAAAAACATAACGAATCCGACAATAATCAAATTAACAATGGTATTAATCCATGCGCCATAGCGAATGGCATTTTCCGCAACATAGTCTGCCGCTCCCACCACTCCTGAGGCTTCACTTAGTATAATTTTAAGGTTCGAGAAGTCTGTACCTCCGGTTAGTGTTCCGACAATTGGCATCATAATATCGGAAACAAATCCATTAACTACGCTCCCCACGGCACCTGCCATGATAACGGCAACGGCAAATTCAATTACGTTGCCGGTCATAATGAAATTCTTAAACTCTTTTAACATGTTTGCTGGTTTTAAATGGTTATTTATTTGACTGCAATGTATTAAAAAAATGGATTTCATTCATTTCTGAAACCCATTTTTAGATGTCAAGAATAACACGCTTTACCCGTTGAGAAATCCCTGTAAGCAATTCATACGAAATGGTACCTGCAAAAGAGGCAAACTCTTCTGCACTCGGGTCGGAGCCAAAGATAATAACCTCATCTCCTTCCTTGCAATCCATAGCTGTAACATCTACCATAATCATGTCCATACATACATTCCCTATGATTGGGGCTCTTTGATTATTAATGGACACAAAGGCTTTTCCATTACCATATTGTCGCCCTATTCCATCTGCATGACCCAAAGGCAAAGTCGCAGTGACTATCGCGGTATTTGATTTGTAAGCCCGGTTATAACCAACACTTTCGTTTGGAGCCAACATATGAATTTGTGCAATTATGGTTTTTAAACTGGCCACATTTTTTAATTCAGCGTCAACTGCTGCTTCATTACCAAAGCCATAAAGACCTATTCCGCTCCTTACCATATCAAATTGGGCTTCGGGATAGTTCAAAATGCCCGAGGTATTTAAAATATGTTTCATCGGGCTATAGTCTAGATTCAATTCCATCAACCTTACTATCTCCTTAAAACGCTTTATTTGTTGTTCTGTAAAGACTCTTTCTCCCAAATCTTCCGTCGCAGCCAGATGGGAAAGCATGGAAACCACCTTTAGTTCCTTTCTATCCTTTATTACGTCCAATACCTCGGGAATATCTTTTTCGTTAAATCCCAAACGATTAAGTCCTGTGTTGAATTTGAGGTGAATCGGATACGCTACCTTATTTTGTATTTCTGCTTCAGCTAAAAAACTTTTTAAAAGCTTTATGGAATACAGGCTGGGCTCTAAGTGATAGTCTAGGATTTGGTCAAAATTCGCTTCTTGGGGGTGTAAGACCAAAATTGGTAATGTAATGCCGCCTTTTCTTAAATCGACTCCTTCCTGAGCATACGCCACAGCCAGATAATCTGCTCCCAGATGTTCTAATTTTTTGGCAATTTTTACAGCATCACTCCCATAGGCGAATGCTTTTACTACCCCCAAAAACTTAGTTTCGGGTTGTATTCTGGATCGTAAAAAATGATAATTATGTTCCAGTGCATTAAGGTCAATTTCTAAAATGGTCTCAGTGGCTTTAGCCATTAGATTTCTTTTTTTGGGATGGCACTTCTTCTGAAATTACTTGAATTTGACTTATTTTCTCCCGAAGCATCGCTTTAAAGAAGGCCGCTCTGCTAAGCGGCTCATAAGCCTCGGTTTCACCGAGAAGAACTAATTTATCATTATTTGATTTTCTAAAGCTGTAGTTGGCCAGATTGCCGGTTCTAGTACAGATGGCATGGACCTTAGTTACATATTCGGCGGTAGCCATGAGTGCAGGCATTGGCCCAAAAGGATTCCCTTTAAAATCCATATCCAGACCTGCTACAACTACACGTACTCCCTTATTGGCCAAATCATTGCAGACAGAAACAATTTCATCATCAAAAAACTGAGCTTCATCAATGCCTACCACATCACACCCATCCGCTAAAAGTCGAATATTGGCAGCGGCTGGAACCGCTGTGGATCGTATTTCATTCGCATCATGAGAGACTACCTTATCTTCATCATATCGGGTATCAACAATAGGCTTAAAAATCTCTACTTTCTGCCTTGCAAATTGGGCACGCCGCAGCCTCCGGATCAATTCTTCCGTCTTTCCTGAAAACATAGAGCCGGAGATAACCTCTATCCAACCGAATTGTTCTTTATGATTAACAGTATTTTCGAGAAACATTTTGTAATTTTAGACGAAAGTTAGCTGTTTTTCGTTGTTAAATATAACGACACTAAATTTAGTAAAGAAAGCACACCTTTTAAGAAAAGACAAATAAAAAAGGTTGATTTCATGAAACATCCATGATTAATTAGTAAACATAGGATAATGATTATTGGAATGTTCTATGTACCCGAACAAAACACTTAGATTGAACCCGTTGTAGGGGTCAACAAAATAAAATAGACATGAAATAAGCATAACGTAAACTCGATTCAATCACCGATGAGGATATGCGAATTACTCCCGACTGTTCGGGATGACCTTAAAAAAATAATAAATATTAACAGATGAAAAGAAAGTTGAAAGAGGAATTGGTGCGGATGTCAACTGATATCATAACCTCCAGAAATTTAAATGATATTACTGATCTCTATGAAGCGGCAAAGGGGCTTTATGAAAAGTTGGCGATTTTAAAGTACATAGATCAGAACTTAAAAGAGGTTGAGGTTGACGTGTCCAAAAATGTAATTGCTTCTAAATTTGAGACCATGGCAACAGCGGTCCTTAATGAAAACAAATCTGTTCCGGAAAGCAATCCCCACGAAGAAGATATCATAACACCCGGCATGGACACGATTAAAGATATGGTAAGCGAAATGCGTGGCAACGTGCCGGTAGATGAAGTATTTGCGGAGTTTTTGGCAAAACCCGAGTTTTTACGAAAAGAAAAGGAGCCATTAGCCGCAGAGGTCAGCAACACAAATAATCAGGAAATTAAATTAAAGTCGCTTAATGACAAATTGAATAAGGATATTAAACTTGACTTGAACGATAGACTTGTTTTTCTTAAACATCTTTTTAATGATAGCGCAGAAGATTTGAACAGAGTACTGTCTCAGCTAAATACGATTGATTCCGAGGAACGTTCTGTAGCTTTTATAGTTAATATGGTAAAACCGGATTATAATAATTGGATTGGAAAAGAGCTGTATGAGGCCCGATTTATGGCATTAATTCAACGTAAATTTTCTTAACCGGAAGTATAATTTTTAAAATCGTTGCCGAAAGTTGGTTTTACAACTTTCGGCTTCTTATTTTTAAGCTTTTACATTACTAATGGGAAAATTATATATTGTTCCAACGCCAATTGGGAATTTGGAAGACATCACTTTAAGGGCTCTAAAGGTACTGAAAGAAGTTACTCTTATTTTGGCTGAAGATACCCGAACCAGCGGGAAATTATTGCAACATTATTCCATTTCCACGCCCATGCAAAGTCACCATATGCATAATGAGCATAGCATGGTAGATAAAATCATAAAACGCTTGCTCTCCGGAGATACCATTGCTTTAATTTCTGATGCCGGAACACCGGCTATTTCCGATCCCGGATTCTTAATTACCCGTGCCTGCATTGAGCATCAGATTGAAGTGGACTGTCTCCCCGGTGCAACCGCTTTTGTTCCTGCTTTAGTCAACAGCGGACTCCCCAATGATAAGTTTGTCTTTGAGGGATTTCTGCCAGTAAAAAAAGGTCGTCAAACCCGACTTGAGTTGTTAGCAGAAGAAAGTAGGACCCTAATTTTTTATGAATCGCCTCATAAACTGCTTAAAACGCTGGCCAGTTTTGTGACCTATTTTGGAGCGGAGCGTCCCGTTTCTGTTTCCAGGGAACTTAGCAAAATGTATGAAGAAACCATACGCGGAAGCGCAGAAAGCGTCTTAAAACATTTTACTGAAAAACCACCTAAAGGTGAGATTGTGATTGTGGTTGGGGGGAAGAAGTAGTTCAGGTTTTATATAATAAGTCGTATTTTTACATCTTATAATAAACAAACATATGGGTACAAAAAATCATATCACAACTAAGTGGTTGGGCAATATGGCCTTTGAGAGCAATAATACCTCCGGGCTGAATTTTAAAATTGACGCCAGTCCCGAAGATGGGGGTGAGGGAGACGGGTTTCGACCTAAAGCATTAATGCTGTCTGCTTTAGCAGGTTGCTCAGGTTTGGATGTTGCCATGTTGATAAAGAAAATGAAATTGGAGGTATCTAATTTTCATATAGAGACTATTGCCAACCTAACAGAGGAGCATCCCAAGTATTATGATGAGGTTACGGTGGAGTATCATTTTCATGGGTCTAATTTGAATGAAGATAAATTAAAAAGGGCAGTAGCACTCTCAGTAGAAAAATATTGTGGCGTTATGGAAATGTTTCGACGGTTTGCTTCCATGGAGATTAAGACAGTATTTCACAAAGCCCCCTAACCCCATATCGACAATTATTAATGGTATTTTTGTTGCTATTGCGTAACACAATATATTGCCTAAAAACTTTTAGAATACAATTAGTTTTAGTTTGAATTAGGCAATTCTAAGTGCAAGTTTATATGAAGAAAGAAAATCTTGAGTCGAATATTGGATTGAGAATTGTTGCAACGATAATTGACTATATTATTATTTTTTCCTTCACTATAATCTATGTTTACCTATACGGGGAGCCTTCAGAAAATGGGGGATTTAAGGTAAGCGGATTTAAGGGATTAATTCCTGTGATATTTTGGTTTTTATGTTTGCCGATTTGTGAATGGAAGTTGGGAACAACACTTGGTCATTGGACAGTTAATCTTCGTATCATATCCGAGAATTGTGAAGAACTGAAACTAAAACAAACCGTTAAACGTAGACTAGCCGATATTATCGATTTTTCTTTCAGTTTTGGTTTGGTAGCATTTATAGTTATTAAATCAACAGAAAGGAATCAAAGAGTAGGAGATATTATTGCCAAGACATTGGTTGTTAAGAAAAACTCTTAAGGATTATAATAACAAAGCAAGTATAAGAATAGAAGGAGTTAAAGGAATCAAGAGTGAACCTAAAAATCCTGTCTAAAGTAAATTATGGTGATGAAACAAAGAGAATCCACTTACTAGATGAATTAGAACAATTAATAAAAATTATAGCAACAATAATTAAGAACAAAAACCAATAGCTACAAGGATCATTTTTTTATCTTGAGCTTGCACTTTAATTTAATTTTACACATAAAATAATACCCCCATGCGCTGGACCATAAAGCCAAAACCGGAAGCACACAAAATAGCTAGCTTAGCTATGGATTTGCAGGTAGAACCTTTGGTCGCAACCTTATTATTGCAAAGAGGTATTGAAACCTTTGAAGAAGCAAAAAAATTCTTTAGACCTCAGTTGACCGATCTTCACGATCCCTTTTTGATGAAAGATATGGATTTGGCAGTAGCGCGCATTGAAAAAGCCATTGCCAACCACGAGAACATCTTGATTTTCGGAGATTATGATGTGGATGGCACAACCGCCGTAGCCTTGGTTTCTTCTTATTTATTGACAAAATATCCTAATGTGGCCACCTATATTCCGGACCGTTATAACGAGGGCTATGGAATTTCGGTTCAGGGAATTGACTTTGCTGAAGACAATGGTTTTAGGTTAATTATAGCGTTGGACTGTGGTATAAAAGCCATCGACAAGGTCGCATATGCTGCTAGAAAAGGAATAGATTTTATTATTTGTGACCACCATCGCCCTGGAGACCATCTGCCCCAGGCGGTTGCAATTTTAGACCCGAAAAGAGAGGATTGTACCTATCCTTATGATGAGCTCTGTGGCTGTGGAGTGGGTTTTAAATTGATTCAGGCACTTGCTGCAGGATACGGAGAAACTATTGATGATTTAGTTCCTTACCTCGATTTGGTAGCTACAGCTATCGGAGCCGATATTGTTCCCATAACCGGCGAAAACAGGGTACTGGCCTATTACGGTTTACAGGTAATCAACACAAATCCGCGGGTTGGTTTTAAAGCGATTATCAATCAAATAAAAAAACAAGAACTTACCATTACCGATGTGGTTTTTATCATTGCTCCACGTATTAATGCTGCAGGGCGAATGGAGCATGGGCAACATGCGGTGAACTTACTAACAGAAACCAATTTGGAAAGAGCGCAAGAATTTGCGATCGGGATTGAACAATTTAATTTGGACCGCCGGAGCCTGGATCAGGAAATTACCCGGGAGGCTTTATTGCAAATACAGGAGAATAATGAAGAAGAACGATTTACCTCGGTGGTTTATAATGAGAACTGGCATAAAGGGGTCATAGGTATTGTCGCTTCCCGACTTACCGAAACCTATTATCGTCCAACCCTGGTATTTACCAAAAGCGGCAATAAACTGGCTGCTTCCGCCCGTTCCGTAAAAGGGTTTGATGTCTATAATGCGCTGGAGGGCTGCGCGGATTGTATTGAGCAATTCGGCGGACATAAATATGCAGCCGGACTTACCTTATTGGAAGAACAATATCAGACCTTTAAAAAGCAATTTGAAAAAGTGGTTTCGGAAACCATCGATCCCGGATTGTTAACTCCTGAGATTTCGGTAGATGCTTTGATAAAACTAAAAGACATTACCCCTAAATTAATGCGTATTATACGACAATTTGCACCTTTCGGTCCGGGCAATATGACCCCGGTTTTTATGGCGGAGCGTCTTACCGATACGGGCTACGGCAAAGGTGTAGGGGAAGAAGAAAAGCATTTAAAACTGACAGTGAAACAACGTGATTCGGAAGCCATCGGAGCTATTGGTTTTAATTTGGGAGATAAACTTCTGTTGACCGCGGACAAGAAACCTTTTGATGCCGTTTTCTCGATTGATGAAAATGAGTGGCAGGGGATGGTCAGCGTGCAGTTAAAAATTAGGGATTTACGGTAGTAGTATTCCATTTGGGTATTACAAAAAAGCCAAAGCACTACTGCACTTTGGCTTGAACAAAAAAACCAACAAACTCAAACTTAAATCGGTTTTATCCAAAGTAGGGGTTTCCACTTTGCTTTTTCTTTTAGAACCAGCAAAATATTAATTAAAAACAGGCCTCCGGTTTGGATTAATTCCTGTATCTCATCGGACTCTAAAAAGAGATGGAATAGGAAAATATGTAAGGTTATGGGCAACAAAAACAATGCGCCGATAAATCCTGTCCCCTGAAGCAGGACCAATATACCAAAGATGAGTTCGCAAATACCCAACACCTGCCAGAAATATCCGGTTTGTTTTGCCCCACTGATATACAATATTTTCTGCAAGGTGCTTTCCTTTTCCGGAGACTTGAATTGTTCTGCTTTTTCCACCACCTCTGTGGGAGTTGGAATAGGCTTTTGAAATTTTTGAATTCCCCCGTAAACCATCATACCTCCAAGAATCAACCGGAGAACAATAAATAGTATGCTAACAGACTTTTGCATTAGTTCAGAGAGGTTTCCCCTTCATTGGGATTGTACACATAATTGAAGGTGTAGAAACGAGCCTCATCTACAAAGCCATCCGGTTCGACAGGAGCATCTTTATAATAACTCAATATTTCTACTTTGGCATATTTTCCATCATGCGTACGGATCACCAGAATCTTTCCCGGAATGGGATTCACCAGATTAGTCTGCGGACTGTAATTATACCAGCCATTATCACTACCCGTTGGGATAGCAAAAGAAGTTGCTGCGTCTTGGAGAAAGTTATATACTGCTGCATCCGTGACACTTGCAA
>JBGTEN010000058.1:0-5237 GCA_041747755.1 Arenibacter sp. | reverse complement strand
ATTGTCAGATAAAAGGCGAACTTCGTTTAACGTATGAAATAAAACATCCATTCGATTTTATGTCATTCGTGTTAGCGGGCATTATATAATGACACTGAAACTCCGCTATATTACATCCCAAACAAAAATCCAATTCATATTCGGCCTCCCACAATTAATGACTAATCTTAAATAATCAACGACTTATCACAAATTTTTTAAGAGTTCAAAAAATATTTTTTTGATTTAAGGCATATTTTTATTGTTTTTCAATAAATATTTATTACGTTTGCCACATCAATTAAAAATTTAACAATGATGTCAAAAACAAACAACTTCGTATTTTGGGGCTTATATATTGTGGCTTGGCTCATTTTTGTCGGCTTGTCCATTGAAGCAGGAGGCTTAATAGTAAATTTATTTTTCAGTCTGTATAATCCTGAATTTGTCCAAAATCTTTATCAAAAGTTGGACTTAACTGAAATGTATAAAGACAGTAGATTAGCTTTTTTCGGCATCTATAGCTTTATTCTAATCATTTCAATTTTAAAAGCCTGCCTATTTTACATAGTTATCAGTCTAATGCACAAAATGGACATGTCAAAACCGTTCAACACTTTTGTTGCGAGACAAATTTCACAAATTAGTTATTACACCCTTTCGATTGGATTGCTAAGTTACATTGCCAGACAGTCAGCTAAAAATTTAATGCATTACGGTTATACCACCGATAGTTTAAACGAATTTTGGGTAGACAGTCAAGCTTTTATTGTAATGGGAGCTGTGGTGTATATTATTGCCACTATTTTCAAAAAAGGAGTAGCTATTCAAAACGAAAACGATTTAACTGTATAAACTATGGCAATCATTGTAAATTTAGATGTGATGATGGCAAAGCGGAAAATGTCACTGAATGAACTCTCTGATAAAGTTGGGTTGACTTTATCTAACCTTTCTATATTAAAGACAGGAAAAGCCAAGGCAATTAGATTTAGCACTTTGGAGACAATTTGTAATGTTTTGGAATGCCAACCAGGTGACATTTTAGAATATGTTAATGACAAACAAAAAACAACGACCCGCTAACAGCGGTAGCTGTTCCTCCATAGGGGGACACGGTGCGCAAGCCCATAAAGAGTCAAAAAATCAATTTATATAAGTCTCCCCCGCTAGCGCTCGTATTTTACGAGTGCGGCAACGCTATAGATAATATATGAGATAAAGTTAACCCAGCAATGCGCTGGCTTATTCGGGCTTCATTTTTTGAAATATTAAAGCGGTATACGGAATATCTGTGGTAAAACTATATGGTCCGGAATCGACTATTTTGGATTCTACCGAATTCATGTTCCAGGTGTCCAAGATTTCCAATTTGTATTTTCCATCACCTTCCAAAGTAAGATTTATTTCCATCCCTGAATCAGCAACATAAGCCAGATAAACCTCACCTGACTTGGCTAAGATATGGACATTTGTTTCAAGATTTTCAGGTTTCCCAAGTGAATTAATTGCCGGTGACATCTCATGTATGGGCAGCTTTTCTAGGATACCTTTAAAATAACGGATCCTATCAGCACTTTGGCCTGCTAACGTCCCCCCTTTTGCCCACCACCTCACTTCTGTTTCAGCATCGGAATCATTTTGAAAAGTATCTCCATGGGTTCCATAAACGCCGCTCAAACCTGCCATCCAAAAATAACTGGACATCTGTTCCGCTGTCAGATTACCCCAACCACTAGGAACACCTCCCTCGTAGCGCATTTCGTCAAACATTATAGGTTTCTGATACCTCTCCCGCCACTCAATGGCCTGAAAAAACCTGGCAGATTGGATACTCGCATGGGTAATCCAAGATTGTTTATGGTCATAAAAATGATCTTCGGTATCATACCAATTATGGATACCCCGAAGTCTTTGATGTGGATCCTCATTTTGTAACATGGTTCCAATCCCTTCCCAATCAATTGCCTCCTTGAATTCCGGAATATCCCATTCATTGGCCAATGACCACCAAACATTTCGATATGCAGATAGTCTCGCCATCATGTAACGTACATACTTTTCGTTCCAGTCTTTACCCATTTTGTCATAACCCCATTGGTCATAGGGATGAAAAAGTATCACATCGGCTTGAATGCCCATTTCCAAAAGCTGCGCAATTCTATGATCAAAGTTTTGGAAAAATTCATAATTAGGTTGACTAAAGTCATTCTCTTCACCTTCTCTCTTAAAAGGATAGGCCCATGGTTCTGTTTCATTTCCATATATGTAACTTTTTGGAAAAAAGCACATCCGTATTTTATTGAAAGGGGATGATGCCAAGGTTTCAAGTGTTTTCTCCTGAATACTTTGCTTGACACTGGTCCATTGATAAGCAGTAGTGCCGACTCCGTAATAGGGTGAACCATCGGTATATTCAAGATAAAAAGTATTGATAACCTGTAAAGGTCCATGGTTACCTGGGGTTGATGCTACACATTCAAAACTTCCTTCCGTTTGTAATTGTGAATCAGAACCAGATGTCTTGTAATCCCAGACACCCTGGCTCGGTGGAGAAAACCTGATCCGGTAAATTCCATTCCCATCATAAAATCCGAGAACTTTAACTGCTTCATTCCCATTGGTGAATATTGCTTCAAAATTAACCTCCAAATAGGGATTCCCGGCTTCAGGTCCTTTCAATTCAATTTCGAAGACCGACCATTGTTCTGTTTTTTGGAGTTCAGCATCGGTTTTGCATGACATAAAAATCATGACGAGTAGGAGAAATGAGATTATGGTTTTCATGCTATTTGATTTTTATAAAAATATAGAATTCAAATAGCATAAACAAAAAAACAAGCCCCGCTAGCGCTTGTATTTTACGAGTGTTGAAACCATTAAGAGAATAAATGAGGTAAAGCTAATGCTTAGCTGCGAACCCGGCATCTCCAAGCAATTTTGTAAAGTTCTAATTGCCTTTTAAATCTTATATGTATCTTCGATTCATGACAATTTAAAACTCAGAACGTCACTAAGTTGAGCAGGGCGTTGGTAGCAAGGCTATATGGGTACTATGCGCAATTGTGATCTGTACTGAACTAGAATGAAAGAAGGAAGATGAAACATACAAAACGAATCCTCAGAATAGTCCTCATTATGGCTGGCATAGGCTCTTTGTATTTCGTACCATGGCTTTTGGTAAGGGCATGGATAGTGCCACTGCCTAATACGGTTCAAGAACAAATAGACGAAGGCATTAAATATGGGTTCGACGGAATGATTGTTTACGTGGACCAAGCTGGAAAGCCACCGGAGTTTTATACCTCTGGCTGGCACGACCGAAAAAACAAAATACCTGCCTACCCGCAAGCCTTATTCAAGATTGCCAGTATTACTAAGCTATATGTGGCAGTTGCTGCGTCGAAGTTAGTAAAAGAAGGGCGGCTATCTTTGGATAAAACGCTCGCTGAGTACTTTCCGGAACTTTCGGGCAGAATTGAATATTCAGGCAAAATAACCTTGAGAATGATGCTACAACATCGAAGTGGTATTCCCAATTTTGTAAACCATCCTGACTATTGGGAAAAGCCGCCAAAAAGTAGACAAGAAACACTTGCCTATGCACTGGATTTACCCGCTGACTTTGAGCCAGGTGAAGATTATGGTTATTCTAATACCAATTATATGTTGATTGAGGACCTCATTGATAAAACATTGGGCTATCCCCACCAGCAATATATTAAGGAGGAAATTTTGAGTCCACTTGGGCTGAAAAATACCTTCGGCTCGCTTAGTGAAGTGAATATTGAGGATGTAATGAGCGGTTATTATGTTGGTGTTGATAAAGATTTTAAGTTTGAAGACACGGGCTTAATGCTAGCTACGGCAGAAGATGTGGGTGTATTCTTGCGAGCATTAAATGATGGTTCTGTGTTTAAGGAAGGGGAACAGGAAATCTATTCCTCCATTTACATTTACGAACATGCAGGGCTACTTCCCGGCTACCAGAGCATTGCAAAATACCATAAAGACATGGACATGGTTGTTATTCAATTCAATAATACAACCAATTTTGATGGATATGACTGGAATTTAGCGGAAATCATTTATAGCCGAATTGTTAAAATATTAAGGAGTAAAAACACCACATAAATTTGTAAAGGCAGACAGAAACGACTACCGAAAGCCCCCGTTAACGCCAGTATTTTAACAGTGCTACAACTCTATGGGTAATATATGAGATAAAGTATGCTTAGCTGCTAACCCGGCATCTGCAAGCAATTTGGCAACGGTCTTACCGTTTTTTAAATCTTATATGTATCTTCGATTCACAACAATTTAAAATACAGAACGTCACTGCGCCTGCCGATCGGAAGGCTTTGCAGGGGGTTACCAGTAATTTGACCAAATGACGAGAAATTAAATAGAATAAATTAATGGTATTAGAAACTGTACGAAAATATGGCTGATGGAAGTTTATCTCAATTTAAAGCTACTTTAACTCGAAAAAAGGAGCGAAAGGAAAAAGCTCAAGGAAAATTTGACCGAAAAAAGTTTGGATTTAGAGTTCAGATTCTAAAACTGAATATGATTTTCCCAAGCTTTCGGACTCTGAATTGAAAAAAGTAAAAAAGGACATCCGAGAAAAAATTAGATCTGAAAGGCGGAAAGAGCTTATAATATTAGGAATAATATTAATCGGACTAATTTGCCTACTTCTCTATCTGAATTAAAAAAAACCCCGCCTGTGCTAGTATTTTACGAGTGCCGTACCGGATTGAAGTATTTAAGAAATCAACTTAAAGTGGCCTTATTTTGAATAAAATTATCTTTGTCATTTCGAACGCAGAGCGAAATCGCATCCCGTTTTACAACGGCTGGTGCTTTACCTTGATGCTTCACTGCATCCGCAAGATCGTTTGAGATACTTCTCCCGATAAATCGGGATCAGTATGACAAAACGAAGGTAAGTCAGCCCCGATAGTGCCAGTATTTTACAAGTGCCGCATGATCACAACTATTTCAAAAAATATAATGAAGTGAAGTGAGTCTTTATCTTTGCACGTAAGCTATAAAAAATGAACCTGTCCCAATATGTAAAAAAGAGAAACGGTGTGCCTATGGGACACTCAAGGTCGCTTCGAAATAATTTACACCGATCCCTTGGAGCAAAAAACTTTGCTGTATTTTGGAATTTTTGGAATCCTATTTTTGGATACTATCTGGGAACAAAAGTTTTTAAACCCTTAAAGCAATTTATCCCTGACGAATTCGCT
>JBGTEN010000057.1:0-2811 GCA_041747755.1 Arenibacter sp. | reverse complement strand
AAAATATGCTAAGAAAAAGATTCTTTTAGCTATCGCTCAATACCAAGCTTAATTAATACTAATTACAGTATCTCGAGGGGTTGTATTTTTTAGTTTGTAATAATCCTGTAAAGGATCTTCCAGTTTAGAAATCCAAGTACGTTTTACCTTGTCGTAAGAAACATTTTCATCCGGAAATTCTATAATGAACTTTCCGTTTGCGTTGCGCGTATAAAATGGGCTAAGATCTTCGTTATTTATGTATTTGGTAAAAAGCATTTCGGAAACGGATTTTAATTCGTCTACCTCCATTTTCCAGGTCCTGAATTCTTCTTCATATTCGGTTATTACTCCCTCTGCATTTTTTTTTAGTTTGCCGGCTGTGACTACTTTTTTTACCGTTAAGCTCGGGGCTATTTTAGCAATGGCAAAATAAATTTCTTGGGTTTTCTCATCTACATAATAAAATAGCAAATCGGCATTCTCTGAACGTTTTTTGTACTCTTCGTCAAATGCTGCATCAAACTTGGTTTGCTCCGTAGCATTTTTTGGAAGACGATCTACATACCGGCTTACGGCATACTTAAAATCAAACTGCTCTTGTTTACTCAGGTAATCTAATGGATTTATGCTGGTTTCTTTTTGTTTGCAAGAAAAAACTAGGATGCATAAAGCAATAAAAAATATATATTTCATGTTCAATTTAAATTTAGTAAAAGAGCCTAACCATTAATGGTTAGGCTCTAAAATATTACTTTTAATTAGAATACTATTCGTAAACAGCATTAATTGGGTTAAACTCTGCCCATCCTGCTGTCCAATCAGTGTCACCAAAAGCACCTATATATTCGGTAGCTTCAAAATCGGCTAACTTTGGATTTGTAAAGTCAGCACCGGCAGTTAATGAACCAGTAGTAACCTCAAAAGTAGGGTTAGCAGAATAAGCTGTAGATACATTAGTACCAAAGAAAATATTAGGATTAAGACCTAAACCGGCATATACCGCTTCAAAATCTTCATCAACAATCATTTCGTTAGTAGCTGTCCACAAAGCTTCCAAATCTCCTGTTACACCAGAACCTAGCGAGTAAGTCATTGCCGGAGCAACCATAACATTGTTGGTAAGAACCCCTGTTCCAGCAATATAGTTATCAACAACAGATTGCTGATTCATGCGGATACCTCTTGGAAAACCTACAAAAACGGAGTTAGCAATAGTTACTGCTGTTCTTCTTCTTAAATCGATTGAATGTTGGTAGTTTCCATTAATACTTTGACCGGAGGTTAGTCTTGGACCAATACCTGTAATGTTAGAGAATGTACCAGTGGTTAACAAATCGGTTACGTTATCATTTGGACCATTGTCACATTCAAAAGTATTAGAACCTGATTGATCCGCATAACTTGGATAACGAACAGAAAGGCCATATTGAACTTTTCCTGAGTAGCCAAAATCTACATCAAAACAATCATCCCAAGTACCAAAAGAAATAAGGTATTTTCCATCTACACTACCTCCAAACCATTCAAAACCATCATCGCCACCAAAGGATACCTGATTGTATTCCATTACAGTGCCACTACCTACTGCACCCATAGTGATAGAATTGGTTTCATTGTTTGGAGTAAGCTCAATACCTGCAAATTCAACTCTTAGGTAACGATAAGTTCCTGAATCGTCGGCATCATCAGCACCTCCGTAGATAACAGCGGGAGTAATCCCTTCAATAGCAGGATCCGGTTGGTTTACATTGGCAGCACCCAAAATTACTAAACCACCCCAATCACCTCTATCTCTGGCACCTGCGGGTAAGGCAGAAGTCATAACTATTGGCGCTTCGGCTGTACCATTGGCTTCAAGTTTTCCTCCAACAGAAACAACTAATGTTCCTCTTGTGGCTTTATCACCATAAATAACGGTGCCCGGCTCAATAGTTACTACAACACCACTAGGAACAAAAACTTGTCCTTTAATAAGGTATTTCTTATCCGCTGTTAACGTTCTTGTGGCTAGATTACCGCTAAGTTCTTCAGGACCGGTTGGGGGAGGAGGTGTTACGATACAAGCAGAACATGGACCACCACAATCAATACCGGTTTCCCCTTGGTTTTGGATTCCATCAGAACAAGTGGCCGTTGGGGGGGGTACCACAATAGGGGCATCATCGTCTGAGCTGCACGACACTGCCGCCAGCGTAATACTCATAATACTAAATAAATAAATGATTTTTTTCATGACATGTTACTAGTTTAATTATTAAATTATTTGTGTTAAAAATTATAAGAAACGTTTAGGCTAAACAGCGTACCTCTTTTGAATACAGATACCGGATTATCATTTTCGTTTTTGATTTTGGTATCTCTATTGGTATCTTCAAAAAAGCGGTATTCTGCATTTAACAGATCTTGAATTCCAAGTTTAAACGTTGTTTTATTAAAGGTTTTAGACAGGGTTATATCAATATTATCTCTGGATAATTCATAAATTGTTGGGAAGTTTACATCGCCGACTGAGAAAATACGATCTCCGAACCTATTATAAATTAGGTTGGCCGAGAAGCCGTTTTCATCCAGATAGCTTATTGCGGCATTAATGATATAGGGTGATTGACCTTGTAGTACCCTGTTACGGTCTTGCGAAGTTACATCGGCACCCAAATCTACTTCAGAAATAATATAAGATGCATTGATGTTAGCTGAAAGACGCTGTAAAAATGGATTTTCTACCACATCCTGAAGCGATTTTCTAAGTTCCAGCTCAAAGCCGTAATTAAAGGCTTTGTCGGCATTGGCATAGAAAAACTGGGGCTGCTCTGTGGTAATAATAGTAAC
>JBGTEN010000056.1:0-3476 GCA_041747755.1 Arenibacter sp. | reverse complement strand
TATGCCAAAATGGAGCTCTGCTTTTAGTAAGCCCACTGCTTTGTTTTTGTCTTTTAATGCAGCATAGGTTTCCAAAATGGTTTCGGTTTGTTTTCCGTAATTGGTCACCAAATACCAGGCATCGTATTTTGTAAATCCGTCAGGTTTTAAAATGTCGTACACCGTTTCTATATACTTCTGCACGTGTTTGGCTTTGGCAAAATCGTTCCCACAAAGTAGTAGGTTTTCCGTGCTACAATCGGTTGGCTTTGTGCCGTAATCTTCCTCTATTTTTTTTGCGATGCGGTCTACTACTCTTTCTGCCATCTTGCGATACCCCGTAAGTTTACCGCCTGCGATACTGAGCAGTCCGCTTTCCGAGGTAAATATTTCGTCTTTTCTGGAAAGCTCCGAGGCCGATTTTCCTTCTTCATGAATCAAAGGGCGTAGACCCGCCCAGGAAGAAACAATATCATCCAATCCCAAATTAATGGTGGGGAACATATTATTTACTGCTGAGATTACATACATGGCATCGGCCAAATCTACCCGTACATTATCCTTATCCTCGTTGTAGTTCGTATCCGTAGTGCCTACATAAGTAACCTTGCCCCGGGGAATGGCAAAGAGCATCCGCCCGTCCGGAACATCAAAATAAACAGATTGTTTTACAGGCAATTTCTCTCTGGGGAATACCAAATGAATGCCTTTGGTTAAATGGAGTTGTTTCCCTTTTTTGGAATTATTTACACTTCGCAATTCATCTACCCAGGGGCCGGCTGCATTGACGACGTATTTCGCCTGTATGGGAAACTCCTTTTTTGAGATTTCATCACGAACCGTTACCCCACAAATTTTTTCTTCCTGATATTGGAAATCCAGCACTTTGATATAGTTTACAGGTACTGCCCCATACTGAAGGCTTGTTTTTATGTTTTCCAGCGTAAGGCGGGCATCATCGGTGCGGTATTCGGCATAATAGCCTGCCCCTTTTAGAATTTTCTTTGGCAGTAGAGGCTCCAATTTCAACGCCTCCTTTTTCTCCAACATTTTACGCTGATCATCACCGGTTACCTGCGCCAAAATATCGTATACTTTTAGGCCAATGGAGGTAAGCCATTTGCCGTAAGATCCATTTTCGATTAAGGGTAACAGCATTTTTTCGGGCAATACCAAATGTGGCGCGAGTTTATGAACAATGGCTCTTTCAGAACCCACTTCTTTTACGAGCCAAAAATCGAATTGCTTTAAATATCGCAAACCCCCGTGAATGAGTTTGGTGGACTTGCTACTGGTGCCCGAAGCAAAATCGTTTTTCTCTAACAAGGCTACTTTTAGGCCCCGGGATGCAGCATCGAGGGCAATCCCTGCGCCGGTAATCCCGCCCCCGATAATGACCATATCGAAGGGGGTGCTGGTTAAGTGTTGCAGGGTTATATCCCGTTGTAGGTTTGAAAATGGTATGTTTTTTTCCATATGTTTTTTGTGCTTTCCTCGTTAAAGGCTATTGAAATATAATACTTTAACCAAAAAATTGGACTTCTATAAATGTAAGGGATTAAAGTTGACCTCACCCGGAACTGCAAAAAAAGCAGTTCCGACCTCTCCCAAGGAGAGGTAGAAAAGAGAGGTAAAAATAGAAACCCTGACCAGCCATCGTAGAATTTAGATTGAAATTTCGCACTTTAACCCTAAACCGAGCTCTTATAAATGTACAGGATTATTATCCACTTACAAAAAAAGACAGTTTATTCTATTGTTATTTTTATGATTGCTTCATTCCCCAGCGCATCGACGACGGTTATGGTATGATTTCCCGGTTCCGGGACGATGCCTATTTCATGAAAATTAAGGGTTTCGCCAAGAAATGTTTCATTCAAATACCAAAATACGGAAGTTGCCGGCTTGGTATGCGCCAACTGCAACACCAATTCATTGGTTTTACCATCAAAATTCTTTGCTACGCTAATCCTACTTCCATTTCGGGGATAGATAAATTCCATTCCAGGGGCGGATTCGCTAGCGCAATCGCTCCGAAACGGCAGTAAACTGATATAGGTAGGGTGACTCTTTTTATAGTAGTACTCCCATAGCGGAGGCAGCACAAACCAGGAGACGGTAATAGTTTGCGAAAGATCGGCACAAGAAGAATTTACCCGATACTGCTGTTGGGCATCTAAATGCACCCATTGATGGTAGGTACATACTCCTACCATATTCTTCTTATTGGGGATGTCTACCGTTTTTTTGGGACAGGCCTCAGATGCCAGATATCCGCTTTCGGAGCATACCTCGATGGTGGTAAATTCATCCAAAGGTTTAGCAAACCATGATGCGGTGGGCAGTACATCAAATACATCAAACAAAATGGGGGCTGCACTAGAAACTCCGGTAATATCGGGTCTTCCCTCGCCATCAGCATTCCCTACCCAAACCCCTACCAAATAATCCTTGGTCAGTCCGATAGCCCAGGCATCCTTATTCCCAAAACTGGTACCTGTTTTCCAGGCAATTTGCTTGGACGAATCGTAGAACTCCCAGGATTCGTTGCCTTCGGGTCGGTTTACTTCCTTCATGGCTTCAAAGGTGAGGTAGAGGCTCCCTGCGTCGAAAATCGTTTGTTGCGGACTTAGGTCGCCAAAATCGGCTGCGATATTTCCGTCCAGAATCGGCTCCACAAATTCTTTTGTATAATATTCACTGGAGGTACTATTAAAATGGTTTACCGTAGATGCCATGGAGGCATAGGTCTTGCATAAATCCCAAAGATTGCTTTCCGCACCCCCAAGAATCAGTGTCAACCCATAATGATCCGACGATTTGTTCAGGCCGCGAAGACCAAAAAAGTCAAGTTGATCCCTAAATTTTTTTAAGCCATAAGATTGTAAGAGTCGTACAGCCGGAATATTAAGCGACCTAGCCAAAGCTGTTTTTGCTTTTACCGCCCCGGTATAGCCTTCATTAAAGTTTTCCGGGGTGTAGCCCGCAATCTGTGTGGGAATATCGGGCACCAACATATCGGGCAAGAGTTCCCCGGCATCGAGCATGGCAGCATACAATAAAGGTTTCAGAATACTACCCGTACTGCGATTGGCCTGTATCATATCTACATCTTTTTCGTGTTCCAAATCCGTGGGTGTATTCCCCACATAAGAAAGCACTGCTCTGGTATGTACATTCATAACCAAAACGGCCGCATTGTGCACCTGATTTTGTCTGAGGTTTTTATAATGTTTCTCCAGCAGGGCATTTACGTTTTGTTGCAAGTCCGCCGCTACGGTGGACCGAAACCGTTGTCCCTTCGCTTTTTTTGAGATATATTCCACTAAATGGGGCGCTGTATGAGGAAGGGGGAAGGGTTTTTGTGGTAAGGTTTCCAATAGTGCCAAATCGTAAGTTGTTTGGTCTATGATTTTATTTTGAAGCAATTTTTTTAAAAGACGATCCCTCTTTTCCTTTAATTCTGCCTGATTTTTACCGGGATAGATAAGACTAGG
>JBGTEN010000055.1:0-3914 GCA_041747755.1 Arenibacter sp. | reverse complement strand
AGTTAAGACCGTCATCAAAAAAGCCATTGACCAAGGCATAGGATTTTAATCAAAATAAATATTTAAAACAAGGACTATGAGCAAATTGGAAACCATTACAGAAATGATCGTAAACGAAATGGAACGTTTTGAAAAGAACGTAGGCACCATGCAACATCTTTTGGACAAAATCGTGTCTACAAAAGTGGAGTTCAACCTCCGTCCTATGGAAGAAAAAATGAAGGAATTTGATCGCTTGATAGCGTCCGAGCAATGGAAAAGGGAAGAGTTCCTACAGAAGTTCCAAAAACAGAAGGGCTATGATCGCATCCGGAATGGCATATATTTAGGAATGGTCATCTTTGCTATTGTATTGGCTTTGCTTGCCTACAGCACTGCTAATAACTTAACCACCACTTATAAAGAGGGTCGTGAGCAAGGTATACAGGACTATCAAAGCTATATGGAAAGCTTTTTTGATGATTATCCTAAGGTAAGGGAGGTGTATGAAGGATGGGAAATGAAGGGGTCAAAGTGAAGGATGTTATACTTTTAAACTGTACTATTTTTGGGGATGCTTACAACGTGCTGAACGAAATTAAGAAAACTAAACTTGGTAGCCACACGTCACCAGCAGCTGGCATAAACTTTTTGTTGCAAGCAGTTGGGTCTTTCGTCAGTCAATGTTTGTCGGTCAGTTATATTGAAAGTCTACACTGTCAACGGTCAATCAATTTCAATTTCTAGCCCTTCGCTCTCAATTAGTTCTTTATTTCTATTTATTAGTTCAATCAATTCTTCTTTCTGTTCTGTAGATGTGTCCCAGTAGTCTTGCCGTGCATTCACCACAGCGAGTAATAGGTCACCTTTATACAAGTCGCCTTCAGCAAGAACGTCTGCACTTAATTTTTCAATTGCCAATGGGATTAAATACTCCAAGCTCTCATGTTGTCCAATCATGAGTCTTAAGTCCTCAACGGCAAAATTGTCCAGCGGCACTTTTCTTAATTCTTTTATTCTTTTAATAAGTCGGCTGTCGGAGTCAAACGTATTCCATTTCTCTTTCTCAAGGTTTTCAAGAGTCTTTTGTCTCCAATTATTTTCTAGCTTCATTGTCACCATAATTTTGTCGACCGTATTTGTTAAGTATTGTCGTCACAGTCCACGGAGCCGATCCAATTGTTTGCAACGTGTTCGTGTATGATTAGTTGCGTGGTTAAGCACTAAATTTAGCAAATAAAAACCGAATAGAAAATCCGCTAGGATTTTCGTAAATAGGCTGGAACTAGCAATAAATTATATACGGTGCTGGCAACTGGCTTTTATTTTGTCCGTTTCAATTTTGGTGGATTTTGTCGAGTATCAAAAACATCAGCAATTTTTATAAATCCATTTTCGGCATCCACTGAATAAATTAGTTTGTAGTTTTTGAAAACTAAATATCTATATTCAAAATCTCTGTGTTTGAGTAATTCCTCTTCTTGTCCGATGTAAGGTGTCTTTATCAACTTTTTTGGTTCGTTGATAATTCCTTTCAGAAGTTTTTTGGCAATTATTGGGCTAGCTTTCTCCTTGTAATATTCGTAAATTTCGTCAAGTTGAGTTTCAGCGAATTCAGACCAAATAATTTTCAAGGTCATTATTTGTATTTGGCTAAAAGTTCAGAACTGTTTTTAAATCGATTGTTTCGGAAATCAGATTCCGATTGGTCAATTCGTGCGTTCAGCTCATCCTGAGTCATAGGTTCAAATATTCGCTCGTCAGAAGCATTTTTTTCTTTTCTCAATATTTTTTCTAAACGAGAAACTGCTTCTTCACTTTGAAGTTTTAAAAATTCTTTTACAAATTCTATTTTTCGAGCTTCTAAATTCATTTTCTTCAGCTTTTTATCAAAGATACAAAATTATCAATTTAATCATCTATTTTTCTTGAATTGACGGATTTCATAGCTTGTTGCAAACGTGTTCGTTTATGGAAAGTTGCGTGTTTGTGGGCGAGGATTTTCCGAAGGAAAATCGGAAGCCGGCAAACGGGCAACAAACTTTGTGTTAGCTAAAACTAGCAGTTTTTTATACACGGTGTGCCTGTTGCACAAGTTAGGAAAAATTAATATTGGCTTAATATTAAAAAGAGGTCGATTTTGTAACTTAAGGTATGCAAGGAAAAAAGACATATCAAGAAAAGCTGTTCAACCGATTTCAACTCAGTGATCGGGTTCCTGAAAACAATTTTTATCGACAATTAAAAGCTGTTCTCCCACTGGATTATTTGTATGCAGAGATCAAAGACTTTTATGGTAGCTCGGGGCAAAAGAGTATTGATCCCGTGGTGTTTTTTAAACTTTGTCTTGTGGGCTATTTGGAGAACATTATCAGCGACCGCCAATTGATTAATCATTGTAGTCTGCGTTTGGACATTCTCTATTTTCTGGGTTATGATATAGATGAAGAACTGCCATGGCACAGTACCATCAGCAGAACCCGTCAGTTGTTTCCAGAGGATGTTTTCGAGGAGGTATTCACTAAAGTATTTCGCATGTGCGTAGATGCGGGCATGGTCAGCGGTCACACCCAGGCAATTGATAGTGCACCTATCAAGGCAAACGCTTCCATGGACTCATTGGAGCTAAAAGTGCCACGGGAGGAACTGGAATCCCATTTACGGCAGGTCCGCCATATCAGTAAGCGGGACAGGGAAACGCCCTTGCGCCCATCCAAGAACAACAGGGCCAGCAAAACGGAACAAACCATCACTGCCAGCGATAAGGAACTGCAATCCATAAAGGGCCGGAACAGGAAATGGGCGGCAGACCAAGACCAACGTCCGGGGGGGGGAACAAAGGTAGCAGATATACCAGTAACAAAACGCATTACAGCCCTACAGACCCCGATGCAAGAATAAGCGTAAAACCGGGCAAGGCCAGAAAGCTCAATTACCTTAGCCAACTTACCGTGGACACCTCCAACCATGTTATTACCGATATCAGGGCCTATCATGCGGACGGGAAGGACAACCAACAACTCCCGGACATCGTAACACGGGCCAGGCACAGATTATGGAAATCGGGCCTACTATGGGAAAACTGTATAGCGGACACGGGCTACAGTAGTGGGGAGAACTATGCGATGTTGGAAGATAAGGGGATTAAAAGTTTTATCCCGCCCCATGGCACCTATAAGGGAGGCCCTGAAGGGTTTACATATATGGAAGAGGGAAACTATTGGCTGTGCCCCCAAGGTAAAAAAGTAACCTTTAGAAAGCAAAAGCTGGAAAAGGGCACTTTAAAGGATAATTATTTTACCAAGCGCAGCGATTGCAAGGGATGCCCAATAAAGGCACAATGCATAGGTAAGAGCTATGAGAAACGCATTAACATAACAGCTTACAGGGAAGAGTACGAGCGGAACAATGCAAGGGTCGGCAGTCCACAGGGCTCCTTTATGAAAGGCAAAAGGCAAAGCACGGTAGAGCCCGTATTTGGAACGCTCACACAGTTCATGGGGCTTCGAAAGATAAATACATTGGGACTAAAATAGGCAAACAAGGTAATGCATCTGTCAGCCATTGCCTATAACCTGAAAAAGTACCTGAAGTTCACCCAAAAAACAGTGAAAAGTGGAGCGGGAATGCTTGCTCCCTTGTTTTTGGTTAAAAGAAGTGTGTACAAGCTCGAAAAGTTGTTTCTAAGAAACCTTAAAATAGCTAATTATAAAATGGCCTAATAAAATAAACTGCCTTAAAAGGCAGTTATAGAAGCCTGTTTTTTATAATTTGTTGGCTTGTGCAACGGTTACCGGTGTTGAACGAATCCTCCCTACCGGTCGGAAGCTTTGTCGGGTTCAAAATACGTTTTTCTTAAATTTATGTAATCTTAAAAACAATGTAATGTATAAAAAAAAGTAAAACGATAGTAGAGACTGCTATCACAGAAGTTC
>JBGTEN010000054.1:0-7002 GCA_041747755.1 Arenibacter sp. | reverse complement strand
GCTAAAATTTCCCAAAAAAGCATTTTCCTTAAATGCTGCTTTCCCACCTCCTATAAAAAGGGATAGCGGACTCTGGATAAGGTTCTCTTTCAAGCCCTCTATATGGTCTCTATCTTTTTGGTGCGCGTAAAAGGCTGCCGGGGTTGCTCCTGTAACTTGATCCGTTGTAATGAAACCGGCAGTAAAGCCCTTTTTAGTTAACAACTCAACGATATTTTCAATTGGCTTATCGCTTGGATTTAATCCAATAGCCCTATTATTTGTTTTCTGACCTGTAGCCAAGGCGGTACCTGCGGCAGCGGAATCGGTAGTAAAGTCATCTGCTGACTGTGTTTTAAGAAGTCCGATTGATTTTAATTGGGTCAACGTTAAGGCTCCTCCATTTGCCAAAGTGGCCGCTGAAATTTGGGAAAGTCCGTTACCATCCCCAATAAGTAAAATGATATTTTTTACTTCCGAATCTTTCTTATCTGAGGCATAAGTGGGTGTATAGACCGAAGAATGATGTGTATTCCTGTATACCCGTTGATTTAATGTGGACAGGTAGCCTGAAGCCTCAAAGGGTTTATCCGTATTAATATAATCTACCCCTAGATCTGCAAAGGTTTTCCATGCAGTTTTGGAATCCGGACAGCCCCAAAACCGAAAAGGCTTTTCTAACGCATGAGCCGCTTTGATAACACGGGTTACTTCAGCCAAATCATCATGAGTAAGTCGCCCCTTTCCGTTCCATTTGGAAAATTTTTGGAAGGGCAAGCTTATTAAGGCCACTTTATCCCATGAATCGCCGCTTCCTGTAAACTCCAAATCTTGATAATCAAAAAAGATAAAGTTTGGATAATTGGTATACCGTTCTGCCGGGGGTCTATTTCCGGATATTACAAAAGTTAGTTGTGGATTGTTTACCAAGTTGGGGTAAAGTTCTAAAATACTAATTAATTTGGATAAGGTGGCAAACGGTTCTGATTTTAGATCTAATAAGAATTGTAGCTTTTGTTTATTTCCCAATTCAAGGGAAAGCGCCAATTCCAGTGGTTTAAGATAAAGACTTTCCAGGGTGTGCCCTTCTTTTATCTCATCCTCTTGATGTGTTATATACAGCTGATTGTTTTTCAGGAAAATATCAGCTTCAATGGACTCTAATCCGTTTCCATAAGCATTCCAAAAAGGAATAGCTTGTTTATAGTCGTTGTGGGAATGAATTTTGAATTGATTTTTTTCCTGACCACTAACAAGGAAAGAGGAGACAAGAAAAACAAAAGAAAGAATATAAAAAGGCTTTAACATAGTATTATATAGGTTGATAATTAGTAAAAATTTCAAAATTAGGTTGCATATGTTATGTTAAGAATATTCAATTGTTTTTAAATAGTAAAGGACATGTGATTTTTTTGTATTATAAAATAAATCAAAAGAACAGCTGTGGTCAATTAAAATCTCTGTCAGAACTGACCGTAAAGTATTATTTATTATGCAGGATAAATAGTGAGTAAAAGTTAGGTATTCGCATAAGTGTATCAACAGTTTTGATTACAGTCCTAAATTGCTAATTTATCAATTTCGAATTCTAGCTCTTAATTTTTTACCATATAGGAAATCAACTCACTACTATTTTGAAAAAATGGCATTTATCTACCGTATCAGGCCCACCTCCTTCCACAAATTCCTAAAGCGTGTATATGGTGTTTCCTTTGAATTGGGATGGTAATTTTTTCCTTTTTTTAGAGGTCATAAATTGGGTACAGCACAAAAAACAGCATGCGGTTTTTGAGCTTTTCTCTTCTTCAATAAAATAACAAATCCTTCACGGGGTCATAACACCTCTGTGTTGGATTGTGACTTTATTTGTCCTTCCAATTTTAACTAAATATCAACCGACAAAAATGAAAAAATTAAATTTTTTATTATTAGCGTTTTTAATCGCACTCTGCGGAAACGCTTGGGCGCAAACTCAGATATCCGGATTAGTTACGGATGAGGAAAGCATACCACTACCAGGGGCCAGTATAGTAGTAAAGGGTACGACGAGTGGTGTTATTACCAATTTTGATGGACGTTTTGTTATTGAGGCAGCCATAGGTGATGTGCTTGAAATTTCGTATTTGGGAACAAAGACTCAAAGTATTACCGTCGTTAACGCTTCAAACATTACCATTGTCATGCAAGCCGATGCCGCACAATTGGATGATGTTGTGGTTGTTGGATATGGTACCCAACGAAGGTCGGATGTTACTGGAGCCATTGCTTCTTTAAAAAGTGAGAATTTTAACCAAGGTGTTGTCAATAACCCAGGAGAACTATTGCAAGGAAAATTGGCAGGTGTAAATATTGCCGCAACCAGTGGTGAACCGGGTGCTTCTCAGAATATTATAATCAGGGGTGTGGGCAGTTTGCGTTCAGGAACTCAGCCACTTTTCGTTGTAGACGGCTTTTTGCTCGATAATTCTTCTACCGGTGTTGATACCAATCCACTGAACTTTCTTAACCCTGGTGATATTGAATCTATAGATGTGCTAAAAGATGCGAGTGCAACAGCTGTATATGGTTCAAGAGCGTCTAATGGGGTTGTTGTAATAACCACCAAAAAGGGCAAATCGGGAAAAACTGAAATGAATTTTTCCGTATCCGCCGCCATTTCTTCTATTTCTAACAAAATAGATGTTTTCGATGCTGATGAGTTTCGTAGCCAAGTAGTAGCGATAGGTGGTACTCTAGATGATTTTGGTGGCAGTACGAATTGGCAAGATGAATTGAGCCAAACGGGTTTATCAAAAAATATGAATTTCTCCATGAGTGGGGCTACCACCGATAAGTTTTCATATTTCACCTCCATAGGCGTACAGGACCAGGAGGGCATCTTGAAAAATAGCAACCTAAAGCGCTATTCAGGAAAATTGAACATCAACCAAAAGGCATTAAACGGGAGGCTTAATGTTGATTACAACCTTACAGCTTCACGTACTGAAAATCTACGACCAGAGATAACCTCGACCATTAGCGATATGCTTGGTTTGAACCCCACCGTACCTGCCCTCACAAACGGGGAACCTACGCTTTTGACTATAAATGCGTTAAACCCTTTGAAAAGGAATCAGCTATTTAGCGACATGTCGATAAATAACCGTATTTTGGCGGGTATTTCACCATCTTTTGAAATAGTTGATGGCCTCGTTTACAAGTTAAACCTCGGTGTTGATTACTCCTTTACCAATAGAGACAGGCAATGGCAACCCTTTCCCTCAGTTGTAAACGAGTCTAATATTTCGGACGGATTTTTAGAGAACACAGTTAGCTCGAACAACAATGAACTTGTAGAGAACACTCTTACCTATTCATTGAACAAGAGTGAACATAATCTGGTTCTTTTGGCCGGCCACTCATTTCAAAATTTTAATGTAGAAAACAGAGAGGTTACCTCCAGAGGTTTTGCTAATAACAATATTGAGCCCAAGTTTCAGGATCAGACCAGTACAAGCACATATCCTACCTCTGTAGATTCTAGGGCAGAAAAGAATGAGCTCCAGTCGTTCTTTGGTAGACTTAATTATGGCTATGCAAATAAATACCTGTTTACAGCAACATTGCGTGCGGATGGATCCTCAAAGTTCGGTGAGAACAATAAATATGGCTATTTCCCCTCAGTTGCCATTGGTTGGAACATAAGCAATGAAGATTTTATGACGAATTCAGTTTTCAACAACCTAAAGTTGCGTGCAAGCTGGGGCCAAACAGGAAACCAGGAAATTCCCTCAAAAATCACCAAAGCTAGTTTTTCGGAAGATAGGTTGTTAACCGGAGGCGGAAGTCTAAATACGTACCCCATCGATACCGATGCTAGCTCAATTGATGGCTATCCGTTCGGAATTACATTTACCCGTCTGGCAAACCCAAATCTGCAATGGGAGGTATCTACGCAAATCGATTTAGGACTTGATTTCGCACTTTTTGATTACCGATTAACAGGCACCGTAGATTATTTTAACAAACAATCTTCGAATATTTTGTTGGAGGTCGTTCCGGCGGATCCGGTACAACCAAGCGCTTTATTTTGGACCAATGTAAATGATATGATTATCCAGAATAATGGTGTTGAGTTGGCATTGGACTACAATAGCGATGCCCAGCGCGACTTCTCATATAATATTGGTGGTAATGTCACCTTTATCCAGAACACTGTAAAAGATTCTCCCTTTGCAGTGCTTACCACAGGGGCGGCCCAAGGTTCGGGACAAACGGGAGCCACGATCAATGGTTATATAAATAATGAGCCAATAGGCGCCTTCTACATGCTTGAGTTCGACGGTATTGGTGCTGATGGACTAAACCAGTTCAAAGACACAAATGGAGATGGTTCAATCTTGGATGATGACCGTACCGTAGTGGGTAGTGCGATTCCTGATTTCATCTATGCGTTTTATACGAACTTTAAGTATAAAGCATTTGACCTAAGTTTAAATTTTAACGGAGTTGCTGGAAACGAGGTTTACAATCATACGACCATGACACTTTTCAGTAAGGCGCAATTAGCCAGATCGAACAATTCTACCGATTTTGCCGTTCAATTCCCAGCAGAATCTTTGAGTAATTCAAACACGGTATCTACACGTTATTTAGAGAATGGTTCTTTCCTAAGGTTAAATAACGCTACTATGTCTTATAACTTAACTTCTGATAAGATCGGCTTGGGCGATGCCTTTCAAAATATCCGCCTTTCAATAACCGGTCAAAATTTATTCATAATAACAAATTATACGGGGTTTGACCCAGAGGTCAATACAGGAGCCACTTCTGGAGAAATTCAAACCTTTGGTATTGATAGATTTACGTATCCTAGAGCAAGAACTTTCTTGGTAGGTCTTAATGTATCATTCTAAAAGAATATAAGCTATTTTTTAAATATCACTTAAAACACAAAATAATATGAAAAACAGAAGAGTTTACAAAATGCTACCGATCATGGTATTTTTAATTGCATTTTTTGGCTGTACCGACCTAGAGGAAGAAATTCTAGATGAGTCATTAACCGGAACTGGCCAAGCGGAAGTTGTGAGTGGTTCCATAGCGCCGGTATATGGCCGTCTACGAAATGTATGGTTGCATACACGTATGTTTGGACTTCAGGAGGTTGCGTCCGATGAGGCTATTATTCCTTTCCGTGGCGGTAGAGACTGGTTCGATGGCGGTAAGTTTATTGCAGTTCACCAGCATCTTATGACACCGGGCAACAGTTTGGTAGGCGATTCTTGGACCGATATTACGCTAACCTTATCCAGGGCAATAATAGCTGTGGATAGACTAGCTCCTGAAGCTGAAGCAGGCAATGCACAAGCCCAAGATGCGCTTTATGAAATGATAGCAATGAAGGCATACTTAAATATGTTATTATTGGATAATTGGGGTCTCGTATTCAAGAAAGATGATTCTTCAGAACTATCCGAAATTTTGAGGGGAGAAGAAGCCGTTAATTATATAGAAAGTGAATTACTGTCTGTTTTGAATGTTATTAATAACAATCAAGGTCCCGGAAGGCTAACTAAAGATGCGGTGAGTGCTCTTTTGGCGCGTTTGTATTTAAATGCGGCAGTTTATCGTAATCCTTATGGTACGCCCGACTTTACAGATGCAGATATGAATAAGGTAATTCAATATACAAATGATTTAATTGATGGACCATACTCATTATCTCCGGAATATTTCGAAATATTTAATGATGATAATAATACTAATCCTGAAATTATATTTTCTCTTGATCAAAGAGGAGTCCTTCAATCAGAACACAGCCGATGGGCTTATTGGTCAATATCTGGAGACTTGGTCCCAAGACCTGAATTTCCTAATACCCGTGGAACAGATGCAGCTGCTGCTACCCCCGATTTTTATCAGACTTGGTTAGATGCCTATGGTAATGTAGATCCAGCGGATGCTGATGCTCGTTTTTTTCAGGAAAACACAATTATCCCCGAAAATCTAAAAGATCTTACTGGGATAACCCCTTCAAATGATGCTGATCACTTCTTTTGTGTCCCGGCCGAAAGTTTTGAAATTAACAGGGGTTTTTTACGCAATAATATTTGGGGTCCTAGAAAAGATCAAGGCGGTAACATTTTAACCTGTAATGATGGAACCATACGCATATACCCCGTAATAAATGCAAGAACCAGTGGCGCGAACCTCGGTTATGTGGACCATACACTCCAAGTTGATTTCACTGATGAGGGTAGTTTGCATAACACAGGTTACCGGTTTTCAAAATATCAGTTTAGTAAAACTGCTCCTGATTGTTGTAACTTCAGTAGTGTTGATTTGGTTTTGATACGCTTGGGAGAAATTTACTTGATGCGTGCCGAGGCAAAATTGAGAAAAGGAGACAGTGCGGGGGCATTGGCCGATGTAAATTTCTTAAGAACCTCCAGAAATGCCCGCCCTGATCAAACCCCTCAAGCATTAACCTCAATTGATCTGGATATACTGTTTAGAGAAACTGGATTTGAGCTATATTGGGAAGGGTTGAGAAGAACTAATCAAATACGATTCGGCAAATATGAGGATAGCTGGACAGGAAAGGCAGATGCTGACGTTAATAAAAGATTATTCCCTATACCACAAAGGGCTATAGACGGAGCGTCCAGTCAACAGGGATTTTTAGATCAAAATCCCGGTTATTAATTAAATATAAACAGATAAAAGATGCGGAAGGAAATTTTGGTTTCTTGCCGTATTTTATTTTAATAAACCACATATGAATTCATTATTCAAAGCAGTTTTGCTATTATTAGTCTTAATTCAGTTGGGGTGTAAGGTTACCTCTAATACCAATCTGGCTATTAATTCTGAAAAAGAAGAACCATTAAGTGTAATTCTTATGATTGGGGATGGTATGGGTGTCGCTCAAATTTCTATGGCCTTTTATTTTGGCGAGGAAATACCAAATTTTCAACGTTTTGAAAGTATTGGGTTACATAAATCAGCTTCTACAAGCCATTGGATTACCGATTCCACTGC
>JBGTEN010000053.1:0-6173 GCA_041747755.1 Arenibacter sp. | reverse complement strand
CTTTGATTATCCATTCCGTTAATATATTGGGATTTCAATAAGGAAGACGGTGTCCAATCATAATCGCAATGCACAATTTTGTAATAATAATCTTGTTCACTTGCAGTGAGATCATCAAATTCCAAATAAATTGGTTCTCCGAGTTGAACAATAGGAAACTGGTCTTCTGTTGGTCCTCTGAAGATAATTGATTTTATATGTTCTGGGGGATTTATTTCTTCCTGTACTTGGGCAAACAGAGTAGGTATAACAAGCAAAAAAACAATCTGTTTAAGACTTAATCGCATTTTTTTCTTTTTTTTTAAGTAAAGGTAAACAAAAAGCATACCTGAAAAATTTACTTCGTCATAAGTCCAAATTTCTAGATAATAATTATGAAAACTTTCTTTTAAGTGCTAAATTTGTGGCAAATTTTGTTAACCTAAGGTCTAGAATTATATGTCTAAAGACATTCGGATTAAAAAAGGCTTAAACATTAATCTTGTTGGAGCCGCTGAACAGACTACTTCCCAAGCCGTTTTAAGCAATGTTTACGCCATAAATCCTCAGGATTTTCACGGAGTATCTCCAAAAATGTTGGTCAAACAAGGAGCCGAGGTCAAAGCAGGCGAACCCATTTTTTTTGATAAAAATAATGAAGAGGTATTCTTCGTGGCGCCCGTAAGTGGGGAGCTTGTTGAGATACAGCGCGGGGCAAGAAGAAAAATAACCATGATTAAAATCCTTGCGGATAAGAGTCAGGAACATGTGAGTCATAAGCCCTTAAACGAATCTAGTGCAACTCCACAGGAGATAAAGTCGCATTTATTAAAAACAGGATGCTGGCCATTTATTGTTCAGCGACCATATAATGTAATTGCAAATCCAAATACCACTCCAAAAGCAATTTTTATTTCCGGTTATGTGACAGCGCCATTGGCGGCGGATTTGGATTATGTTCTTAAAGGTAAAGAGAAAGAATTGCAAGCCGCTATTTCAGCTCTTGCAAAACTAACCCCTGGTAAAGTACATGTTTCGGTTGGGAAATCATCAAGCTCCCCACTAACATCGATTCAAGGTGTAGAATTGCATAAAGTCTCCGGACCTCATCCGGCAGGCTTGGTAGGAACACAAATTAACAAAATAGACCCCATTAACAAAGGAGAAGTTGTGTGGACGGTATCTCCTCAAGATTTGATAATTATAGGTGAGTTGTTGCTGACAGGAAAATTCAATGCAGAGCGAATCATTGCTCTTGCGGGTTCTGTGGTTAAAGCACCTCAGTATTATAAGACAAAAATAGGAACAGAAATAGCTACTTTTCTTTATGCAAGTGGTGTTACTATTAAGAATTTTAGGGTAATTAACGGCGACGTTCTAACAGGTAGTAAAACTACTCAGGATGGTTATTTAGGGTATTACAACAATACGGTTACTGCCATTCCTGAAGGGGACGATTATGAATTTTTTGGATGGAATAAGCCGGTTTTCAATAAAATTTCAACCACCAGATCCCTGACTTTTTCATGGCTTAATCCAAACAAAAAATATACTTTAGACACGAATACCAACGGAGAACACAGAGCCTTTGTGGTAACCGGTATTTATGAAGAAGTGTTTCCAATGGACATTTATCCGTTACAGTTATTAAAGGCTTGCATGGTAAAAGATTTGGATGAAATGGAACAGTTGGGTCTTTATGAGGTAGCTCCGGAAGATTTTTCACTAACAGAATTTGTTTGTATTTCAAAACAACCACACCAACAGATTATACGTGAGGGCTTAGATTTGTTGCAAAAAGAAATAGGATAGACTATGAGCTTAAAAGCAAAATTACACGAAACAAAATTAAAATTTAAGGGCAAAAAAATGGCTCCTGCCTTTAATGCGCTGCATACTTTTTTATATACACCTAATGAGACCACCCATTCAGGATCTCATGTTCGCGTAGTTGATGATTTAAAGCGGACTATGAATACCGTAATTATGGCCTTGATTCCGGTCTTGTTATTTTCATTTTTTAATACTGGCTACCAACATTATGCTGCGGTTAACGGTTTTCCTACCGATTTTTCATTGTGGGAGCATTTCCTTACTTGGGATAATTTATGGTTGGGCATAATCACGGTACTCCCTTTGGTCATTGTATCCTATGGGGTGGGATTAGCAATAGAGTTTTTGTTTGCAGTAATAAAAGGTCATGAAGTAGAAGAAGGTTATTTGGTAACCGGAATGTTGGTTCCTTTGATTATTCCGGTAGATACCCCTTTGTGGATGCTGGCAATTGCCGTAGCTTTTGGAGTTGTTATCGGGAAAGAAGTTTTTGGAGGTACCGGAATGAATATTTTAAATCCGGCACTAACTATAAGGGCATTTTTGTTTTTTGCTTATCCCACTTGGATGAGCGGGGATAAAGTTTGGGTACATGGCGCCGTGGAAACGGCGGGCACATCAGATGCAATTTCCGGAGAAACTATATTGGGGTATTTGGCACAGGGGAGAGGGAGTGAATATGCTTATACTACTTCCGATATGTTTTTTGGTTTTATTCCCGGTTCAGTAGGTGAAACCTCTACATTCCTGATT
The DNA here is from genome assembly GCA_041747755.1 of Arenibacter sp. GTDB lineage: Bacteria > Bacteroidota > Bacteroidia > Flavobacteriales > Flavobacteriaceae > Aurantibrevibacter. Next base: position 3,608 of record JBGTEN010000053.1, on the reverse strand, counting down.
TTATTGGGCGGATTGTTCCTCATTTTTAGCAAAATAGCCAGTTGGCGAATTATGGTAAGTGCTGTGATTGGAGCTTTAGTTATGGGGCTAATTTTCAATGGAGTTGTTGATGCAGGGTGGATTACCCAGACCAGCAAATTTTACGGACTCATGAGTTTTGAGTTTTGGAAGCATCTTATTGTTGGTGGTTTAGCTTTCGGAATTGTTTACATGGCAACGGATCCTGTAACAGGATCACAGACCAATAGGGGAAAATGGATTTATGGATTCTTTATTGGCTTTATATCTGTTATGATTAGGGTGTTTAACCCTGCATATCCTGAAGGCGTGTTTTTGGCTATTTTACTAATGAATGTATTTGCACCTACAATTGATCATTATGTGATTAGAGGAAATGTAAATAGACGTTTAAAAAGACTTAAAAATGCTGCTATTCCTCCTAAGGATATTCATGGTAAAGAAGAAAAATTAAAAGTAGAAACTGTTTAAAAAGTTATGGCAATTAATACAGATAAGAATACCTACACCGTTGCATTTGCAGCCATAATGGTTGTAGTTGTTGGGGCTACGCTAGCATTTTTAGCATCGGCACTAAGCAGTAAAATTAAGGAAAATCAGCGACTGGAAAAACAGCAGAACATTCTTTACGCTATGGGTGTGCATGAGAATGCTGATGAAGGAAGTGTAAATTTTGTGCCGGCTGCTAAGGTTGCGGAGGTTTTTGAAACATATATTAAGGAACAATTGGTTATTGAAGGAGATAAAATTACCCAAAACGACGAGGCCTACTTAATCGATTTAAAGCAACAAGAAACCGCTGCAAAAAAAGGTAATATCCGTAAACTCCCTCTGTTTGTTGGAGAAAAGGAAGGTGAAACTTATTATATAGTTCCTATGCTTGGAAAAGGGCTGTGGGATGCTATTTGGGGTTTTATGGCAGTAGACGAGAACATGGTAGTAAAGGGGGTTTATTTTGATCACAAAGCCGAAACACCCGGGTTAGGGGCCAATATAAAACAACGTTATTTTATGGACGATTTTAAAGGAGAATCCTTACTTGACGGAGACCGCTGGGAGGGAATTGCGGTTGCCAAAGGAAACAATGACCCTACAAATGCCAGAAAAGACGACAATAAAGTAGATGCCCTTGCAGGTGCTACAATTACTGGAGACGGTGTAACGGCTATGATTGGCGAAACCATTCGTTTATACAAGCCTTATTTCCAAACTATACAAACTAAAAATTAAGCAGATGGCCTTATTGACAAAAAAAGATGCTAGTTTAATTACTGACCCACTAACAGACAATAACCCAATTACCATTCAGGTTCTTGGAATATGTTCGGCATTAGCAATCACAGCAGAGCTAAAAGCTTCCATTGTAATGGCTATTTCTGTAATTTTTGTTTTGGGACTTGGGAATGTAGTTATTTCACTATTGCGAAATATTATTCCTTCCAAAATTAGAATTATTGTTCAGTTAGTTGTTGTTGCAACCTTGGTAATTATAGTAGATCAGATTCTTAAAGCGTTTGCTTATGAGCTAAGTAAAACACTCTCTGTTTTTGTAGGTCTAATCATAACCAATTGTATTATCATGGGTCGGTTTGAAGCATTCGCCCTTGGTAATGGTCCGTGGAGATCCTTTTTGGATGGTATTGGTAATGCATTGGGCTACGGTGTTATTCTGATTATGGTTGGTTTTTTCAGAGAACTTTTGGGCTCTGGTACCTTACTAGGATTCAAGGTTTTAGGAGATCCTATCGCGAAAACAGGACTTTATGCCATTGGCTATGAAAACAATGGTTTTATGCTTTTATCACCCATGGCACTTATTGTTGTTGGACTCATAATTTGGGTGCAACGCTCCAGAAATAAGGCGCTAATTGAGGAAAATTAGAATACACACTAGATTAAAATTTGGGTTATGTTAGAACATGTAGAGTTATTTTTTAAGTCCATTTTTATTGATAACATGGTATTTGCAACATTCTTAGGAATGTGCTCTTATCTCGCGGTATCAAAGAAGGTGGCTACAGCTGTTGGTTTAGGTGCAGCTGTTATTTTCGTGTTAGCCGTAACTGTCCCCTTAAATTGGTTGTTAGACCAGTATTTGCTTCGTGATGGTGCTCTATCATGGCTTGGGCCGGAGTATGCCGATTATAATTTAAGTTTCTTGTCTTTTATCCTATTTATAGCCACTATTGCTACTATGGTACAATTGGTAGAAATCGTTGTAGAGAAGTTTTCACCTTCATTGTACAATTCTCTGGGTATATTTTTACCACTGATTGCTGTGAACTGTGCTATTCTTGGTGGGTCGTTGTTTATGCAATCAAGGGATATACAAACTCTGGGATTGGCATTTAATTATGGTGTGGCGTCCGGAATAGGCTGGTTCTTGGCCATTCTTACCATTGCTGCCATTCGGGAAAAAATCAGATACTCCAATGTTCCACCTCCGCTACGCGGATTGGGAATTACTTTTATAATAACCGGCTTAATGGCCATTGGTTTTATGAGTTTTGGAGGTATGCTAACGGGAGGTGATGAGACCCCGCAAGAGGCAACTGATAATAGCGCTGTTGAAGCAGAAGCAAAGAAAACAAAAGAAGAAGCTGACAAGAATGCAGTTTCGTATACCAATGCTATAAAAGAGTAAACATGATTTTAGCTACAAGTACTGTTGGAACAATTATTATTACCGTAGTAGCCTTTATGACCTTGCTACTGCTTTTAGTTGCGTTGTTGCTTTTTACTAAGGAAAAATTATCGCCTTCAGGTCCTGTGACCATTACAATTAATGGGCAAAGAAAGATTGAGGTTGCTTCAGGCAACTCTTTGCTATCCACATTAGGAAATCAAAAGGTGTTCCTTCCTTCTGCATGCGGTGGAGGGGGAACATGTATCCAATGTGAGTGTCACGTATTGTCCGGTGGGGGTGAAGCACTACCAACAGAAACACCTCATTTTTCTAAAAGAGAGTTAACAGAAGGAGCTCGCTTGGCTTGCCAAGTAAAAGTTAAACAGGATATGGAAATTACCATACCTGAGGCCGTTTTTGGAATTAAAAAATGGCCTGCTACAGTGGTCCGTAACTACAATGTGGCATCTTTTATAAAGGAATTTGTTGTGGAAATCCCTGAAGATATGAATTATAAGGCAGGGGGTTACATTCAGATTGAAATTCCTGCCTGTGAGATTAAGTACTCAGATATCGATATTACTGCTCATCCCGAGGAACATGAAACTCCTGATAAATTCCAGGCAGAGTGGGATAAGTTTAATCTGTGGCCTTTGGTTATGAAGAACCCGGAAACAGTTGAGCGCGCTTATTCTATGGCTTCATATCCTGCAGAGGGAAGGGAAATTATGTTGAACGTTCGTATCGCTACGCCTCCATGGGATAGGGCTAAAAATGGCTGGATGGATGTAAATCCGGGCATTGCATCATCTTATATATTTTCTTTAAAGCAAGGCGATCCTGTTGTTATTTCAGGACCTTACGGAGAGTTCTTTATTAATGAATCGGAGTCAGAAATGTTATATGTGGGTGGCGGTGCCGGAATGGCTCCTATGCGTTCTCATTTATACCATCTTTTCAGAAC
>JBGTEN010000052.1:0-2796 GCA_041747755.1 Arenibacter sp. | reverse complement strand
GGTGAGCCATTCGGATAGCACTAAATTCTTTGTCATTCTCATGCCTAAATAGTAACTCGGCTTGCATAACATCATGACCGTCTGCAAGGATATCTGCAGAGACTACTACTACTTCCCCAACAACCCTTTTGATAAAAAAAGCGCCACACGCTATTTGGGGCTTAACATCTTCTATAACCACCCGTTGTTGTTTCAACATAACATCCTGATTTATTTCTTGGTTTTTATTAAAAATAGTAAATTATAGTTTATAATTTTTGTTTGCGCCTTTGGTTATGTTTTGAGGTTAAAATAGTTTCTGATTAAAGGTGTCTTCTGCATCCCTTATCTAAAAATCACTTCTATCCGGCACCTCAATTCATATATGACATTGCTCTTGCTGTCGACTCTCTCTCTATAACAGATGTTGCTATTATTTGTGTTTGAAAAACCTCGCTATTAATAGGGTTTTCCAATTTTTCAATGAGCATTTTGGCTGCTGCCTCACCCATTTCATCTCCATGCTGCGCAACAGTACTAAGTGGTGGTGAGGAGCATTTGGAAAGAATTCCATCTGTAAAACCAATAAAAGCAATATCCTCTGGCACTTTAAGTCCCATGTCTCGTGCTATTTTCATTGCACTGGCGGCAAAAAATTCATTCACACCAAAGAGGCCATCAAACCTTTCAGTCTGGAATAGTTCTGCTATTTTCTGATTACAGCCTTCGGTGTCCTCAATTTTAACAATTAAATCGGGATTTACCACAAATCCGGCATCATTTAGTGCTTTGTGATACCCCAAAGTTCTCAGGTAACCAACACTTATATAATCAACTGTTGTTATCAATGCAATCTTTTTACTGCCGGAACGGATAAGAACATTTACGGCATCATATGCCGCCTGTGTATCATCCACAATAGCTTTGTCACAATTAATCTCATCGGTTACTCTGTCAAAGAGAACTAAAGGAATTCCTTCGTTTAGTACTTCTTGAAAATGACGATAATCTTTTTTTGCCAATGTTTCTTTGGATAGTGAGACAATAAACCCATCAATACTCCCATTGGCCAACATTTCCATGTTAATTACTTCCTTGTCGAACGATTCTTCGGACAAACAAATGATGACATTATATCCTTTTGAATTTGCAATACGCTCTATACCGGAAATTACCGTACTGAAAAAGTGATGCACAATTTCAGGTATAATTACTCCAATGTTTTTTGTACGCCTATTTTTAAGACTTAGGGCTATATTATTTGGCCGATAATTGTAAAACTTGGCAAAGGCCTGTATCTTCTCTCTGGTATCCAGACTAACCTCCTGACTGTTTCTAATTGCCTTGGAAACTGTAGAAATGGAAACATCCAATTCACGTGCTATTTCTTTAAGAGTAATTTGCCTTCTGATAGCCATTAATTCACAATTTGATAAATATGTAGCACCTAAATTACGAATGTATCAGTTCTAAGCTACAATAAATATTGAGTTTATTGTTCAAGAAATTATTAACACGAAAACGTTTTTATTTTTTCTATAACGTTTTCATTTTTTGTTAAGCCCTTGAAAAATAGTTTTTTAGCACTTATTTTCTTATATTTCAAAAGCTAACTATATACTTTGTAGTCTTAATAGTATAAAGTGGTTGTTGTTTGTTATTTTTCCTCAAATAGTCCGCTGGTCTTCCTTTCTGGCGGATTATTTATTTTGATTCTAAACGATTTAGGCTTTGAAATGCAGGGTTTAAAAAACCAAGTCGCACTATTGGCTACAATTAGGTTTGGTAGCTTTTTTTAATCATTTGGTCAGTTTCTGACAAGGATTTAAATACCTCAAATGTTTTTCCTTGGGTTCGTTGTGCCCCAAGAACATTTCCGTATCGGGCGGCTTGTACAAAATCATTTCTGTCTTTTAACATGCCAAAGGCAACCCCACCGGCAAAAGAGTCACCACATCCGGTGGTATCAATTACATTTTCTACCTTTATTGAAGGAACCAATTCTTCATGAAAAACACCATTTTTAAGGGTGTAGACCATAACTCCTCTGGAATCCAGTGTAATGTAAAGCGCTTTCAAACCTTTACTAAGACAGTGCTTAGCAAATAGTGGTAACTTTTCCATGGCTATCTCTTCGTTACCCTCTAATTCCGAAAGTGTGTATTCTTTCTCAAACCAGCTGCAGTTGGCCTCTTCTAAATTCATTTTAAGAATATCTATGTAGGGCAACCAGCGGTCCCGATCTACCCAGAATTTCATGAGCCGGTCACCGTGAATGGTGAGCGTGTTGGTAGGACCATGTGCATCAAACACAATAATGCCGTTGCTATTCTCTTTAATGTATTTTAGTGTTTCTAGTGGCACTTCAAAATCGGTAACCGGTACAAATACAAAAACTTCACTATCCAAAATATCTTCTATATCTTCCGGAACTATAGGGTTCATAAAGGCTACTTGTTTTTCCAGACGTTTATTCTGATCTACAAAATTTAGGTTGATAACGTCCCCTTGGTCTTCTGCGGAATCAATATGTGATAAAATAATATTAGCATAGGGACTAAATATTTCTCTTATTGCTGTTTCATCTTTTTTTCGGACATGAGTTACTGGAATAACCACATCATCTGCTGCTAAAAGATTAGATAGTGCAATAGCAGTGTGTGTTGCACATCCATATTTTTCTATTACCTCGCCATTATGGGTGGTGATACGGTCTCTGGGTATAGGTCCCAACACGGCAACTTTTCTGGTTTTCATTGAAATTTTATTAATAATCGCTTATGTCCAAGATAGAAAAAATAATCTGATTATTATATA
>JBGTEN010000051.1:0-3001 GCA_041747755.1 Arenibacter sp. | reverse complement strand
TTCCGCATCTGAAAATAAACTTCATTATCATTTTGAAACAATTCGGCAGGCTGCTCGAAGAAATGCAGCCAATACGCACCATTTTCTTTCTTTATTGAAAGTGGTATATTTTCGTTTTCTTTGTCTAAATATACCCCTTCAACCATTCGCGATTGCGAGCATGATGACAGACAAACCATACATAGTAATACGAACAGAACTTTTTTCATAAGAGTTTATTTTAGTTAAAAACGGAAAATGTATCGCTGATGTTCAAATAACAAATTTACAAGTCTTTTTTATTTTCGGTGTCGCCATTTAAAACATTTTGTTGCATCTAATTGTCATTGCACAAGCTCCTCTTAATTAGCGGATATTTACACAATACAGGGATTAACTGCAATTGACGTAGTTGGGTAATCAGCATTACTTATAGCTTTTTTAGTAAAACGACTCCAAATTGGAGTGATTTTAGCCTAAAATAAGGACCTTCATAATAAGCATCTTTAAATAGTTTTGAAATGGTACTATTGTAACTTAATGACAATTGTAAAGCAGTTTTTTGACTCATGGTATACTCCAGTCCGCCTCCTAGCTTATATCCAATAACATAGGAATTAACTCTTGCCTCGTATCCTGGATTGTTAAGCGGGAAGATATTATTAAGTCCTAGCTCTCCAAATAAGCGAATATTATTGGGCGACAAATAGTACTTTACCGTAATGGGGACCTCAATAAAACGAAAGTCAACTTCTTCCGGAGTTGGAGGAAATTCAAAATCACAGACGTCGCAAAAATAGGTACCTGTAAAGTCTCGGTTCGTGTAATTTAAAGCCCCATTTAAAGAAAGGTTGCTTTTCAAGAAGTACTCCAGAATACCCCCAAAACTGTAATTAAATTGGTTGTAATCTGCCGTAAACCCTGTATACTTTCCAAAAGCCAGTCTTTCAGCACTGATATTTTTGTCCCAATTTGCCGTTATTCCAATCCTGAATTTGTCCGTCACTTCTTGAGCAATGGATACAGAAATACAGCACAAAAATGTTTCAAGGAATACTATGATTTTTATTTTCATCTTTGAAAAGTTTGATCATGTAAATTAAGAATTACTAGCTCCATTAGGCTTCTTGAAATAACTTTTAAGCTTAAACCGGTGAAAGTTGATTTGCAATTTCAAAAATGTGTTCCTCATCCGTGCCACAACAGCCACCAAATACATTGAGATGACCAAAGGTCTGTTTTAATATTTTATTTTCCTTACCTAATTCCTGAGGATTGCCTCTGTCTAATTCTGTAGCTTCGTCCAATTCAGCATGACTTTTACAAGACGCATTTGCCCTAATGCCCTTAATTCTTTTGGTCCATTCTTCATGTTTGCCTTCTAACAATACTTTCGTAAAGTGTGTAGGGTGTGCACAGTTTATCATATAATACAAAGGTTGATTGTCGACACTCCTATCAACCTGCTCAATCGCCTCGCTTAAAGCCATTCCGGTAGGTAGTTTCCCATCGGTTTCGAGCGTAAATGATATGACAACAGGAAGCTGAACAATTTCAGCTGCTCGCACAATGCCAATGGCTTCTTCCACATAATTCATGGTAATGGCCGATATCATGTCTACCGAAGTTTCACTTAAAGCTGAGGTTTGGGATGAATGATACCTCTGTGCTGTTTCGACTGACATGGCATTTTCTGGTCTATAACCATCACCACGAGGCCCGATACAACCAGAAAGAAGGAGTGTAGGAATATCTTCTTCAAATTCAGCTTTCAGATCTGCCAGTAGTCGAACAGCCTTTTTATTAATATCTACTATGGCTCCAACGGGATAGCCAATTTTCTCTATCCAATCCGGATTGGCTCGCCAGGTAGGACTTTCCAGAACAAAGCCTGTTTTATGGTCTTTTGCAATTTTTAAGTAACGCCTATAGTAGTTTTGGATTGCGACATACCCTTTTTCATCTTTTAAGATATCGAAGGCAGCAAAATAAGGAAGATCAAATGCTTCTAAAAAAATCAAGGTGGTTTCTAATCCTCCATCGGTTAAAAATAAGTCAGTAGATTCGTGGGGCAGTTTTTTTTTATTTGATGATCTCATTATTAGTAATTTTAGCGTTTAGTACCTAAGGTCTTTTTCCCATCCATTAGAAGTTAGATTAATTTTTTTGGTCTTTTGGATAACGTACCGGACATGAGTGATTAGTACTTCCAGAAGCTATTTCAGTTTAGTAATTCTACATATTGAACATAAATGCCTAACAAAATATGCCAAAATAAATAGTGCCCAAGACGAAGGATTAGTGATGCTATAAAACCTGCTTTCTTAAAATAGATGGCTTGTATAAAATTCATTAAAAATCCGGTTACTAAGGAATATATAATTAAAAGAATTCCTCCATCAGGAAGTTGTTCCAAAGGTTCTCTCAACGAAGTTAATACTGCACCAGTCCAAAAAAAAGCATTGAAGTATTTTCCGCTATCATACCACTTACCTAATAATAAAATTATAGTTAAAGGGATAAGTCGGTAAAATACTTCTATTTCCAAAGCACCGGAGAAGTACAAAAACAAAGAATAGGGAAAGGGTTGTAGAAATGGTGGCAGTTCAGTGTAAGGTTCCGGATGAAGCACCAATTTAAAGACAATAATATCCAGTACTCCAAAGATTACTCCAATTATTAAAGGGAAAAGTAGTCTTTTTTTGTTTGAGATATGGATTTCCCAAAAGTTGGGAAGATTGGCTTTGGTTTGCAGAAACAAAAAAGGAATGCCTAAAGCCAGAATAAGGATATTTTGATAATTCCATACCCGCAAAAAGGTATAATTTTCGCTTATTGCATTACCATAAAAACTACCAATTATAGCAATTATAATGAATACTGCATAGATAATCAGATTTGTTTTAATCTGCTTGTTTGCAAAAAGGTCTCTTTTCATAGTTAAGGTGGTTCTTTTGAGACTTTGACTATTGTTTTTTAGTTCTAAGCTAATAAATATTTTGCTTAGTTTAAATGGTTATGT
>JBGTEN010000050.1:0-17884 GCA_041747755.1 Arenibacter sp. | reverse complement strand
TTTAGTTTTGCTATTTCTTGATGTATAGCAGGTTCAGCAAATCTATTGGGAACTACATCCTCATTTTTATATTTTGCATATTGTACTGTAAATTCAGCGCCAAAAAATAAGATGAGACAGATGTAATTTACCCAAAGCAGTATCAGCACAACTGACGCGGCACCCCCATAAACCGACGCCGGTTTACTTTGACCAAAATACATCCCTATTGCTAATTCTCCTATAAGAAAAAGTGTAGTTGTTAAAACCGCTCCGTGATATGTAGTGCGCCACCGGATTTTTACATCTGGTAGGAGCTTGAATAGGGCGGCAAAAAGAGTTGTGATAATTACGAAAGAAATACTGAAATTCAAAACATCTACTAAAACAGTGGTCAACCTTTCTGAAATTTGCTCTATATGCTCTTTAAGGATATTGAGCAGAGCAGAAATCACCAAAGATATCAGTAGTAAAAACCCAATTACCAACACCATACCAAATGAGATTAAGCGGTCTATAAGCATTCGCAAAAAATTTGCCTTTTTGGCTGCTACACTCCATATGGTGTTAATTGTTTTCTTCAATTGAAAAAAAACGCCGGTGGCTGCAAAAAGAAGCATGCCTACACTAAAGATAATGGCTAAGGTAGAATCTTGCGACGCGGATACATTAATAATCATGGACTCAATAGCCTTAGCCGCATCATCCCCTATAAATTCGCTTATTTCTGCTGTAATTCTTCCCTGAACTGCATCCCGTTCAAAAAAAGAACTCGCGATAGTCGTAACAATAATCAACAAGGAGGGCAAGGAAAACAATGTGTAATAGGCAATTGTGGCTCCTTTGGGAAAAGGATCATTGTTATTCCAACTCACAAAAGTTTTCTTAAGCAACTGAAAGAATACCTTAAAAAAGTGTTGCATAAAATCCGTCTTAATCTTTCTAAAATTAGACTTTTATTACCGCTTACCATGTAAAAGAAATCATAAAGAAAGGGGAAATGTTGGAACAAGTACTGAACTTCTACATACCCTGCTACCTTGAATGACCTTCATATAAAGCATAGTATCTGTAAAAAAAGTCTATTAGACTGCCTTTTTTACTTCCTCTACTCTTTGTTTATAGATGTTACTGACTTGCGCCATATTTTTTCTAAGGTAAGCTTGCCCTGAGGAAAAGTCAGTCCAGATTTCCCGAAGTTTACTGGTAATCTGATTACCTTCAGTTTCTTCTATTTCAAAAGTCCAATCATCAAAACCCAGATCATAATACATCTGTCCTTTGATTGTATCCTCAGGTTGTCGAAGGTAAAAAAACGGAGTCTCATTAACGGCCGCAATGATTGGGGAATGGCATTCAAAACTTAAAACAGCTAAGGCCTTCCGATAAACAGAAGCAGCTTCATCGGGAAACCAGTAGCCTCTTTTTAGTATAAACGGTTTTACTTCTTCAGGTAAGGGATTAATTAGCAGTTCATCCATGATATCCACTTGATAGGTCATCTCAGGGCATACCAAAACTTTATTACCGGTTTCTTTAACATACGCGATCATCGCCTCCCTTAGTTTAGCATGGTCCTCCTCTTTCTTTGCCTCATTAACTGTTTCTACTTCATGGATTTTAGCATCTGACCAACCGTTATTGTTGGGATTGAATTGGTAGTAAGGTGTAAATCGTAACCTTGGAATCACGCAAATAAATTTTCTATTTTCTAAACCTGCTTCTTTCATAAACTGTTCAGCTTGCTGGTCATTTCTGATATCCATAAAAAATGTAGCATCCGGAGCAAATTTGATGTGATCCCCTTCTATTCCGGCATTTTTAAGGTGCTCTATAGAAAGGGTTTCCCGTGTAAAGATGAAGCTAGCCCTTTTTAGAATGCTCTGGTGATACTCACTTGGAAGCTGTAGTGTAGTTCCAAAAACCCCAAAAGGCTTATCTGTGTTCTTCATCCAAAATGCAAGATTATCCGCGCCAACCAAAAGCGGTCCTGATCCATGAACCATGACATCTGCCTTTTTCAAAGCTTCCATGATTTCAGGATTGTCTACATTTTGTTCTTGGTCTACATTCCCGTAAATAATTTCAACATTAGGAAAATTCTTTTTAAGAAGTTGGCCTACTTCCTCTCCCCTACTTTTTTTCCAAAGAATGATTTTGGTATCAGGCATATAGGTTTGAAAAACATTCAGCAATCCCGGAGTGTGGGCAATATCTCCAATATTTACATCTTGCCAACCGGAAACTAATAGAATCGTTTTGATTTTTTTAGTTGACCCCGAAAAACCAATGTAGGGGTGAAATAAACCTGCAAATAAAAGTAAGCCTGCATTTTTAATTAATTTTCTTCTGGTTATATTTTTCATAAATTTTATAATTTAAGTTAATGGCATATAATTTTTTTGTCATTGATACCTAATTCATTTTTCCCTGAACCTTACTGATTTCCAAAAGCTCGCCTGAATATTTTTCAGAAAGTTCAACTTCAAAGCCTCTTGTAGCTAAATCACTTCCAGATATTTTGTAAAGGATTTTACCGTCTCTTGATTTTATCTGATAAAAACTTGATAAGTCTAAATATTTCACAAGAATCCTACGCTTCGAATCGGCAGATCCGTGCCTGAAAATCCCCACTATTCCCCCGCTTTTTGTGTCGGTATTAATCCGTTGAAAACCATCCCAGTGCCCTTCCATTGGCTCTCCGAAGCCATATAAATCCTGCCTGAAGCTCATAATGCTATGTTTTTCTTCCATGGTTTGAAGCCAATCAGCATAGCCTCGGTACTTTTGAAGATCATCTGAATTCAATTGCCTCGGGTCTCCCAGCATAATCGGCAAAGCTCCCGCAATTGATTGGATGTGCATTTCCCAACCCTCGTCTTGCATTTGAGGATTGCCAATGACTAAAGCTGTGGCAGGCATGGCAGGAGATCTCCACCAAGCCATATTTCTGACGCGCATGTCGGTTTTTTCTCCATCGGTTCCTTCATAGTTGGATAGCCAATTTCCTTCAGCATGTTTGAGCATGGCAAAATCAATCAGCTGCAAGCCTCCCATGGCCTCAAAAGTGCAATCAATAAATAGGTCTGGCTTAGCGGCGTGTAGTTCGTCAAAAAGCTCCCACATACGCTCATAGTTTGTATACATGGATTCATGATGATCGGTGTGGTGGTCATGATCTTCTGCATAGCAGCCTGACACTTCAGGATTGAAAACATATGCGCTGGACACCACTGCAAAATCAAGTTTGAGGTATTCTAAACCGTAATCCAAGCTTAACTCCAGTAAAATATCCTTTATGTAGTCCTTCCAACCTGTACTAAAACAAGCAGACCTAATTTCTGTGTCATCTATCTCAATATGAAGATTGCTAAACTGGCCATCCTTACCTTTGACAAACCATTCCGGATGTTCATAGTACACTTTACTGTCAGGCGCTGCGCTTCCGACACTAATCCATAATCCGGGTTTCATCCCCAGAGATTTGATGTAGTCAAAGACAGGCTTGAGTCCATTGGGAAACTTGGTTTTGTCTATTCCCCAATCTCCGTAATTGTTTTGCCAGCCATCATCGATTACAAACTCCTTCATCCCAGCAGCAGCGGCAGCATCTGCCAATTCCATAATCAGCTTTTCATTGATATCCTTCTTGAATGGATTCCATGTATTATAAACGAATGTTGGTTTTTCATCCAATTCAGAAAGGCGAATACCCATGTGTTTCCTGACAAAATCAGGAAGAGATAGATTGAGAATTTCATTTGGTTCCCGCTGATTATTGTACGCCATGGTGAAAATCTGGGGCGTTTCAAAAGACGCTCCGGGTTTGATCCATTTCCTGAATGGAAATCTTGCTTCCTTGTGTGTAAGTCCTGCCGATATTTCAGGGGATTCCCAAAATACTGAAGTTCTTTTCAAAACACCAGTTGCTTCATTGCCAATAAGAATCCCTGCTTCCCAGTCCATATTGTGCACTATCAGCAGTGCATCCTGCATATTTCCTTCATAAGGACCAATTGATCGGCGTCTGCCATAATCACTGTAAATCCAGCTAAAGGTGGTCGGTAGATAACCGGTAACCGAGAACCGCTCCACATCAACAGATTCCAAAGTGGCTACCTCAGTGCCAAGATTTGTTACACAGAGGCTTTTTCTGATGACAGGAAGGTTGGGGTACAAAAGGAATTTGATCGCAACTTGAAGTTTATCATCGCTACTTTGAAGGGAAACTAGAGCACCATTTCCTTCAAGTGAATCTTTTGCAGATTCAATTTTGAGCAGTTTCCAATTACTTTCACCCGAATATTTTTCACCTCCAAATTCAAACTGAAAGTCAAGATTGTTGGTCGTAAAATACTTGAATTCTCCTTGTAGAGGTTTGTAAGAAGTTGTGATAAACTTCCCATTGTTGGTTGGGAGTAAAATGGTTCTCTCGACAACACCATTAGTGAGAATCAATGCCTTATCTGTCCATTTAGCATATTGAGCTGTGGATTCAAAGCAAAAAAAGAAGGTTATAAAAATGATTGGCAAAAGCTTTCTCATTTTTTCAGGCTTTTCAAATACGCCATGCTTTGCGGGATTTGCTTATGATAGATGGGGCTTTCATCTTCCAGATAAAAATGCTTCACATTCGCTTTTTTAGCTGCTACCAAGATTGCGGGGATATCCAGTTGTCCCGTTCCCAAGGCTACATCATTTTCCACCGGTGTGCCTCCCGATAAGTTTCCTTCTACTCCTTTTTTCAGATCCTTCAAATGCATCAATTTAAAGCGGTCTCCATATTTTTCTAAATAATAAACGGGGTCTTCTCCAGGAAAAAAGGTCCATAGGATGTCCATTTCGAAACTCACATAATTAGGGTCAGTTTTTTGAATTATATAGTCGAAAAGGTTTCCATCACCATGAGGGTGAAATTCATAGCCATGGTTATGATAGCAAAAAGCTAGGTCAAACTGATCTCTCAAAATCTTCCCGGCAGCATTGAAATCAGCAATCGCTTTTTCAGCAACGGCCAGATCGAAAGAGGCAGTATGGGGAATCCATGCGACCCGAACGTATTTTGCGCCAAGTGTTTTTGCATTTTCGCCAACCTGATTAGTTTTGGTGATCAAATCCTGATAGCTCACACCGAAAGAGGAACAATGCATTCCTCTTTCATCCAGCAAAGCCTTTAATTCGGAAGCGGATTTCCCAAAGAGATTGGAAAATTCCATATCCTTTATGCCCATAGACTGAATAGTGTCTAATGTTGCGGCTACATCTTTTTGGAAACTGTTGCGATACGTATAAGAAACCATTCCTGGAGGTTCAGCAAATAGCTGGGATTGCGCCCTTGTGGTCCCTGTCAACAAGAACAGTACTACTGCACTTAGAATTAATTGCTTAATCATAATTTTATCTTCCTTTATGTTTACCTAACTTATTTAATTCAAATATCGTCTTTTTAATAACTTCATCATCAGTACATTCACATCCCATTGTGAGATTAACCGGTTGAGAATTAATAAACAGGGGATTTGTTAATGCCAGATTTCGAAGTTGCTTTTCAAAGTTGTTACGGTGCAATGTAAAATTCTTATCCATTGTTCCCAAGGTTGTCAACTTATCACCGAATTCATTTTCAAGGTGTTTTAGCCAAAGAACGAGGAAGTGCTTCGTCAATTTTGTAAACGAAGTGAGGCTGTATCATGTCGCCAAATTACTACAGGAAAACAACAAAAGTGTGGCAGAAATCTGGTTTGAATGTGAGTTCAACAAACCTATCCAGTTTCAACGGACAGTTCAAAAACAAATACCAAATCAATCCTCTGGCTTAGTGCAGGCAATTGCATAAATAACCAACTTAAAAAATTTCTGTTTATTTTAGCATTGATAAAGAGTGCTTTAGATGAGATGTCACATGCCTAACAGTGAAAATAGAAGAGAATTTTTGAAAAAAGCCGGTTTAGGAATTACAGGATTAAGTGTAATTCCAGATTTATTGGCAACTTCTATAAATTCGAAATTTAAAAATCAGAAAAAAATTGAACTCGCCATAGCAACCATTACCATGGATGGTTTCGATGACCACAATTTTGAAAAGGCTTTTGAAATCCTTCCTAAACTCCCCTTCAAAAATGTGGAGTTCAATTGCTGGTATGCCAGAACATTGACCCCTACTGGAATTCGCAGTATCAAAGAAAGATGCCAACAGCTAGATCTTAAGCCAATATGTGTACAGGGTTCCGGCTTCGGTGTCGAAGGTAATATCATCAAAGATGTGACGCATAAACTTTGGAACATGCATGCGGCCAAAGAACTTGGGTGTAGAAGGGTAAAGTTTACCGGTGCCGGAAGAGGAAAGAACGGGGGTTTGGAAGCTGTCATTGCCTGCCTAAAAGAAATTGCTCCGGCTGCTGAAGAAATGGATGTCCTTGTAATGGTAGAGAATCATGCCAACAACAATATTGAATTCATAGAAGATTATGACAGAATCTTTGATGAAGTGGATTCTACCCATGTTGGTATGTGCATGGACAACGGACATTTTGATGGTTCCAATGTCAAGCTTTTGGATGTGGTGGAAAAATTCCATTCGAAAATCATGCATATTGATCTTAAGGACACCGAAAAATTTGGCATACATAAAGTGGTCAATTATGGTGATGGGGTAACCCAAAATGATGCTGTTATCCAAAAAATGCTAGATTATGGATATGAAGGCTATCTCCTCATTGAGATGGCGCCTCCTAGAAATGAAGACACCCTTATAAAAGACCTCACTCGGGCCTACGACCTTTTCAAAAAATATGAAAGTTGAACTTAATCTCTAACCCTCCTGGATAAACTCCGGAAGGTTTTTGATTGTAATGATCTTGGCAAAATCAGGATCAAAACATAAAAAATCACACTTATTTCTGACACCCATTTTATGTATTCATTTTATCCCAAGCCACAACTCAATTTATTAATTCTGATTTTTCTGACAACCCACTTATTTTTTTCATGTAAACCTAAAGATTCATCCATAAATCAATTACCAGAAGGAGTAGTCGTGTTGGATGACAGATTGGTCCTCTCTCTTGTAGCTGAAGAGCCTGATATCGTCACTCCCATTGGAATAGCAATCGATGACAAAGACAGGTTATATGTATTGGAATCCCATACCCATCTGCCTCCAAAGGATTATCAAGGACCTGATGGGGATTTGATCAAGGTTTTTGAAGATACCAATGGAGATGGCCATTTTGATAAAATCTCAGTGTTTGCTGAAGGGATCAAGGAAGGAATGAATTTGGCATTCTCTCCGGAGGGCCATTTGTATCTTATTACTTCACGGGAAGTTTGGGTATTTTATGATAGGGATGGTGATGGTGTTAGTGAGGAAAAAATGAAGCTTATGGAGCTCAAAAAGCCCCAAAATGTCTATGCCCACTCTGCGCTGCTAAGTATCACATTTTCAGATGATAGATATATGTACGTTGGAAGGGGTAATACCGGAAGCGAATACTGGAATTTTGAAGGAAGTGATGGCAGTAAGGTATCCGGGTATGGCGATGGTGGCAATATAATAAGGGCAAAATGGGACGGGTCTCAAGTTGAAATTTTCAGCACAGGTTACTGGAACCCGTTTGACCTAAAGTTTGATAATGACGGTCGATTGCTGGTAGCCGATAATGATCCTGATAGCAGGGGACCTAACAGGCTCGTTCATGCGGTATATAATTCAGATTTCGGATATCAATCTCTTTTTGGAGGAAGTGGTATCCATCCATACCTTGCCTGGAACGGAGAACTTCCTGGAACCCTGCCCATGGCAGTGCCTTTAGGGGAGGCACCATCTGGATTGGTAAATGCAAGCTTGACCAATTTGCCTCAAGATTATGATAATCAAATGCTCTGTGCCATCTGGGAAGAAAGTACCATTGTAAGAATCAACATGCAGGAAAATGGCCTTTCGGTAACAGGAAATGCGGAAGTTATTGTAGAAGGCGGAGAAGATTTTAGACCAGTTGCTTTTGCCGTAAACAGCAAAGGTGATGTTTATTTTACAGATTGGGTAATTCGATATTATCCAAATCATCGCAGAGGTAAAATCTGGAAACTCTCCTCAAAAGACAATGAGAAAGTATTTCCTAGAACACGTAATTTAAACCAACCCTTTCACAACAATTGGGAAAAAACCTCGAAGTCATTGGATTCAGTGCTCTTGGTGGATTTGAAATCCTACTTGCAATCCGATGACCCATTCCAAAAACATGTAGGAATTATTGCATTAACCAATAGAAGTGAGGAAATAAAAATTTTAGCAAATGAACCAAATTCCGAAATCAGGCTAGGTGCATTACTCGCAGCAAAAAAATCGAGAGATAAGGATCTGGAAATGCTAGCCCAAAGATTTTTGACAGATCCCAACGTCCATATCAGAAAAATGGCTTTGATCTGGATAGGATCTTCCCAAATGGTCACTTTTAAAGATGAAATTGAAAATGCACTTACTGTAGGTTCACCTTCCAATGACCTTTTCGAAACATATTTGGAGACTGTAAAATTACTTCAGCCTAATTTTGTCAATGAATTTCACAACCAGCTTCAATCCAAATCCCAAGCGCTGAAAAGAGAGCTTCCCAAAAATTTCGTTTCTGATATTGTCCGGAACAGTAAAAACCCAATCGAAATACGGTTTTTTGCTTTAAGGTTTTTGGATAATCCTGAGGACCACAAAGAATTACTACTTTCATTTTTATCCTCAGGAATACCCAATGCAATTAGGTTGGAAACAATCAGGACTTTACAATTCGTACCAGACAAGGATATTGCAAACAGACTTCTGGCAATCAGCTTAGACAGTAAAAACCAAGAGTCCGTCCGATCTGAGGCATTGGCAAGTCTTTCAAGACAGCCTTTGGAGAATTGGGATCAAATAATGCCATTATTAGAAAGTGAGGAAGAAAACATAAGGATAGAAGCGGCGAGGTTTTTAAGGTATAAAACATCTAAACCAAAAGTTCGAGAGGCATTTGAAAAAAACCTTAATGTATCGAAAACTACAGAGGGATTTCAACAACAAATACAACTAGGCTTAGGCCATGAATTTAAAAATAGACCCAAACTTGCTGATGAGAAATCATGGAATGCTTTATTAGATGGAACAGGCGACAGTGAAAGGGGTCGAAGAGTGTTTTTCTCCAATTCATCTCTTTGTTCTACCTGCCATGCCATGGAAGGAAGAGGCGGAGATCTTGGTCCGAATCTTAGCAATGTTGGAAAATCCAAAGACCGGAATCAGCTGATTGCTTCTTTGTTGTATCCCTCTGATGAAATGAGCCCAGAATGGCAGGGCTGGTTCATCAAACTAAAAGACGGAACATTGGAACAGGGAAGGCAGATTGATGTAGGCAACAATGACATTAAGCTATATACCCAAACAAAAAGATTCATATCAGTAAATAAACAGGATATAGCGGATTATGGTATGATCAAGGAATCTTTGATGCCAAATGGGCTTGAACAAATGCTTACCGATCAAGACCTTAGAGATTTATTGACTTACTTGGAAAGTCTTAATTAATTTTTGACGAATTTTTTTGGAATGCCATTCAGCAAATAAAAACTTTTTCCACCCTGTCTGACGTATTTCTGTCATCAAAGGTAAATACCATAAATATGGTTATTAAAAAAATGAATACATACTTCCACATGTGAAAGTGAGTATTTAACCGTATTCATATCCTTTCAATTTGTTTGAATATCTTCTGCTACACAAGGGTTACTGGATTAAGACCAAGCTTTTGTCCGCAATTAGTATGGGGCCATCATAAACGGGAATATCTCGGAAAGAATATTTCGGGCCAGCTTTCATCCACTTGTCATCAGGAATTTCAAATACCTCCCCTGTTATAATATCCACATAAACCGGATCATTAAAATTTGCATTCGTAAATGTAAAATGGCAATTCTGTTTTTCAGTAGAATTGTCTGGAATACTCTCATTCTTCCAAATAGTATAAGCATTTAGCTTACTTTCTTTGTGCCGGTAGCCGTAAACAGCAAAACCCAGATCAGTACTTTTGGTCATTGCAATATCATTCGGGTTTTCGGGCACCAAGTTCCCATTATAGGTTTGTTTGATATTTTTGATGCGTTCCAAAGAATGGTCGAAAATGCTAGTAATATGTTGGACGGCATGATATGCCAATTTCGGTTTAATCACATGCTTTGTTGAATCTGACATAAGCAAGCCTTTGACATTCAACAACTTAATCGGACCACTGGTGTAAGCCATATCAATGATTGAAAAAACACTTGATTCTATATCATGTCCAAGATCTCCTAACATCCTTCTCGTATTCCATTTTGCCTGTGAAAGTTCTGTCCAATCATGATTTCCCAGAGCACCTCTACCAAAACCATTTAGGGAAGGTGCTCCATTTTCACCTTGCCTTAGAGGAATATCAGGAGCATACCTTTCTAATATTTCTTTCAACTGTAACACTTTGTTATAATGTACATCGGGATTGTAGACATAGTCATGGTAGGTCATATTGTTAAACAATGAAAGTGTGCTCGACTCGTAAAGTGCTTTGAAAAATTGATCTGCATAGTTGAGATCAATATGTCCCAATGCTAATCCTGAAACTTTTGCATCCGGTTGATATTCTTTGATAATCTTTATAGTTTGGATATGTAATGCAGCAGCTTTTTCAGGTGTATTATATAAATTATCACCGAAGTTTGGTTCATTCCAAATCTCATATTCGTTTACCTTTCCTTTGTAACGTTTCACCAATGCCTCAACCCATTGGTCCCATGCTGATAAGGCAGCATCTGATTCCGGGACTCCCGCAGCAAGATTAATACCTCCTCCGCCTTGATAAATAGGATTACCATAAGAAAATTGAAGCCACGGCTCTAATCCACGGCTTACTGCATCATTTACAATATGGTCCAGCCAAGCCCAATCGTATTGTCCTTTGACTTTTTCAGTTTTGGCCCAGCCTGCCTGAAGTCTAAGACGCTTAATACCTAATGGAATGAGGTATTCCTTATATTGGTCATAATCTGTAAAGTCTCTGTCCAATGTCTCACATCCCAAAAGCCAATTTGAACCTTTGATCTCATTAGCGTTTCTGGGTTTTACTTTTCCCAATAATATGAATTGGTTTTCATCCTTTTCTTGGGCGTCGCAAACTAAACACGCAAGTACAAAAAGAACAACTTTTAAACAATATTTCATCTGGTAATATTTATTTAGTTTTACCCTGGGTATTCGGAGCTCAATACCTGTGTTTTTTAAGTGGTCATCCCAATCACTATTGGGAGTAATTCGCCTATTATTATTATTTCGTCCCATTTTCTATAGGGGGATCTCCAACCCAAGCCTTCCAAGGGATAAGAGTAATGTCATATTAACTCTTTTTTCAATGAATTGATGTTCCATTTAATTCCGAAATCGCTCTAAATTAGATGACAATATTATCTAAAGTAAGTATATAAAATTGATAATTCAAATTCTAAACCCAACGTTACAGCTCATCTTTCTCCAATAGTTTTTCTTAAATAGTGATAAAATGTTATATGACCATGGCTCCGAGTATGCTCTATGCCTATCTCCATAGTAAATGAGTTAGTTTAAATCTCTTTTGAACAAGAATACGGGTAGCATAAAACTTAATTTTGAAGGGAAGCATACAACTTATTTTGATGTATTCCGGGCAGCATCTACAAATGCCCAATTAATCTAAAAATTATAGTAATGAGCACGTATTCAGAAAAAATTGGAAACAAATTAAATGATTTATTGGAAAAAACCTATGATGCCGAGAAAGGCTTTAAAAAGGCATCAGAAAATGCAAAAGAGGCAAGATTAAAAGGTTACTTTATTCGCAAATCGAAAGAGCGTCTAGATTTTGGACATAAATTAAAATCAGAACTTACCAGTTTTGGTCAAGAACCAAATAAAAGCGGAAGTGTTACAGGAACAGCTCACAGAACCTGGATGGATATAAAAGCACTATTTTCATCCGATAATGATGAAGCCATGTTACAAGAAGCCATAACCGGCGAAAATGCAGCCGTAGAAGAATATAAGTCGGTTTTGAAAGAAACTAGTCTTCCTCCCAGTACATCGGATTTGCTTATCCATCAAATGAATACCATTTCGCAAGATCTGGAAACCATTAAAAAATTAGAGGATTTACATTAAAAGTAAAATAGCCTAATTTCATAAGGATACCATTAGGTATCCTTTTTTGTTTTGGGTAAAAAATTGTTTAAGGCGCTGCAACCAAAAGAATAAATAAATAAATTCCCTTTTGCTGTAGAACCAACCTAACTTTTAAGTGCAAGCAATTTGTTAGAAGGCACCTTCCTAGCAATCTCTTTTAGTAAAATTTAAAACAACTTTGTGCTTTGGATTGGTTTTTAGCTGCACTGCCCCAAAAGCAACCAAATGATAACAAAAACTACTATGGTTCCAAAACATCCGCCACCTAATTTTTTTGCTCCATACCCTGCTATAAGCGCTCTTATAATTTTATTCATCTTGTGATAATTTTTATTATTTACTAAGTTTATCGACTCATTTGATTAATTCAGCTTCAGATGTATTGCATGCTCTTCTAAGAGAATATTATAATTAATTTTTAACTCACGTATTTACAATTTGAAAAATTACAACAACTCCTATGTTTAGTTGTAAGAACATACAAGCTGCACTTTTCTTCTTCTATTGCAATATGCATTAAATTACGATAACTCTAATACTTCAATTAAGATTAATATTATCTTTAAAGGAAGCTTCAAACTTTCTCTAATGAAAAACAAAACAAATTCTCGCCGATTGTTTATGAAAAAAACCGCCCTTGCCGGAGTAGGATTTTCAATTGTTCCCAGTACGGTAATAAGTGGTCTTGGTCATAAGGCACCCAGCGACAAATTAAATATTGTGGGTATAGGGGTAGGCGGAAAAGGAATGAACAATCTTATGGCGATGAATACAGAAAATATCATTGGGCTTTGTGATATTGATTGGAATTATGCCCAAAAATGCTTCGCTGTTTTTCCCAAAGCAAAAAAATTTTACGACTGGAGGAAAATGTTTGAGGAGCTTGACAATTCAATTGATGCAGTTGTAATCGCTACCGCTGATCATACACATGCTGCTATTGCTGCTACAGCGATAACCATGAGCAAACATGTATATTGTCAAAAGCCACTTACCCACTCCGTTTATGAATCCCGATTATTGACAAAACTGGCCGAAAAGCATCCTGTAGCAACTCAAATGGGAAATCAGGGGAATTCAGGAGATGGGGTCCGACAGCTCTGTGAATGGGTGTGGAATGGTGAAATAGGAGAAGTCTCAGAGGCTCATGCCTGGACGGACAGGCCTATCTGGCCTCAAGGTCTTGAACGACCCAAAGAAGCGATGGAAATTCCAAAGAATTTTGATTGGGATCTTTTTGTTGGTCCTGCACCCCATCGTCCATATCATCAATTATACACCCCTTGGAATTGGCGAGGGTTTTGGGACTTTGGAACAGGTGCTTTTGGGGATATGGCGTGTCATATTCTTGATCCTATTTATAGAGCATTACATTTACAATATCCTGAAGCGATTTCCGGAAGTTCTACTGGACAAAATACGGAAAGTGCTCCAAACGCGGAAAAGGTGCGTTTTGATTTTCCGGAAAGAAAAGCCCTTGAAAAGATAAAAATGCCAGCCGTAAAAGTACATTGGTATGATGGCGGATTTTTACCGGATAGACCGGAAATGCTTGCGGACGGGATACCTTTAATGGAAGATGGCTTAGGAGGTTGTATGTTAGTTGGTACTAAAGACACTTTAATTTGCGGATCAGGAGGGTTTAATCCCAGGTTGCTCTCTGGAAGGATTCCCAATGTAACGCCCTATTTGCGCCGGGTACCAGGCGCTGTAAGGTACATTGATGGTCCTCATGAACAGGACTGGATTCGCGCATGCAAGGAATCTCCCAATAATAGAGTTAAAACTTCTTCTCATTTTGGCTATTCCGGACCTTTTAATGAAATGGTTCTATTAGGTGTATTAGCAATTCGGTTGCAAGGTTTAAACAAGATTTTAAAATGGGATGGAAAGCAAATGAAATTTACAAATATTGCAACCCATGAAACAATGAAGGTGGTAAAATCTTTTGGATTTCAAATGGTCAACGGAAACCCCAATTGGAATGTAGAACATGTAGAATTGAATGCCTTGGAAGCTGCTTCGGAATATATTAAGCACATGTATAATAATGGCTGGACCTTGCCAAATATGCCTTCTTAAATTTATGTTGAAATAGTAATTCATATTTTGCCAAAGAGAGCAATAACTATAAAAAAAAGAGAACGTCCCCACGTTCTCTTTTCTTATTTATAAACAATCATTTTACTCGAGACAAAACAATTGTTCTAACCTACTTATACTTCAAATATACTCACTATAAATCCATTTAAGGAGCCCAATTCATCAAAAATTTAACTCAAAACATATGGAAAATCGAACTCCGTTTACGATTAAAAAGTGCCATATTACATAATACAACTATGCTCAAACTAAAAAAGACCGATAAAACCGGTCTTTTTTTTTGCAATTCTTTATGTTCTAGAATGGTTTATAGGTGAACTTCTGTCCGCCTACAGAGGCATCCGCCATTAACCCTGCTTTGGGCAGCGCAAAAACTGCGACTCCCTCTTTATACTTAGCGTTAACTGCCTTTCCTGATTTTAAAGCTACTGCTGACGCCTCGGCAGCAAATTCAAATTCACCCTTCTTAAATCGATCCAAATCTGTTGGTGTCTCAAAAAATATGACCTCTATGATGGATTGTCCACCAGCCTGTAGCCCAATATTTAATTTCTTTAAATCTGCCATACCTAGAGCAACTTCATTTTCATAAACCACTCCGTTCCCGGACGCTGCCCCTACGATGAATCCACCCTTCCCAACATTTGGAAATATTACGTAGCCGGCTGATTTTGTAAAAAAGCCAGCTAAATCAGGCGTGGTGCTCAAAAGTGTCCCTTTTGCTTCTTGGGCATCCGCAATTATTTTTTTATCATCCTGAGTTTGGGCAATAGCTCCAAAAGACATGATCATCAGAAAAACCGCTGTTGTTAATTTTAAAGTTTTCATACAATTCAATTTTAATTATTTATTGGCTAAAATACTGTAAGCCAATTACCCGCTTTAATTCATTTACATTTAATCCTAACCGTATTGAAAATAAACTATCTATTAGCACTGCTTTCTCAAAAGAGCATACAAAAAGCTAATATTAGTCCCCTAGTGTGATCTTATATTCAGCCCATAATTGTACCGTGTTTTATCTAAAACTGGAATACTTCCTCAAAGGTTGGCTTACGCTATCATTTATGTTTTTGGTGAGTACTCTGGAACTATTTACAGAATTTAGTTGTTTTCCCTTTTCTATCTGATTTCCGGGCAAACTTTTTTTAAGCTGACTTCTATGGGATTGGCTATCCAAACTATTGTCTCCAGGTTCTTTTAGACGTAAATAAGAATAGAAACCAATCATTGCCAAATATGCAAGTCCATAACCTAAAGAAATTAGCATTCTTTTCATGATATGAGGCTTTATGCTTTATACAAATTCAAACCTAGCCGCGATTTTGCAATTACAATTGCTCATATGACAATAAAATTAACAGAAAAGCGCTGTACCCCATTTTGAGAGGTCCCCGGGGTATTATTTTGGCTGACAAAACTTTCAAATTCGGCTTAATAATCTTCAAAAAAATGGTATGTATAAAAAGGGTACATTTTTCTTGAATTTACCCAAAGAAGGTATAGCCATCCATGAATCGAAAGAAAGTATGCCTTTCATGATTAGTAAATAACCTAAAATTAATCTGTAATACGTAGCCGAAAACCCAGTGAGGATATTTTAATAGCGAAAAAGAAGTCCATGGAGTAATGTGATTCCTAAAATCTGATTAAAACAATTGGTCTGTGATTATTTGTTTTTCTAATTTAGAAGTGGTCTTTAATATTCTTGATAAAGTCTCCGGACGCATGGCTAAAAAAGAAGCCAAATACTTCTTTGGAATTCTATTTAGTATTTCCGCGGGGATTTTGGAAGCGAAATGATTATATCTATTTACTGCATTGGGTATTCTAGCCATATAGGCCCTGTTCTCAGCATGGAAATAGTATTCTTCCATTAATATGCGATATAAATCCTTCATCTCCGGAAAATGCTTGAAGCAATAATTTAGATCTTCATATTTCAAATAAACACAATGTGTTTCCTCTAAGGCCTGAATATTTTCGATGTCTACCTGGTTTTTAAAAAAACTATTAATGGAGGTGAAAAGCTCATTATCCCAGCTAATCCAAGTGGTAACATCATATGAATCACCAAGAAAAAAACCTCTTACCAAACCTCTTTTAATAACATAAATATTCCTACATATTTCCCCTTTACGACAAACAATTTCTCCCTTTGCAAAAACCTTACTTTTGATATTAGCTGCCAAATACGCTTTAAGTCCGGCACTAAGTGGTATAATCTCATTTAGGTATTTGATAATAAAAAGATTCTGGTGAAGTTTGGGTTTGTTCGGCATATTTATTGGGTTTGTTAATCAAAAGTAACAAATTCAGTAAAAGTAAAATAATCATGATTCTAAAAATACACCAGTATACTTTACAAAAAACTAAAGTAGCATATCTGCCAGTTGCAACCAATTATTTGCGCGTTCGTAACCGTTTGTATGAATATTATGGGGCGAGGTGAACATGATAGACCTCCCTTTAAACGTCTCCAGATTAAACGTACGGTCATCAATCAAAATATCTCCGTGTAAGATATGCTTATCCCCGCAGAGTATCCGTTTTCTCCAATGGATAAAGGGAAAATGCACATCTAACCAATGGTATTTTTCAATTAAGGATTTAGGATATTGCATAGCAGCGGAGGCAATATAGACCTCATATTTTTGGGAAAGTTCCTTTAATACAGCCTGACTATCCTTAATAGGTACCAAATCGGTAAAAAATCCGTCTAAAGAAGCATGCTTGTGAATACTCTCTTGCCGTTCTTCCGGTACACATTGCCATACTTCTTTTCCCAAACACATTGCTTCGGTCAGGTTTTCCTGAAATTCTTTATTGTAACGAATTATGTGCGCATTATAGGTATCGGCAATTACTTCGTCCATATCCACAAATAGTGTCATTCTTTTAAATTTTGTGCGAATAACGAAAAAAGTTTTGAATTCAATATGCTTTTAACCAGGAAATAGTAAAGGGAAATACTTGCCTTGCATTTTTTTGCCCTTCTTGATTACAGGAACTCCCTTAAGCAGTTCGTCATCCGTATTGCTCACTACCCCATCTGCAAAAACATTAAGGACAAAGGCTCTGCGACTCCGATCGGATTTGTTTTCGTAGGAGCCGTGTACCAATAAAGGATGATGAAAAGTGGCATAGCCTTTTTTTAGTTCAACCGGTAATGGAGTAAATTCTGCTTTCTGCTCCTCGGTGAGGTACGCCATAATCCCGTTCATATCTCCTGCCAATTCGGGTTTATCCAATAATCCCCAGTAATGACTTTTAGGGATATATTGCAGACACCCATTTTCCGTAGTAGCATCATCCAGACCCACCCAACAGGTAAGATGTTGCATGGCTATGGTCCTTGTCCAATAGGAATAATCCTGATGCCATGCCACTACCCCACCGTGGCGCGGCGGTTTACAAAACAATTGGTCGTGCCAAAAACGAACGGCTTTATTCCCTAAAAGCTGACTTGCCGCCATCAAAAAGGCCGGGTTCCACAAGACATCATGAAAGCCCGGAGAAATACGCCAATGCCCTAAAGAATGAAAAAGTACAGCTTCGGGATTTTTGGATTCATTGGAATGAAATTCATAAAAA
>JBGTEN010000049.1:0-7206 GCA_041747755.1 Arenibacter sp. | reverse complement strand
CAGCCTGACACTTATTCCGGGCAGTGCGTTTCTCGGTGAAAACCGGGTGCAGGTTTTATTGCCTTATAAAAAACAAAATGAGTTTTTAGTAGGAGCTTTTTCAGGTGGACTCTATCGCTATGACGGATCATCCTTTCAGCCATTCCCTACCGAAATTGATCATCTTCTTCAGGAAAGAAGTTTATACAAGGCCTTGGCCCTACCCAATGACACCTATGCCCTAAGTGTTTTGGGGCATGGTTTTTATATCATTGACCAAAGTGGAAAGGTCAAATCTCAATTCAATGTCAAAAATTCTATCCCCGATCAAAGCGTCTATGCTTTTCATTTAGATGACTATGAAAATCTATGGGTTGGCACGAACAACGGACTTTCCAAAATTGAAATCTTTTCGCCAGTTACCCGCTTCGATTCGCAGGATTACGAAGTTGGAAATGTACTTTCCCTGGGTGCCTATGATGACAATCTGTACATAGGAACATCTACCAATGTGCTTTATTTGGATAAAATAGATGGAAAAATTAAACAAATTGAAGGGTTAACAAGTTCTCAGGTCTTTGATTTGAAGGCGGATGTTAACCAAATGTTAGCAAGTGGAGACGGGGTCTTTAAAATTCAAGGCAATAAAGGCACTTTAATTGTGGGGACTGAAAGTTTCAATATTATAAAGATCCTAATTTCTGAACGACACCCCGACTACGTTTTTATAAGTGGAGGTATGGGGATACATCTTTATAAGCGGTTTCGTAAACCTGACGGAGATTACCAATATGATTTTATTGGTCCTATTCCGGGTGTTGAACGATATATCTATTCACTTAGGGAAGACGGCGAAGGTGAGATTTGGGGAGGAACTCAGGCCGGTACTATATACCGGATAAATATACCTAAGACGGCATCCGGTAACTTAGATGTACCCAATGCCAAAGTCACAGAATTCAGTAAAGACGACGGTATTAGAGGGTTATCCGGGGTGGCAGTTAACGTAAATGGTAAGATTTATACCTCCGGGGTTCAAGGGTTTTATTTTTTCGACAAACGCACTGAACGTTTCGTTAGGGATACTGTTTTTAGTTTCTCAGACGAAATTGCCTCCGTTAATTTGGATGTTTACGGTCTTAGTTCTAACCAATTTGGTGATGTTTTCCTAAATTTTAAAGGGGAGAAAAGACTCGCCAAATTGCAAGCGGATGGTTCTTATGCCTTACAATCCTACCCTTTTAATCTAATCACTTCAAGCACAACCACAGCTTCGTTTACGGAACCCAATGGAGTGTATTGGTTTGGTACGGATGAAGGCGTATTGCGGTTGGATCCCAACAAAGATTACAAAATAGACCATAAAGTACCCTTATATTTTAAATCCATACGCTCCGGAGATAACCCTTTAGAACTGCCGGAATATTTGGAAAATGAAAGGCCGGAATTGAAATTTAAAAGCAATAAAATCAGCTTTAATTATATTGCCCCATTCTACATTCAAGAACAATTGATGAGCTATCAAAGCTACTTGGAAGGCTTTGACAAGGGCTGGTCTACTTGGGAGAACAAAACCTTTCGTGAATTTACAAACCTTCCCTACGGCACATACAACTTCCGGGTAAGAGCCAAAAACACCTTTGGCACGCTCTCCGATGAAGTTACCTATTCCTTTGAAGTACTTCCACCATGGTATGCTACCTGGTGGGCCTATTTGCTATATGCATTGGTTTTTGGGTTATTGGTATATGGGTTGGTGAAAATGCAGACCGGGCGATTAATGGCTAGAGCAAAAGAAAAAACCCGGGAAAAAGAGTTGGCACAAGCCCGTGAAATAGAAAAGGCGTACGAAGATCTAAAAGCAACCCAATCCCAACTTATCCAATCGGAAAAGCTGGCGTCCCTGGGACAATTGGCAGCGGGCATCGCTCATGAGATTAAAAATCCCATGAATTTTATCAATAATTTTTCGGAGCTCAGTTTAGAATATTTGGAAGAAATACGTCTGGAGCTTGCCAAATTAACTAAAAATGAAACAACGGAAGAGATAGGATCACTACTGAACGAAGTGGAAGAAAATCTTAAGAAAGTACATCAGCATGGTACCCGTGCCGATAATATTGTAAAATCCATGCTGATGCATTCCCGGGGAGGAACAGGAAAAATGGAGCCCACCGATGTTAATGCACTCATCAAGGAATATGTAAATCTGGCCTTCCATGGCATGCGGGCCGGGAAAACAACCATCAATGTAAAAATAGAGCTCGACTTAGATGAGGCGTTACCTATGGTAGATTTAAACCCGGAAGATTTTAGTCGGGTTATTCTTAACCTTTGTAAAAATGCTTTTGACGCTATGCGCACCAAAGGACTGCAACCGGGGTACCAGGATTATAAGCCCGTATTAAAAGTTTCAACAAAAAATCCGGGCAACGGCATGGCCGCCATAGACATTGAAGATAATGGTCCCGGGGTTACCGAAGCTATTAAAGATAAATTATTTCAGCCCTTTTTTACCACCAAAAAAGGTACTGAGGGCACGGGTCTTGGATTGAGTATAACGCATGACATCATTAAAAAGCATAACGGTACCATTACCATTGCCTCTGAATTGGATGCCTTCACCCGTTTTGAAATTCGCTTACCACTAATCGCCAAAATTAAAGAATAATGAGAATACTAGTAGTTGATGATGAGAAAGATGTTGAGATGCTTTTTCGCCAAAAGTTCAGAAGAGAAATCAAAACACAAGATCTGGAATTCCTCTTTGCCTTTTCGGGTCAGGAGGCTTTAGATTTGTTAGAAAAAAATACTCCGCCGGATGTGATGTATATTTTTTCGGATATTAATATGCCCGGGATGACAGGTCTGGAATTACTCGAAAAAGTGAAAAAGCGGTTTCCTTTTATTAAAGTAAGTATGATTTCAGCCTATGGTGACAGTGAAAATTATAACAAGGCCATTCAATCCGGAGCTAAAGAATTCTTTACAAAGCCCATTGATTTTGAATCATTAAAGAATGAAATCAACTCGCTCTTAAACTAAACAAAAGTCAGTGCCATGATGACCAAAATACTTGTAGTAGATGATGAAGAAGATTTGAAAGTATTGATAAAACAACGCTTCAGACAAAAAATACGCCAAAATGAATACGATTTTGTTTTTGCCGAGAATGGCCGACATGCCCTGGAGCAGCTCATGGAACATCCGGATGTGGATTTGGTATTGAGCGACATCAATATGCCGGAGATGGATGGGCTTACGCTATTGAGTAAATTAAGCGAACAAAATCATCTGTTGAAATCGGTTATTGTTTCTGCCTATGGCGATATGGAGAACATTCGCACCGCAATGAATAGAGGGGCTTTTGATTTTATAACCAAACCTATCGATTTTAAAGATTTAGAGGTCACCATAGAAAAAACTATTGCCCATGTGACCATCCTTAAAAAGACGCTCCAAGCCGTAAAAGAAAACAATATCCTGCGCATGTATGTGGATGATACCGTGCTAAACTTTATGGGCAGTCGGGAATACGAAACCAGTCTTATGGACAATGAAACCATAGAGGGGAGTGTACTATTTATTGATGTTTGCGGGTTTACTAAAATCAGTGAAACCGCCCCACCGGATGTGGTGGTGCAAATGATAAACACCTATTTTGATATCATGGTAAAGGAAATCATGGCTCAGGAAGGCTATATCGATAAGTTTATCGGGGACGCTATTATGGCAGTTTTCAAGGGCGAATATCATCTGGACCGCGCCATAGATGCCGCACTTGCTGTACGTAAAGCCATAAACAGTTTAGCGCCCTCAGAAGGAAATAATGCTTTTAATCCAAAGGTTTCCATTGGCATCAAAAGCGGTGAAATGATTTCAGGAAATATAGGATCGGCAAGCCTGAAGCGTTTGGATTATACCGTAATTGGCGATACGGTAAACACTGCGGCGCGGATCCAGGCAGCTGCCACAGAGAACCAAATTTTAATTTCTGAAAGTTGCTACGAGCTGGTAAAGGAATCGTTTCAATGCAGAAAATTGGAAGCGATAACCATGAAGAATAAAGCGCAACCCATGAACGTATACGAGGTTTTAGAATGATAGTCCTATACCGGAAAAGATAATAACCAATACCATGAATTCACCTGAAAAACAACCGGAAAGTGAAGCAATAAACACTCCTCCGCCGGCTTTTGAACCAATGATGCGTAGCCCCCATACGGAGGATATGATTGACCATTACTGGGGCAGTATCAACTATATTTTCGGACTCATTAAAGCCTCGGAGATTAAAGCCGGTCTTATCCTTTCTTTTTACGGTATTTTATTAAATTTCATCTACCAAAAGATAGAACTGGAAAGTTATGGCTTTGCCATAAACATCTCGCTGTACATCCTAATTGGGCTTTGGTTTTTATGTCTGGCATTGTCCATCTATTTTTGTATCCGTTGTTTTATGCCGAAAATAGAAGGTACTTATGAGAAAAATGTTTTCTTCTTTAGAGATGTTATCACCAAGTTTGGCAGCATAAAAGAGTTTTCTAAAACCTTCTACAAGATAAGTTTAAATGAAGAAGAATTGTTTGACCAGATGGGCCAACAGATTTTTGTAATCTCCAAGATTGCAGCGGTAAAATTTAAGTATGTCAATAAAGCACTTCGCTTTCTGGCTTTAGGACTGATGCTATTATTAATCTTGATTGTCTATTTTGCTATCCTGGTCATCAAATAAAGACTCATAAAGCAAACCAATTCCCTGAAACTATATATTCCGGATGCTATTCGTAAACCCCTAGCCTATTCCATGAAACATCGTTTACAAGTCGCTCTCCTCCTATTCCTTTCCGGGCTAACCTTGGCCCTATTTCCTGCGAACCTGCAAGCTCAGGTTACCTATGGTAAAAATGGCATGGTGGTTTCTGATAATACAATTGCCTCTCAGGTGGGCGTTGATATCCTAAAAAAGGGGGGAAATGCTATTGATGCCAGTGTGGCCACCGCCTTTGCCTTGGCGGTTACGCACCCAGAGGCAGGCAATATCGGCGGAGGCGGATTTCTGGTATTTATGAACTCCAACGGAGAAGTTACTACTTTTGATTTTAGAGAAAAAGCCCCTCTGGCTGCCACTCCAACCATGTTTCAGAATGCTTCAGGAGATTTAATCGAAAATGCAAATCACGAAGGATTAAAGGCTGTTGGCGTTCCCGGAACGGTAGCCGGACTCTATCTGGCGCATCAGAAATACGGGAAATTACCATGGGCCGACTTGGTGCAACCTTCGGTTGACCTGGCACAAAACGGTTTTCCCATGCCGTGGGGCTTGTATCAGGTAGCTTTGGAATTGACAGAATGGGATGATTCTCACGATATTTTACAAAACTACTTTCGGAATTCCTCTGGAGAAATCATCCAACCCGGGGAAATCTGGAAGCAGCCTGCCCTGGGAAATACGCTCAGTCTTATCCGAGATAAAGGGAAAGATGGTTTCTACGCCGGTGCTGTGGCTCAGGAAATAGAAAGCTATATGAAAGCCAAAGGAGGACTTATTACTCAAGAAGATTTAAAAAAATATACCGCTATAGAGCGTGCACCCGTTCAGGGAACGTATAAAGACTTTACCATCTATTCCATGCCACCACCCAGTTCCGGGGGCGTAGCCTTAATTGAAATGATGAACTTAATGGAACTGGCCGACTTAAAAAATATAGCATTTAACTCAACTCCCTACGTGCATTTGGTGGCCGAAGCCATGCGAAGGGCGTATGCCGACAGAGCCCAGCATATGGGCGATCCGGATTTTAACCCCGAGCTGCCGGTAAGTGAACTTATTTCCAAAGAGTTTGCCAAAAACCGGTTTGAGCTTCTTGACCGGACTAAAGCATCCATTAGTGATTCGTCTGCTTTTGGTCATCCGTATGATGGGAAAAATACCACCCATTTCTCCGTTACCGATAAAGAAGGGAACGCTGTTTCCATGACCTATACGCTTGAAGATTCGTATGGCACCGGGATGGGCTCTTCCCAATTGGGGTTTATTTTTAATAATGAAATGGGCGATTTTAATCCCGTTGCCGGGCAAACCAAAAGTGACGGACAAATAGGTTCTGCCGCCAATTTGATTGCGCCGGAAAAAAGAATGCTTTCCAGTATGACGCCTACCATTGTGGCCAAAGACGGCAAACCCCATTTAATCATTGGTAGTCCGGGAGGCCGTACCATTATTAACACCGTATTTCAAACGGTTTTGAATGTATTGGAATACGAGATGCGGGTAGATAAAGCTATAGAAGCTATGAAAATTCATCACCAATGGCTTCCCAATGAGTTACTGTATGAGCAACATCTGCTATCTCCGGACACCAAAGCCGCTTTGGAAAAAATGGGGCATACATTGCGACCTGTAGATACTTTGGGGGTTTTAATGGGTATTACCTATGATTCTATCTTAAAAGTATACCTGGGAGCCTCGGATTCTTCCAGTAAGGACGGCGGTGCTGTGGGGTATTGAGGATTCTAAAAGGATGGGGGTGCTGTGGAGTATTGAGGATTCTATTTTGTAATTTTAGCTGAAATAAAATTTATGAAAAGTATACTTTGGACTTTATTGATATTTGTGTCCAACCAGGTGCAATCGCAACAGCAAGATGTTGATCAAATCAAAGCATGTCGTGAAGCTTCTAATGAAGCTATTAGAGCTTTTGATAATACCTTAAATGCCACATTGTCTACCCCGGATGCATTTATCACCACCGGAGCAGGAACGCTTATTGCAGGAAATGAGGAATTAAAAGCGTATCTGCAGGTACAACAAGATTCAAAGATGTATTGGATTAGAACCCCATCGGAGATTATAGTAAATGCTAATACTTGGCTGGCATGGGAAATCGGAACCTGGGAAGGATATACAAGTGATGCTAATACATCTATTACTTCCGGTAAATATGCCGCTCAATGGACCAAAGCCTCCGGGATTTGGCTTATTCATTCTCAACTCTTTGTGACTTTAGAATAAGTTTTTTAACTGTTGGCATTTTTTATCAATAGCACTTAAA
The DNA here is from genome assembly GCA_041747755.1 of Arenibacter sp. GTDB lineage: Bacteria > Bacteroidota > Bacteroidia > Flavobacteriales > Flavobacteriaceae > Aurantibrevibacter. The sequence continues at coordinate 172 of JBGTEN010000049.1, read as the reverse complement.
TAAAAACAGTAGTGCACTATCAGCAATAATCGTAAGACACTATAAAAATTTCACTAAAATTGAAAAAAGAAATCCAAATCCAGACATTGCATCCTATTGAAGGAAAAATAAATAAGCGTATTTCTTTGGCGAAGTATGAATTTATAAGAGATACTATTCTGGAAATATTGAG
>JBGTEN010000048.1:0-8328 GCA_041747755.1 Arenibacter sp. | reverse complement strand
GTTGTGTATCCGCTTAGTAGAGTTATAAACACCGGTTTGAGTTTAACATTTTAAAAAATAGTTATGAAAAGAAGAAGTTTATTACCAATGGTCTGTGCCCTGCTGATTGCTATGTCAGTGGTCTCGTGCAGCGATGAATTTTTGAACACCGCACCACTTGATAAAATATCAAGTGATGCAACATGGGCAGATGGTGCCTTGTCAGAAGCTTTTATCTTTAACGCTTATGCCTCTTTAGGAAAAGGCGGTTTTGAAGAGCAGGCATTAGCAGCTCTGACCGATGAAGCTATGTTTACGCATTCGGGAAGAAATATTGACCCCTTTATGGAGGGGACGGAGAGCCCGGGTGCAATGGCATGGGTGAGTGAAACCTATGCATGGAACAATATGTACAGTGCTATAAGAAAAACCAATATTGCATTGGAAGAGCTTCCGGAAGCTACTTTTAATGACACCGAGTTAAAAGAGAGGCTCATAGGAGAGGCCCACTTTTTAAGAGCCTATTATTACCATCAATTAATGAGGTTTTATGGAGGTGTTCCCATCATTGACAGGAGTTATAACCTAGGGGAAGATTTAACAATTGCGAGAAATACCTTTGAGGAAAACGTTAATTTTATTGTAAACGACTTGGATCAGGCTGCCGCGATGTTAGCCGGAAAGGCAACCACTCCGGGACGTGCCTCACAACTTTCCGCATTGGCCTTAAAATCTCGCGTTTTACTCTATGCAGCCAGTGATTTACGTGATGGTCCTACCGCATCCACCAAGTCTGCTGTGTTAGGGTCTTATTCTAACTTGGAACTAGTTGCTTATACCTCCGGTGATAGAAATGCCCGTTGGGTAGCAGCTAAAAATGCCGCCGAGGCGGTTTTGAATCTGGCATCAGGATATAAATTAGATTTAAGTGCCCCTGTATCCCACGAAGAAGGAATAGCAAATTATGTATCTATTTCCATGGGAGGTGGAAGTGCTGTGGGTGATGCCTCTGCTGCTTCAGAACTCTTGTTCCAGCGTACGCATACGGCGCTTTTTGTACCGGACACCCAGTGGCCACTTGGTGGTGTCCATAATGGGATAAACAATGGTCCAAATGGCTACCACAACTGGGCAGGAAATACACCCATTCAACAATTAGTAGATGACTATGAAATGATGGACGGTACTAAATTTGACTGGAATAACGCAACCCACGCAGCAGATCCTTATGCCAATAGAGATCCAAGATTTTATGCCACCATATTATACGATGGTGCAGGGTGGAAACCCCGCCCCGGTGATGTGCTAAGTTTTGATGAGGTAGATCAAATACAGACCGGCGCTTATGCCAACGGTAGTGGAGGTATTGTGCCGGGAGTAGATACCAGACAGTCTCCCATAGAGGATTGGAACGGAAGTAGAACCGGGTATTATGTTAGAAAATATATAGATCCTAACCCTGCCTTAGCAGATAACCAATCGAACACCCAAATTGTTCCATGGCCCTTTATTAGATATACCGAGGTAGTTTTAAATTTTGTTGAAGCAGCCATTGAGACAGGTGATGAAGGTGCTGCCAGAGAATGGGTAAATAAAATTCGCTATCGTGTGGGTATGCCAGCAGTAACAGAATCAGGAACTGCTCTCAGAGATATCTACCGGAATGAAAGACGTATAGAAATGGCTTACGAAGAGCAACGTTACCACGATGCAAGACGTTGGATGATCCCGGCTGAAACTGTAGGAAGAGGTATTAAAGTAATGCGCGTTCAAGGAACATTAAAGTCTGGTGCAACTGCCCACTCGCCATACAGACATGATAAAGCTGTTTATAATTACAATTATAATGTGGTAGACAATACAGAAAATGAGACCCGTACGTGGAATGATAAAATGTACTATCGCCCAATAAGTAGGGACGAAATAAACCGTAATGATAAGCTGATTCAAAATCCGGGATATTAACAATTTAGACCAACTATTTAACGTAAAAAATCTATCCCTTAACAAGGATAGATTTTTTACATTTATAGTATTATGAGAAAACCTATTTCCAATAAATACCTATTTTTTTGTTCGCTTCTTCTAGCACTTATAATAGCAAGTTGTAAGAGAAACGAGCCTAAAGAAATCCTAACTACTGATGAAGAAAAACCTCCATTATTTACCCTATTGACCCCGCAACTTACACAGATTGATTTTCAAAATACCTTAACGGAAGGACTGAATGCCAATGTACTTATGTACGAATATCTATATAACGGTGGCGGTGTGGCCACAGGAGATTTTAATGATGATGGCCTAATAGACATTTATTTTACTTCCAATATGGGAGATAATAAATTCTATCTTAACAAAGGTAACATGCAATTTCAAGAGGTTACTCAGATTTCAAAAGTCGCCGGAAGACCTGGACCATGGAAAACCGGAGTTACAGCTGTTGATATCAATGGAGACAACAAATTAGATCTTTACATCTGCTATTCCGGTGCGTTACCGGAAGAAAAAAGAGCTAACCAGTTATTCATTAACATGGGTAACAATGAAAATGGTATTCCCATTTTTGAGGAAAAAGCCATGGAATATGGACTTGCCAGTACCGCCTTTAGCAATCAGGCATACTTTTTTGACTACGACCATGATGGGGATTTGGATATGCTTTTGCTAAATCACAACCCAAAATCCTTACCGATTCTCAATGAAGTGAGTACTACTAATTTTCTCCGGAAAGATGACCCGCTTCAGGGTGTTAGGCTCTATCAGCAAACTAAGGGAAAATTTGTAGACGTTACCGTAAAGGCCGGGATAAGTGGTTCAGCATTAACCTATGGGCTAGGTTTGGGAATTAGTGATTTAGATAATGACGGTTGGGAAGATTTTTATATTTCCAATGACTACGCCGTTCCAGATTACCTTTATATGAATAATGGAGATGGAACTTTCACCAATAAGCTGAAAGAAAAAATAGGGCATACAAGTCATTTCTCAATGGGAAATGATATTGCCGACATAAACAATGACGGTTGGACAGATATTTTTACTCTGGATATGCTTCCTGAGGATAATAAAAGGCAAAAGCTATTACTGGCGCCTGACAAATATGAAAAATTCGATTTGAATGTGCGTAGTGGTTTTCATTACCAGTATATGCGCAATATGCTGCAGTTAAACAACGGTAATGGCACCTTTAGTGAGATAGGGCAGTTTGCAGGTATTTCCAACACCGATTGGAGTTGGGCGGCATTACTTGCAGATTATGATAATGATGGTTGGAAAGATCTTTTTGTTACTAATGGATATGTCAGGGATTATACCAATTTGGACTTTATAAATTATATGGATTCCTATGCGCAATCTAAGGGAAGGTTAAAAAGGGAGGATGTATTGGAAATAATTAAAAAAATGCCTGCATCCGATGTTTCCAATTATATGTTCTCCAATACTAACGGAACTAGCTTTTTAAACACTACCAAATCGTTTGGTTTGGATAAACCTGCAAATAGCAACGGGGCAGCTTATGCTGATCTTGACAATGACGGGGACTTGGATTTAATAGTAAACAACCTCAATCAGCCCGCTTTTATTTATAGAAATGAATCACAAGGCTCCGGCAACTATTATGTCCAGCTAAAACTTAATGGCCCTAAATACAACACACAGGGAATAGGTGCAAAAGTTAAACTCTATCAGAAACAAAAGCAACAGACTGTAGAACAATTTCCAACTAGAGGCTACCTATCCAATGTATCCCCCATTCTTCATTTTGGACTTGGCAATGAATCTATGGTGGATTCAATTATAGTATTTTGGAATAACGGAAAAAGGCAAACTTTAACAAATATTGTTCCGAATCAAAGTATAGAAATCCATGAAAAGGATGCTGTGTCTCACACAACAAAACCAATTAAGCAAGAAATTATATTTGTTGAAGTTCCATCTCCCATAGACTATAAAAGTACTGGGGCCAATGTCAACGATTTTAAGCGCCAATCACTCTTAATAGAACAATTTTCGCATTCAGGTCCCGTAATAGTAAAAGGAGATATAAATAATGACGGATTGGAGGATATTTTCATTGGTGGTGAAAAAGGACAAAGTGCGGTTATTTACATTCAAGAAAAAAATAAAAGTTTTACAAAAAAGTTAGTGCCCATTTTTGAAATGGCCAGAGATAGTCATGATGTTGGTGCAGTAATATTTGACGCTGATGGTGATGGAAACCCGGATATTTATGTTGCGAGTGGTGGTTATCATGATTATTTAGAAAATGATTTGAATTTGCAAGACAGATTATATTTTGGAGATGGTAAGGGAAATTTTGTGCTAAAAGATGGGTCATTGCCCAAAATTATCGGAAGTAAGGGCTGTGTTACATTAGTAGATGTGAACTTTGACGGGTACCAAGACCTCTTTGTGGGAGGTAGGGTAGTCCCCGGTAAGTTTCCTGAAATACCTGAAAGCTATCTTCTAATCAATGATGGAAAAGGTAATTTTACAAATGAAATAAAAAACATTGCTCCTGAGTTAGAGCATTTGGGCATGATAAACGATGCGAAATGGATAGATCTTGATGGAGATTCTATTCAAGAATTAGTAGTAGTCGGGAACTGGATGCCGATAACCGTATTTAAAAATAGCTCAGGGAAACTACACGACAAAACACTACTATTCTTTGATAAATTATACAGTGGCTGGTGGAATACGTTAGAAGTATCGGATTTTAACAATGATGGAAAACCAGATCTTATTGCCGGAAATTTAGGAACGAATACCCAGTTTCAGCCGACCCATGATGAACCTGCCGAATTATATTATAAAGACTTTGATCAGAACGGATCAGTAGACCCTTTGTTTTGTTATTATATCCAAGGAAAAAGCTACCCTTATATTACTCGAGATGAGCTTTTGGGACAACTCGGTGGTCTTAGATCCAGATTTACAAATTATGAGAGCTACGCCAATGCCACAATTACAGATATAATCGGCGCCAAAGAATTGGCCAGTGCCGGTCGCCTAACCGCAAATCATATGAGAACCACACTGTTTTTAAGTAGTGCAAATGGCGTGTTTCAGGAAATGAATTTGCCTGACAGGGTTCAATATGCGCCTGTGTCCGCTATAGTGGTTTCAGATTTTAATAAAGACGGCAATAATGATCTTATTCTTCTTGGGAACAGTAGTTATTATAAATTGCGGATAGGAAAATTTGATGCCAATTACGGTACATTACTTATGGGAAATGGCGACGGAACATTTAATTACATAGACCAGCAGACATCCGGACTTACAATATTTGGGGATGTTAAGAACGCCCAAATGATAGACAATAAATTGTTTTTGGGGATCTATGGTGACTCCATAAAAACTTACAAACTTTTAAAATAATTTTTTTTTAGAAATGAAAACTTCGGAAACATTTCAAATCGTGGCAAAGCAATTAACCCTGATAATTTTTATTTTACTGTACTGCACGTGCGGTCTTCCGGAAAAAAACGTATTGTCAGAGCAAGAAGTTACATTAGAATGGGCTAAATTGACGCTATACATAACCAAAAACACACCGGCCAATTCACCTCCATATGCCTCCCGGGCCTTTGGTTATATAGGTCTTACAATGTACGAATCCATAGTCAAAGGATACCCTGACCACAACTCCATGGCAGGACAATTAAACGGATTGGATGAGCTTCCTTTGCCCGAATCAAACAAACACTATAATTGGATACTTTCTTTAAATGCTGCACATGCTTTCATTTTAAAAAACATCTACAATCAGACTTCGGATGAAAACAAAACAAAGATTGATTCTCTTGAAAAGGAGATATATTTGAATTACCACCAAAAAAGTAAGGACAAAGAAGTATCGAATCGTTCTGTAGATTACGGTAAAGCTGTCGCAAGGGCTATATTTGAATGGTCAAAGACAGATGGCGGACATCGTGGTTATTTAAAGAATTTTACCAAAGATGAAATACTCCCCACTAGGCCCGGATCTTGGAAGCCAGCATTATATTCCCAGTCAATTAGTCATCATCCTTTACTTTCAAAATGGGGACAAAATAGAAAATTCTTAACAATAAATGGTGAACTTCCATTACCGGAAATGATTCCTTATGATACGGTAAAAGGTTCTCCCTATTACGAAGAATTTATGAAAGTTTACCATAAAGAGCGTTCCCTTACCCAAAAAGAGAAAGAAACCGCTATTTGGTGGGGGGACGATCCCGATGTTACATTTACTCCTCCCGGTCATTCGTATTATATTACAACACTAGCCATTGAACAATCCAGACCATCCCTAATTTCTTGTGCTGAAATCTATGCCAAGGTAGGAATGGCGGTAGCTGATGCTGTGAACAACTGTTGGAATTGGAAATTTCATTACTTTACTGAAAGACCCAATTCCTACATTCCACAATTCATAGATAAAGAATGGGTATCATTTTGGCCGGACCCTCCATTTCCGGCATTCCCATCTGCACACTCTATTCAAGCTGCTGCTGCCTCCACCCTTTTAGAAGATATGTTTGGTAACCCCTTTTATTTTACAGACAATGCCCATCTGGGACGTGAAAGAGATGAAGTTCGGAATGTGGATTTTGTTCCCAGATCTTTTAATTCATTTTGGGAAGCCGCGGAAGAAACGGCTAATTCAAGACTTTACGGCGGTATACATACCCCATATGATAATAAAACTGGCCTAGAAGAAGGTCTGAAAATAGGTGAGAATGTAAAGGCTCTTAATTGGAAAAGCAAGCAATAAACCATGCGAAGAATTATTTCAAATATATTCCTTATTAGTATTTTGTTATTTGTAAAATTCTCAGGTAAATCCCAGAATACTTTTGTTGATATCACTGAAGAAGCCGGTATAGATCATTATTTCGAAGTTTACGAAGGTATGTTTGGTGGTGGGATTGCCGTTTTTGATATCAATAATGATGGTTTTGAAGATTTTTATATAACCAGTGGAATGCGAGATGATGTTCTATATTTGAACAACGGTGATGGTACTTTTAAAAACATTCATAAAGAAGCAGGTCTTGAAATTACTTCCAATTATATCACTCAAGGGGTCGTAAGTGCAGATTTTAATAGGGATGGCTGGACAGATATTTTGATAACTACCATCAATTCTAAAGATAGGATTAAGCAAATTCCAAGAGCAAAAAATCTGCTATTTCTAAGTAACGGAGATAAGACCTTTAGAGATGCAACCTCAGAGTATGGTTTAGATGATTTTTTTTCCTTTAGTACTGGAGCCAATGTGGGTGATATAAATGGAGACGGTTATCCGGATGTATATATTGGAAATTATTTTTTAGAATATGATGGGAAGTTGGACCTAATTAGCGACGCAACCATCGTGAACGCCAACAGTAAAGCTAAAGGCTACTTATTGATTAATAAAAAAGGTAAGTACTTTAAAAATGAATATGCGGCTTATGGGCTTACCCACACAGGCTTTAGTTTCGGAGGTCTTTTTTCGGATTTCGATAACGACGGTGATCAGGATCTTTTTGTAATTAATGATTTTGGGTATAAGGCTGTTCCTAATTTTTTGTTAGAAAATTTGTATCCGAAAAAAAAATTTAAGGATGTGTCCAAAAAACTTCAAATGGATCTCAAAATAAATTCAATGGGAGCGGCCGTAGGAGATTATAATAATGATGGTTTTCTGGACTATTATATGACTAATATCCGTGTTAATCAATTTATGGTAAACCAAGGTCCCGGATTACCTTTCTTAGATAAACTTAAAGAACTGGGACTATACTATATCACCATAAGCTGGGGTGCTAATTTTGCTGATTTTGACCACGATGGCGATTTAGATCTATTTGTAGCCAATGGGGATCTAAACCCAAATTGTGTGCCAATGGGTAATTTCTATTTTGAAAACGAAAACGGAATCTTTAAGGAAAAAGGCCGGGAAATGGGTGTAAATGATTATGGTATAGGAAGAGGGTCCGTAATTCTGGATATTGATAATGACGGGGATATGGATATTCTGGTGGTAAACCAAAAGCCGGTTTTAGACTACCCTCTAAAATCTACAACCAGACTATTCCGCAATGATATTTCCAAAGGTAACTGGTTAAAGGTAAAGCTAAAAGGTGTGGAATCTGAGTTGCGTGGTATAGGCTCAAGAGTAGAGCTCATTATAGGCAATACCCGAATGATACGAGAAATTGACGGTGGAGGATCCAGCCATCTATCTCAAAACTCAACAATTGCCCATTTTGGTTTAGGAAATGCAGTAAAGGTTGACTCGGTAATTGTAACCTGGATAGGGAATAAAAAGCAAATTTTGGTTAGTCAAGAAGTCAATCAATTAGTAACAATAAC
>JBGTEN010000047.1:0-2074 GCA_041747755.1 Arenibacter sp. | reverse complement strand
GATAAAGAAACCAGTCTTAACTTAAGATACAAAACCGGTAGAAGCCTAACTTATGATGAAAAGGATGTTTTAGAGATTCGGGATCCAAAAAAAATACATTTACCCAGTATTAACATGAGTAGCTCCTTTATTTTTGCCAAGAATGATTTGTTCTTTGCCTATCCCAATAATTACAACCATTATGTAAGTTATTACAGGAATAGCTATCAACATGGTGGAATTTCGCTGGAAGAAATGATTGTACCTTTTGTAGTAATGGAGCCGAGGTAATAAGCTACCAATCAGGTAATTTTAAAAAAGGAGCTAAGTGTCTTTAAAATTAGGAGTTCCTATGGCTAAATAGGTCAAATAAAAAGAGCCGAAATATACCGGTTTAAGGTAGAAAGCGCGTGAGTGCCTTAATTATCAAGTATTGAAATGGTAAATTTAGCGCCATCACCCACCTTACTTTCCACCTCTATTTGTCCGCCAAGGCTGGTGATATGATTATGCACCAAAAACAAGCCAATACCTTTGCTGTCCGGATAATTGTGAAATTTCTGATTCAGTTTGAAAATTCTGTTTTTGACCATTTCCATATCAAAACCAATCCCGTTGTCTTTATAAATAAGTTGAATGATACCATTTAATTTCTTTGAATGAATATGAATTTCCGGGACTTCGTTGTTCTTGGAGTATTTGATGGAATTGGTAATCAAGTTAAGAAAAACACTTTCCATGTAGGTTTTATTAAATTGGACAACGGCTGCCTTGGAAAAATCAATTTTCCAATGAACACCGGTTTGCTGCAATAACGGATTAATAGATTGCTTTACATTTTGCAGACTATCATCAAAACTAACCGCTTCTAAAACGGCACAATCACGGTGCTTTTCATTTAAGCTATCCACATATTTATCTAAGGTTCCTTTTAACTGATTCCCGGCAATCTTTATATAGTCAATTAGTTCCAGAGTTTCTGAATCGGTTATTTTGGAAACCTCTATCAATTCAAATAAGGACAATAAACTGTTTACAGGAGCTCGTAAATCATGAGAGGTTGTATAGTTGAGTTGCTTTAAATCCCTGTTCATATTTGTAAAGTTGGCCAGCATGCTATTCCGGTCTTCTTCCAATCTTTTCTTGTGTGTGATATTTTTAGCAATAGCAAAAACCAGTTGATCTTTTGCCACGGGATACGCCGTCCAGGAAAGCCAAATGATCTCTCCATTTTTCTTAACATATCTATTTTCAAAATGGAATAATGCCTTGGATTGGGTAAGATCTGCTCTTACCTTTTTGGTTATTTCCTTGTCTGCACTATGAACAAAATCATTTATAGGTTGGGCATAGAGTTCTTCCGGAGTATATTGTAATTCTGCTGAAACAGCGGCATTTACTTTTTTAAAATACCCATCAAATCCGGCAATGCACAATAAATCGGGGGATAAGTCAAAAAAAAGTTTATAGTTCAATTGGTTTTTATTCATGAAAAAAAATGCATTATTAAAGGTGTGTTCATCAATTGCATATTTTTACTATCTTCTAATTACTGTAAAAATTATTCTAATTATCAATGAATGAGATGTTATTAATAAAGTAATTAATTTAATTAGATTGGGTTAATTAATAATTTTCATCTCGAGCTCTAGTCCTATTTTTGTTTTAAAGTAAGTCCTTCTTAACGGCAAATACTCAAAAAGGCATTCAGTTAAAAAAACGCTATAAATTTATCCTCACAAACATATTATTCCATGGCTATATGAAAAAATTAAGAGAAGGTCTGCATATTTTTGCGATGATTTAAAAGTTGGGAAATTTGATTCCCAATTATACGGATAAAATATACACCCATTAGTTAAAAGCTAAATGAAGAAAATAATCTACACACAACCAGAAATCATAAAGGTGGTACAACAACTAATCGCGAAGATACCTAATAAAATTTTGGCAATTCATGGTCCTATGGGAGCCGGGAAAACAACCTTAATAAAAGCTTTGGTAAAAGAACTTGGCGGGGCAGGAACAGTCAACAGTCCCACTTTTGGCATTGTAAACGAATATCATTTTCTCAACGGAGACTTGCTTGGCTATC
>JBGTEN010000046.1:0-3406 GCA_041747755.1 Arenibacter sp. | reverse complement strand
CAATTTCGGAAACCTTTAATTACTCAAATTTAATTGCTTTAACCGGAGTAATTTTGGTGATGATATAGGAAGGTATCAACAACATTAGCAGACAAAGAATGAGCACACCAAAATTTAACATTAAAATTGTAGGGAGGTCTACGTGAACCGGAATAAATTCTACATAATATTCTTTAGGATTTGGAAATTTAAAGATTTGAAAAGAGTCTTGAAGCCATATAAATCCAAGCCCTATAGCATTACCCCACAACAGTCCAATGCCAATAAGATAGGCGGCATTGTACAAAAATACTTTTCGGATACTCCAATTGGCCGCACCTAACGCTTTAAGAATACCTATCATTTGTGTGCGCTCTAAGATAAGTACCAACAGTGCGGTAATCATGTTAATCCCGCCTACAATAATCATAATCCCTATAATAAGGGCAATGTTAAAATCAAAAAGGTCAATCCATTCAAAAATTTTGTAGTACTTATCTTTAATAGATTGTGTATCCAAGCTATAAAGTGTTTTTCCATAAATTTCTCTACTTTTTTGGTCAATTTCATCAAAGTTGTTTAGAAAAACCTCGAAATTCCCTACTTGGTTTGAATCCCATTTATTTATGCGCTGAATATGGCGTATGTCCACAAAAACATAAGTACTATCAAATTCTTCAAAACCGCTGTCGTAAATACCCACTATTAGAAATTTCCGTTGATTGGGAACCTGGGTGGCATCATCATCCTTTAAAAAAAAAGCAAAAAAAGAATCTCCCGTTTTTAATTGCAAACGGTTAGCCATCAGTTTGGAAACAAGTACTTCTTCATTCAGTTCTCCTTTATATTCGGGAAGGCGACCATCTGAGATATACTCTTTAAAAGCATTCCAGTTGTAGTCTTTTCCTACTCCTTTGGCAATTATACCCTCAAAAGTATCTTCAGTACGGATAATTCCTCCTTTAGTGGCCACCCCTTGAATATGAGAAATCCCACTTACCGACTTAAATTCGGGATAAAATTCCTGTTCCAAGGAGACCGGCACCACAGAAACATCTGAAGTATTATTATCAAAATTATAAATTTGGATATGTCCGTTAAAAGCAGCTACCTTTTCACGGATTTTATGCTTAAGTCCAACTCCGGTAGCAATGGCCACAAGCATCATAATAATACCCAGAGCAATGGCCGTAATGGCTATTTTTATTATTGGTGCAGAAATACTAATTTTATGCTCCTTGCCCTTAATAAGACGCTTGGCAATAAAATATTCTAAATTCAAGCTATGGTGTTTTTATCCAATCTCAAAAATACGGTTTTATTGTGGGTTTTATTGCTTTCTACTTGCGGAAACCCATCAAATATTACAGAGACCAACACAAATTCTGATGATAGAGAAAATGATGTCGTTAAGGAATCTCCGATAGTAGTAGGGGCTAACCGCATAGAGGAATACCTTCCCTTTTTGAAAGGAAAAAGCATTGGTGTTGTAGCCAATCAAACCAGTGTTATTTTTAAGAATGATGGAGGCTTTATCCATTTGGTGGATTCCCTTTTAGTTTTGGATATTTCAGTTAAAAAAGTTTTTGCTCCCGAACACGGTTTTCGGGGTGAGGCAGATGCAGGAGCAAAAGTAAAAGATGGCAAAGATCCAAAAACAGGGCTACCCTTGCTATCACTTTACGGAAAAAACAGAAAACCATCTGCGGAGCAGCTTAAAGGTTTGGATGTAGTAGTTTTTGATATTCAGGACGTTGGAGTCCGTTTTTACACTTACATTGCTACCCTGCAATTGGTTATGGAAGCTTGCGCGGAAAACAATATTCCTGTCTTGGTTTTAGACCGGCCAAATCCAAACGGACACTATGTAGATGGTCCCACGATGCAGACAGCACACAGAGGATTCCTTGGAATGACCAACATTCCTTTGGTATATGGCATGACCATTGGGGAATATGCTAAAATGATTAATGAAGAAGGATGGTTGGAAAGTAAAAAGAAGGTAGCCTTAACAGTGGTGCCACTTCAAAATTATACACATCAATCTGAATACAGTTTGCCTATAAGACCTTCCCCAAACTTACCTAATGATACCGCCATTAATCTCTATCCTAGTTTGGGATTGTTTGAAGGTACTAATGTAAATGCCGGAAGAGGAACCGAATTTCAGTTTCAATGTTATGGAGCTCCTTTTATGGATGCTGCGAAATATGATTTTAGCTATACTCCCAAACCCAATTTTGGTGCCAGCGAACCAAAGCATAAAAATGTGCTTTGCTACGGAAGAGACCTCTCCAATACACCTAAATTAAGTAGTGTGGATTTGAAATGGCTAATAGATGCCTATACAAACACTATGGATAAAAGTTTGTTTTTCCTAACCAGCGGATTTACAAAACATGCAGGAACGGAGGTATTACAAAAACAAATTGAAAGTGGTCTTTCTGCGACAGTCATTAGCGAAACCTGGCAAAAGGATATAGAGGCATTTAAAAAGATTAGGGCTAAGTATCTTTTGTACGACTAGCTTTTTAGCTATTTATATTCTTATTACTTATCCTCCATGGAAACGTACTTTTTTTCAAATTTTGCGCCAACGGGAGCCTTGTATTTCTTGAACGGAATTTTTAGCAATTCCACAACGTGGCCATTTTTTGCTGCATCCGGATAGGTATCTACGCCAAAAACAATCGCTTCCTTATCCATTTTGGAAAAAGTGCCAAATAAGCGATCCCATATTGAAAAGATATTGCCATAATTGGTATCCGTGTACGGAAGAACATAATGGTGGTGAATTTTATGCATGTTGGGAGAAACAATAACCCAGCTTAGGATATCATCAATCTTTTCGGGTAAGGCAATATTGGCGTGGTTAAACTGAGAAAAAACCACGGATAGTGCTTGGTATAGCATAATTAATCCAACCGGAGCGCCAACTAGTAAAACTCCGAAGCAAGTAAATGAGAAACGAATTACACTTTCTCCAGGGTGATGCCTGTTAGCCGTAGTGGTATCTACCTCGTTATCGGTATGATGAACTAAATGAAAACCCCAAAGTACCTTTACCTTATGCTGAATCCAATGAGCCAACCACGCACTTACGAAATCCATCAGTCCTAATCCAAGCAAAATTTTTGCCCAAAGCGGCCAGTTTCCTAACCATTGCCAAAAACCAAATTGGTTTGCAACTGTCCAATCACTCGTTTTTAATAAGAGAAAGGCAAGAGAAAAGTTAACGATCACAGTAGTGAGTGTGAAAAAGATATTGACTCCGGCATGTTTAAATTTTTTATAGTTGAATCTAAACAAAGGCACGGCATATTCCAAAAGCCAAAAAAAGGCAATCCCGGAAACCAAAATAAGGCTTCGGTGTGCGGATGGAATAGTCTCAAAATAATTCAGAATGGTTTCCATACCTATAAAGATA
>JBGTEN010000045.1:0-2882 GCA_041747755.1 Arenibacter sp. | reverse complement strand
CGGCACAAAACCACAGCAAGTCGGCCAAAATAAAACTCCAGGACAAACACCAAAAAGAAGGCTTTCCCCATAGACTAAGACCGGATCCGTCAACAAGATATTCAGCCCTGGCCTATCGGCGGGCCGAATACTTAGTTATTGGCAATAGTATTTTTTATTCAGTTAGATTTTCCGTTATAGATTTCAGAGTTTCAATTTTCGGTATTTCTATAATTTCAGATTCTCCTTCTATTGAGTAAAATTCCAATTCAGTCGGCATTTCGTCATTTCCGAATACAGATATTCCAATCAATTCTCCATTTTTACCTTTTCCTGCGTAATCTATTAATAAATTTCCTTTTTGGATTTCCGAGTCAAATGTTTTTCCAAATATTATAGTCGGACATTTTCCGCAACCACATCTTGCAATAACTTTCAGATTTTCGATTAAATTAGTCCATTCCCTTTTTTCTTTTCCAAACAGATAAGTCAGAAATTCAATTTCGGATTTTGTTAATTTTCTTTTATCTGGAATACTATATTTCATTTAGAAACTAATTTTTTTCCTTTTGTAATCCATATTATTGGACCAATAATTCCAATCATTGAAATCAAAATCCAAGTTGTTTTGTTTCCTTTAAATTCTTTTGTTAAAATCTGATAAATTGCTCTAAAAGATGTTATTACTGACCAAAATGCTATAAAAAGAAATGTTATTATTAAAAATGGTTTCATTCGGTTTTATATTATTGCCAACGGTCGGTGTATGAAACGTAGCGTATAAATTTACAATAATTTTCAGTTCAGCAATTAGCCAAATCTTTGATTTGGACCGCAATAAATTCAATATAAAATGCCAAATCAAAGATTTGGCGGACTTCGTAGATATGCAACGAACTTGGGGAAAGCCTGAACCAGCTATGTTTTATACACATTGTTGTGCATAGTGTTTTCTATCCGTTTTGTAATTCCAGTTTCATTTTATAGGTTTTCAGAGTAATTAATTCGGTTGTCCTTGTTGCACTTTTCAGCGTGTGGTCAATTTGTCCCGCAACAATACAACCACGAATCTCTTTTTCAGGAAATCTGTCCATTAATAAGCCTAAATACATTGAAAGTTGACCAAAAACTTTATAATTGGCAGTTCCAGACTTTAATTCAATTGCGTATAAGTTTCCGTCATTTTTTTCCAATAGAATATCGATTTTTTTACCCTCAATTATGTATTCGACGCCTTCGTTATTTTCGCCATAGATTTTGTATTCGGGAAATAATTCGCTGATTTGGGAAACCATTGATTTTTTAAGGTCTTTTTCGTAGCTAAAATTATTCGAGCTTTCTATGTAATCCAAATCCTCTTCGTCCAATATGTCATTTTCGGGCAATAAATTTTTGTGATAATCTTCGAAGTCATTTGTATTGTCTTTTTTGAATGACATATACAAATTAACAGCCTGTTTTAAAGTCGCCGAACCATTATACATATTACCATTAATCGGTATTTTATGTTCAGCAGGAGAATTATTTTGTTCGTCACTTTTCGAGTAAGACAATTTTTGTAAAAGCGATAATCCGTAATCTTTTATAAAATGCTGGTCTAAATCTCCTTCGTGTTTTTCTACATTCCGACAATTTGAAATTCTATTCTGAATTGTATTGAGTGGTGTTCCTTTAAATTCTAACCAACTTTTAAATTTTTCCGCATTCATATTTTTTGGATTTTTCTTTATTCAGGACGGGTCAACATTATGCACAACGTTATGTGTATGATTAGGTGCGGTGGCCAGCACCTAATTTAGTAAACAAATACTTGCCAGAGAAAATTCCGAAGGAATTTTCCGGATAAGCACTAGCCAAAGCAATTAATTATACACGGTGTTAGCAAACGTATTTTTATTTTTAATATGCAATTTCAAGAACTATTATCTTTCTTATAATTGGGTCATTTAAATCTACATTATATTCCAACATCACAGATGCAGTTAAATTGGCTGGGATTTGTCCAAGACCATCCTTGGCCTTATATAATTCTTTAAGAAAAGCACTATTATCTTTAATACTTTCTAATGCCTGAAAGTATTTGCCAAAGAAGATAAATCGAGCTGTTTTTAATTCCCGCTTTATAATGGAGTCATAATTATTGTCAGGTCGAATGTCAATATGACTTCTTGAAAAAGTATAGTCGGTTGTTCCGTCTGGATTTATATACTTAAATCTCGATTTCAAATAAGGAACACCACTGTCAAAAAAAGTAATAGAATCTACCTCTATTTTGTCGAATGCACTGTTCTTTATTATCCATACAGAATCTGGAAATTCATACATTTCGAGTCTTAAATCACTCGATTCGAACTCTTCAATTGCTTTTTCCGATATTCTTTTCCAGTTTTTAGTTTTGTCATCACGTAAATCCGTTAAAAACTGTTGATAGGCTTTTTCAGTATCCAATTTCGGATATTGTCTTGTTAGGAAGTCATTTTCAAAATCGGAAACAAGGTAGTCTATAGTTGCAACATTTTCTTTTCCTAAAATCTTGTCAAATTCCGATATATTTTCTTCGGTTTTTTTCTCCGCACAGCTTATGATTAGAGCAAGAAATATGAATGTTTTGAGGATTTTCATTTTTAGGTCATATGTTTGCTAACGTTTTGTGTATGGGCTGTGGCGTGGATTCGTTACGGAACATTCCAAACCGGTACTTGCCAGAGGAAAATCCGCAGGATTTTCCAAGTGGGCGAGGACAAGCCATAGCTTATACACAGTGTTGAACTAAACCTTCGGTAGCTTCAAGTTCCTATTTAGTATCTTACCAAGATAACTAAAATAGTACTTATGACTACAAAAAAAAGAGTGTTGAAGCGCTAAGGGAGAACAAGCTCATCAACCAAGCCAAGCGCGAAGTT
>JBGTEN010000044.1:0-9654 GCA_041747755.1 Arenibacter sp. | reverse complement strand
GTATCATTTAAACCACATAGAAATATTTTGGGCAGTAAATCACCATCTACGGAGCAACTAACAACCTCTCCTTCCACTGTATTTGTAGGATCGTTAATAAGCCCAATTATGGGGTTGATTTGGGTTGCCCCAAATGGAATTACAGTAATAATTTCCTGAAAACCCTTACAGGGGTCTGCCACGATCTTGTCAACAATATAAATACCGGGTTGGGTTACGAGAAGCGTACTTAAATCATTATCGGGATTACCATCATTTAAAACGAGATCGCCAGCATCGATTACCCTATTTTCATTAACATCTCGGTACCATATATAATCATCAAAGTTGTCACCGGAATCCAAAAGCACATTGGCTCCACAAAGCTGAACAGTTCTACTGAAATCACAGTCAGATAAATCGTCTAAAAGGAAGTTGGTAGCACCGGGGGTTACAAATCCGCAATTGTCAAATTCTGAAACACTAGGATCATCTGTAATTGTAGCGCTATTAAAAAAGCCTCTGTAGGTAGAGTAAGCTAAGTTTTGAATGATATCAGTACAGGCATCTACAAAATCAAAGCAGTTTTCAGCGACTCTTACTCGCATACGTATTGTTGATATCGGATCTCCAATTTCGATGAGATTGTTCGGAATTGTAAAAGTGATGGTGTTGGATGGAGCATCAAATACATATGTTACCCCAGGCGGGAGAACCAAATTTCCTGGAATTAAGGTGACATTCGTAGGCAGTACATCGCGGATGGTGTAATTGATGGCATCATCATTGCCTCTATTCTGAAAAGAAAGAATATAATCTAATTGTTGTCCAAGTGTTACACCAAGTCCGGTTATATCATTACCGGCAATATCTTCTACTCTTTTTTCTAATAAGATTTCTGGCTCAATTATCTCTACAGAAAAGGTGGCTAAAAATGAGCCATAACCGTCTCCGGTGGATGTAAATCTTAATGTAGCTCCAGTCTCTCCATTGGGTATAACGGAATTGGTTGGGTTATTTAAGTTTAAAATATCGAGATCGAGGCCCAATGTATTAGTACCATAAGGGTTTCTAGTGGGAACTTGTAAGCCATTAGTAGTAATAGTAGAGTTAAAAAAGTTGTTTGCAGGGTTAAATCCCGTAGAAAGTGTTGTGTAGGTAGCGTTTGAGTTTGCTTTTATAAGAAATCTATCATTAGTAATCCCAATATCACCCTCAAGTGCGCCTACTCCTATTCTTGCTCTTACAGGAAATGGGGTAGGTAATGTTCTAAATCCATTCACATTTACATCAACCGCCCCTACGGCACTCGAAAGACCTGCGTAGCCATCAAAAGTTGAAATAAATTTTCCGGTTTCATTAGGGTTTTCATAGATTACAACTAAAACCCAACCTGCGGAGCTGGAGCCATTTCTTCTACCTTTGGTCGCTCTAACATTGGCTACGGTATATTCTCCGTTGGGGTTTGTATTAGAACGCACCAAATTGGTAACATTTTTGTAGCAGATGTAAGGGGAGTCTTTAAAAGAGTTGTTTATATTAGTGTAATTATAACCGTCAAAAATTATATCATCTTCCTCTCCAGCTGGATCTGGGGACGTATCTGCAACTAAATCAACATAGGTGCCTCCCGGAGTTCTAAACTTAATTTGATTCCAGTCTTCTATTCTAGGCGTTCCTGTAAATGGGGCATTGGCATTTGTACTCCTTTCGTTGGGGTAGGTAGCGGCCCAATATAAACCTGCGTACCTCACCTGCGAACAAGAAGGGTCAGCAATATTTAGCGAAGCGCTACTAGAGCTGAAAGTAGAGGGGTCTCCATCAATATCAATATACTCCATCCACAAGGCGTTATTGTCTTGGGTTCCGTTGTAGGGATCATTTGCTTGTGCTGGATTTGCCTGTGTGGCTCGATTAAGAATGTTGTTACCAACAAAGATAATATCTCCTCTTACTTCGAAACTGTCACCCTCCAATCTTGGGGTAAATGGAACCGCCTCTTGAGCATAGGAAATTGATAAAAAGCCAAATAGGAAGAAATATACAAGTATTTGGTTTAGGTTAGAAAAGCTACCTTTTTTCATTAGGTCAAATGGTTTGGTGTTACACGCATGATCCACATTTTGTCATCATAGGTGTCGTTTAGTTTGGTATAGTAGGATAATAAGGCATTGTTCCAGGAGTCATGACGTCTTAGATAAACGTATTTGTAGTTATTTTCAGGATTAATGAAATAACTGGCACTTAGCCCTCTGGAGTTTAAAAGTTTTACAAAACGATTAGCGTTATTTTGGTTGGCGAAAACATTAACAATAATGTAGTAGCCTGACTCTAAGCCGTCAATTTTTAGGCTTTTTGCTGACGGATCACCAGAAGTTGCTTTATCTTTAACTACAACGTTTTGTTGTAAAGCAGTATCGTCATATTTAGTTGCTTTTTCTTTTAGTTTGCTAACATTTTCTACATAGGCTTTGTCCGTGTAGTTGGTGTTTTCTACATTCATTATCCACATGTCCCCTTCATAGGTTCCATTCCCTTGCGATTTATGAAAAGCAAGGGCTTCTTGCCAAGTGTCAAACTTTTGGAGGTAGACATATTTTAAACCGTTGTTGGAATTGTCAAAATAGTTTGCTTGGATTCCTTTATTGTTTAACTCACCTATGAATTTATTGAGATATTGTTCTCCCTTATATACATTAGCTACAATATAATATCCATCTTCTACCCCTTGGAGATCACGGAATTTCCGTGCTTTTACCCCATTTTCCTGCGCCAGTTTCGTAAATTCATCTTTTATAGTACTCACCTGATTCGTTGGAGAGTCAGTTTTTACATCGGTTTTGGTGGCAAGAACTTCATCCTTTGTTTTTTCAGGAATAACGGGATTTACGACTTCCTTCGTTGTGTTCGTAGTTGTAGCATTGTTTTTTTGTTCACTTTTTATACCGATTGTATTTAAATTATCATTATTAGTTGTATTGTCTGCCAGTGTATTTTGGTCATTATTAATAAAATACATTTGCTTTGCCTTCTCTTCCAGATCGGGTCTTGCTCCGTTTGTCTCTCTTCGAACCATACGCATTACCATTTCAAAACGACGTTCCAGATCCTTTTGCCTGTTTTCTTCAATCGAGTCTTGTCTAAACATGAGTTCTGCTAGAATATCATCATTTTCGGCAAGTTTCTGTTTCAAATATTCAATTTCCTTGTCTTTGGATGAAAAGATTTCTTCAGGTTCTAGGGTGTTTTCTACGAGTTCTTCCTTTTCGTTTTCTAACATTACCCTGTCTTCAGTCAGATTAGGGGTGAAAGAATAGGCGAAGGAAATTTCATGGGTTAGACCGAAGTTGTTAAAATTATTGGTAAGCCCTTTTTCCATAGTATAGCCGATGGAGATTCTTCTGTTAAGGTTAAAACCAACTCCCGCCGCGGCACCGTAAAAGCTGTCATAACCTCCCTGAATCCAGCCCAGTTTTGGAAGGTCTAATATAAGACTACCACCAAGGACTATTTCATCTTGACCAACTTGTCTAAGTCTGGCCAATGGCATTAAGCGGCCGTTTTCGAAAATTCCTGATCCATTTTCAAACTGATGGGTATATTGCAAATGACCGGAAAAGGTTTTGTCCCTAAATTCACTTACAGATTCATTGGTTCTCAGGTTATAGTCAAACAAGTTTTCCGCAAATAAACCAAAGTCGAATTTGCCATAGGAGATATTGAATCCGGGTTGAAATGATAGTAATGAACTGTTCTGAAAACCCCCCAGTAAAGGATCGTCTTCAATTGGATTGGCTCTATTTCTGTCGAAACCGCTGTTATAATAAGAAAGATTTGCACCAAAAGTAAAGTTACTTTTGTCACTTAGCTTTACACCATAGGCATAGTTTGCTAACACCCCAAAATTGGTTATAATACCCACGCGTTGAGTATAAAGGCTAAGCCCCAATCCAGTTCTATCGCTAATTCTACCGCTATAGCTTAAAAAGTAGGTTTGGTTATTATCATCGAAAGATACTGATTGGTTTCTATGCAAAAGGTTAACATAGGACTTATCCTCCCTTACTGTGGAAAATGTTGGATTAATTAGAAAGCGATTATACTTTAATAGGTTTTGCGCAGGCACATCATATGTAATGAACGGACTATCGTCTTGGGCATTAATTGTTGTCCAAGCTATAAAGGATAAAAGGAAGTAAAGGAGTTTTCTATGTAACATCTGGTTTTATCGTATAACGGTAATAGTACCTTGTTTCAACACTTCTCGGGCATTCCTAATTTTATAAAAGAATACCATATTTTGTTTAGGGAAGGCAGTTGAAGATTGAGGCCAGTTGTTTTGATAATCAAACTGATTGAAGACTTCAACTCCTTTATCATTATAAATAGTAATATTGATTTCTGGATTTCTGGAGTACGTATTTGGTAGTATCCATAAATCGTTCACCCCATCCCCATTAACTGTTATCACATTTGGCACTTTAAATGTATCTAGCAGGGAAGCAGTTATCTGTCTGGTTATTTCACAAGCATCTATGTTTGCAATTAGTAGATATGCCCCCTCTTCCTGTAGATTTATAGAGGAAGTACTGCTTACAAGTTCATTATTGCTGTTGTACCAGCGGTAGGCTGTTCCACCACTAGCGGTTACTGTCCTAGAGCCGCCTTCCGGAAAAATAACTGTTGGCGGAGAGTCTAGCGTTATCAAAGACGCATCCAACTCGGAGATAACAAGGTCATTTGAATTCAAAGGACATCCATTTTTAGAAATTACCAGTCTGTAGGTTCCGGGAGCTGTAATGCTTAATTGGGTAGCGGTAGAGTTTAAATTTGTGCCATTGTAAAACCAATTGAATGTCTCTCCGGCAAGGTTGGTAGTTGTGCTTATGGTGATTGGATCTGAAGAATTACAGGTTATTGTACTGTTGCTACTGATGGTAAGAATTTCATTCACCAATAACTGTACAGAAAGGGCATTAGAGGTTGTATTAAAGGCATCTAAAATGGCTTCCACAGTATAATTACCATTTGTGTTGACTTCTGTCAAGCTTAAGTTTTGAGATGTTGCGCCGGTTACGGCGATACCATCTTTTCTCCATTGATAGTTAAAACTCGTGAGTAGGTCTGTAGTAGCATCTATTATACTTCCATTACCAAGTACCGCATTTATTGTTGTTACACCAAGAGCAATATCTGTATTGGAACATGAAGCATATGGAGTTAGGTAGTCAATTTCTATTTGAAAAGACGAAGGCGCAGCTATATCGGTAACTTGCGAATTTTTAAATGTTGTTGTACATGTCCCTCCAGTAAGGGTTACTTGGGCGTAATAAGCTCCAACCTGATTAGTATTTAAAGTATTGGCTGTTGCCCCGGGTATTTGGGTTCCATTTCTAAACCATTGATAGGTGACCCCGGATACGGAAGATGTTACGCTTAAGCTTTTAGTAGCCCCGGGAAGAAGCACTAATGCTGCTTCATTATTACGTGTTACAACAAAGTCACCGGCATTTGTTATGATTATCGGCGCTGAACGTTCTAAGCAAGTTCCTGGACCAACTATTTCTACTTGGTAGTCTCCTTCAAAACCTGGTGTTGATGCATCTACTGCATAGGTGTCATTGTTTATAGTGGGCGTAGTTATAGCAACCCCATCTTTAAACCAGGTATAGGTTAAGCCCTGACCTGTTATGGTGCTTACTAAATTTACAGTTTCACCAGCGCACAAAGCGGTTTTGGAGGGGGTATTTATGCCGATACCTAGACTATTTCCTAAAGTAACAGTAATATCGTTGGATAAAGTGTTAGCCGACCCCGAGCAAATTGAACCATAGTCTAGTTCTACGTGATACATTCCTGCCTGGGAAACGGTAAGAGAAGGACCTTTCTCTGTTAAAAGCGTGCCGCTTCTATACCAATTATACTGATAGGTATTTGCGTTAGGAATGTTATGTGCTGCAAGGGTTGTTGTATTTCCATTGCAGATTTCCAGGGTTCCGCCCGGAGGGATGTTTCCGTTCCCATCTTGACTAATTAACAGTGGTGAACTAAAATCTATAAAATACATGGGAAAAGGATCTGATGGAGTCCCTGTTATTGCGGGACTGGTACTTCTTACCCGCATCCGATAGCCTTCACCACGAGTTGTAGTGGGGAGATTAAAGGAAAAGTTAAAGTTGAAAGTTGTGTTCTTGGTGTTGTCTGTTGCTAGTTCAACAGGGCTGCTAAAGCTACCATTAGCATCGGAAAGTTCCAGAATGAATACGTTATTGCTATTTACTAATGGAGTATTCCAAGTGAAATCAACAAAGTACTCATTAAAACTAGCAGAGGCACACGCCGCCGACCAAATTGAAAAACCGGGTTGGTTTGGGTTATCTGCAGGTGTTGGTTTGTTTAGAGTTTGGGATATAAGAGCACTTATACCCAATAGGAAGAACAATACTGCAAGGATTGATCGATTTTGAATTAGACTTAGTTTCATAATTGCCATTTGTTAATAGTTATACACGTTTTTTTGTTTAATTCAATTGGGTTGATAAACATTTTTGAACGTCTGTACTTCTATTTTGCTGTTTATAGAGTCCTTTTGGGGGGTTATGGGCACCTATATTTAACAACAAAAATGTATTTTAAATCCGTTGAACGGAATTTTATGTTGTCTTATCGGTAAAAATTGTTGTGAAAGGCATTTATTAGATAGTGAATTCTTTTAGTTTTAGGTGGTTACTGCAATTTTCCTAAATTTGTGCCTCAAATAATACACAATGAGTGAAGCGTCGAGATCGCTTAATTTTATAGAGCATATAATAGAAGAGGATTTAGCGGCAGGATTCCCTAAGTCTAAGTTGCGATTTAGGTTTCCTCCTGAGCCTAATGGATATTTGCATATTGGTCACGCAAGTTCCATTTGCTTAAATTTTGGATTGGGATTACGCTATGGTGTGCCTGTTAATCTTCGATTTGATGACACTAACCCTGCTAAGGAAGAACAAGAATATGTAGATGCTATAAAGAAGGATGTTGCATGGTTGGGATACCAATGGGATGTTGAGTGTTATGCCTCCGATTATTTCCAGCAATTATATGACTGGGCTTTGGAGTTTATTAGGAAGGGATTGGCTTATGTTGACAGTCAAACATCTGAACAGATGGCTATAGAAAAGGGGACACCGACCACTCCAGGGGTTGCCAGTAAATATAGAAATAGGTCTATTGAAGAAAATATGGCGCTTTTTGAAGGGATGAAAAATGGGGAATATGAAGAGGGAACACACGTATTAAGAGCCAAAATTGATATGCAATCTTCAAATATGCTTATGCGGGATCCTATAATGTATAGAGTCCTGCATAAGGCCCATCACAGAACAAATACCGATTGGTGTATTTATCCGATGTATGATTGGACTCACGGTGAAAGTGATTACATTGAGCAAGTGTCACATTCCCTATGTACCCTGGAGTTTGCCATGCATAGAGAGTTATATGATTGGTTTTTGGATCAAGTTGTTATTGAGGGACATATAAGACCAAAGCAAAGGGAGTTTGCTAGAAGAAACCTTAGTCATACTATTGTAAGCAAAAGAAAGCTGTTGCAATTAGTTGAGCAAAAAATTGTTTTTGGCTGGGATGACCCGCGAATGCCGACCATATCTGGTTTAAGACGCCGGGGATTTACCCCAGAATCTATTCGGAATTTTGTTGATACAATAGGAATAGCCAAAAGAGATAATGTTGTTGATGTTTCGTTGTTGGAGTTCCATGTTAGGGAGCATTTGAATAAGATTGCCCCAAGGGTTATGGCTGTCTTAGGTCCAGTAAAGGTTGTACTGTTAAATTATCCTGAGGGTAAGGAAGAATTAGTTCAAACAGAGAATAACCCTGAAAATGATACAGCTAGTTCTAGGCAAGTTCCTTTTTCAAGAGAGATTTATATAGAGCGAGATGATTTTATGGAGACCGCGGACAAAAAGTTTTTTAGGTTAAAGCTTGGAGGTGAAGTAAGGTTAAAGTCGGCTTATATTATTAAAGCAGAAAGTATCACAAAAGATGCCAAAGGGAATATTTTAGAAATTCAAGCTACTTATGACCCACTAAGTAAAAGTGGAACTGGTACTGAGGAGAGTTTGAGAAAGGTTAAGGGAACACTGCATTGGGTTTCTGTGAAGCATGCTATTTCTGCTGAGATACGCTTGTATGATCGATTATTCACCGATGAAACACCTGATAGTCATAAAGACAGGGATTTCTTAGAGTTTGTTAATCCAAATTCGCTCAAGGTTATTACCGGTTATTTGGAACCTAGTCTAAAGACAGCTGAAATTGGAGATAAGTTTCAATTTCAGCGACTTGGATATTTTAATGTTGATGAGGATTCTGCAGCTGAAAATTTGGTATTTAACAGAACAGTCGGGTTGAGGGATACTTGGGCCAAGGTTCAGGAAAAGACATAAATAGAAATAACTTATCTTTAAAAATATATCGATTGGTATTTTCTATTGAAAAAGGGCTATTTTAAAGCGATTTTAGAAGGGTTGATTTAAAAGGAGAAGTATTTCATGAACCCTAATAAGAAAAACTAAAGAAGCTGTTCTAATTCCTTTTTATTTTTTTTGAACTTTTAAAGACTTAATTATTAATAAAAAGACAGTTGTTTAAGAGCAGTACTTTTTATTAAACCAATTTGGAGTCCTAGTTCTTGGGTTTTAACTTATCTTTCTTCATCGCCTCGCCAATTACATTGCTGGCGGTGAACGATGCAACCATATTATTAAGCATGTCACTGCCTGCTTGCGGAGAGTTAGGTAATAAGATTAGGTTGGTATGTGTCGCCTCGCCAATAGATTGAAGAGTATCATAGTGCTGTGTTACCACGATTAATGCAGAAGCTTCTTGAGAGTTAATACCAACTTTATTGAGAACTTCAACAGATTCCTCCAGTCCCCTGGCAATTTCTCTTCGTTGATCTGCAATTCCCTGCCCTTGTAGTCGCTTACTTTCTGCCTCAGCTTTTGCTCTTTCTACAATTAAAATACGGGCGGCGTCGCCTTCAAATTGGGCTGCTATTTTTTCCCGTTCTGAGGCGTTAATTCGATTCATGGCTTCTTTTACCTGAGCATCTGGGTCTATATCGGTAACCAGCGTTTTTATGATATCGTAACCGTAATCTAACATATAATCCTGTAATTCTGCTTTTACTGCAATAGCAATATCATCTTTTTTTACAAAAACATCATCAAGCTTCATTTTGGGTACTTCAGCACGGACCACATCAAAAACATAAGATGTAATTTGGTCATGGGGATATTCCAGTTGGTAAAAGGCCTCATATACTTTACTCTTTATAACCACATACTGAACGGATACCTTAAGCTTGACAAATACATCATCTAAGGTTTTAGTTTCAATAATAACGTCTAATTGTTGGATTTTTAACCCTATACGAGCTGCAATTCGATCCACTAGGGGAATTTTCAACTGAAGGCCGGATTGCCGAATACTGTGGAATTTACCGAAGCGCTCTATAATTACCGCAGTTTGCTGTCGAACAATAAAAAAGGACGCAAATAGAAAAATTACAATAAAAATAATGATTGGTATAGAAAAGAACTGCATCATGATGTTTTTGTGGTTTGAATAATACTGTAATGTAATGCCTATCCGTGTATTTTAGGG
>JBGTEN010000043.1:0-3786 GCA_041747755.1 Arenibacter sp. | reverse complement strand
ATTTAATCATCAAAATAAATAATGATGACAAGTAGGATACACTATAAACATAAAAATGATGAACTGATGAAAATTTTGATGACATGGGAAGTACTGTGAATATTGGTGTTATGATAGATTGTCATCAAAATATCAAAAATTAAACAAAAAAGTAATGCTTATGAAAAAAAAAGAAAAAGGGAGGAATGTTCTTCCCTAATGATGGTGCGACCTGTTTCGGCTATTTTATTAGTCTCTTTGCCCTGAATGTATTCTTGAATTATTTTTTGTTTCTTTTTGATATTCTGAAAATGGTTTTAAGCCTTTAATACTTCTAATAATCTAAAATTGAGGTATAGTTTTTCTTTCCCTACTTGTTCACTTTTAAGGAAGCCATTACTTTCTAATTCTTTTAAATAATTACCAACTGTTTTTAAATTTCCCAAACCTGCTTTTTCTAACTGGTTTCGTTTGGTATAGGGTAATTTAAACAATACTTCCAATAAATCTTTTGTGTACATTCCCGGTAATTTTTCTTGAATTTCTGCCCCTATTTCATTCATTAATTTTTCTATTTCTGCTATTTGTTTCCTTCCTCTAGATGCTGTTTGCTCTACCATATCCAACATGTATAAAATCCAATCTTCCCAATTTCCATCCTCGGTTACTTTACGAAGGTTAGCATAGTATTGGTCTTTGTGTTCTATAATGTATTTGCTTAAATAGAGTGCGGGTAAATCTAATAAATCGGTAAACTTCAGATATAGTAAAAGTATGATTCTACCTGTACGGCCATTACCATCAAAAAATGGGTGTATTGCTTCAAATTGATAATGAATAATTGCCATTTTTACCAAAGGGTCTAGATCATCTTCAGCGTGAATAAAATCTTCTAGGTTTTTTAATTTTTCTCTAATTACATTTTCTCCTTCTGGTGGGGTATATACCACTTTATTTGTTGCCGGATTTTTTAACTGGGTACCAGGAGCATTTCTAATACCAGACCCATTCTCTTTGAGTATACGCATTATTTCTATAAAGAGATTTGTTGTAAGTAGTGGTCTTTTCTTTATTTGCTCTACTCCATACCATAGTGCATCCTTGTAATGAATCACTTCTTTTGTGGCAGGGTTATCATTTTTTTTATCAGCAATAGATGCTTTAAAAAGTTCATCTTGTGTTGTAATAATATTTTCTATTGCAGAACTTGCCCGTGCTTCTTGTAAGTTGATCGTATCAATAAACAGTCTTGGGTTTGGTAGATTGGTTATCGCTCCTTTTAACTCTGATAAAGCCCTACTCGCCGTAATTGTTTTTTTAAGTATTGCCGTACTCTCTACTTCCTTAGGTGGAGGCAATAGGGGTAAATCATTGTACGGTATCTCTGGGTTGTACATTATTTCGCTATTCAATTTATTATTTCGGGGGCACAAAACGCCTTCGATATTAATACGAGTGTAAATATATCAAAAAATTACTCTCGTTTTTAATACGAGAGTAAAAATTGCCCTTGTATTTGATTTTTAAGATACTTCCATCCGTGCTGCCGAAAGACTTTAACTTAAAATTTTGATGAATTGATTACGGACTAAAAGGAGGCTGATAAAGAAAGAAATAGGATACAGTCTATCACTTGAAAGATTCCGAACTTCCCAAATCTTTTTTCTTTCAACAGCAATTATTTACTAAAAACGAATAATGAAAAGGAATAGTTTTAAGGATTTAAATGGCTGGCATTTTTCTAAAGCAAAATCTTAATATGGACAGCAAAGTCAAGATGTGTTTTTGTTGCCACAAAAACAATCTTGCTTTGCTCCCGAAGGTTGCAAAGGAGAAAGAAATATGGATAATGATTTACAAGCAGGATCAAAGCCATAAAGTGCCTTAGGTTTGTTACGAATTCATATCCAAACCTTTTCTATCATTGGGAATTCATCTACAAATTGGTTTGACTATATTCAATCGATAAAAAGTGCCCTTCAATACTTTCTGGGAACCACCGCAAAGCATAAAAAATATGCCCTTCAATATTGACCGAGAAACAAAAAAGCCTCTTAAAGAGACTTATATAAATTGATTTTTTACACTTTATGGGCTTGCGCAACGGCTACTTGTGTTATGGGCTGGTTTTTTCCACGTTGAAATTATCGTAATATCCACTTTTGGAAATCAATTTCGCTTGAGTTTTGTCCCAATAATAACGTCCATCAATTTGCCCCTTGCCTTCTATTTCAAGTGTGTCCTTGTTCCATTTGTATTTGCCGAAATAATAGCAATCTGTTTTAACATAATGCCTTATGAGGTCAAAATCCCCACCTTCTCTTAAATACAACTTGTGCCCAAAGCCTTTTTCAGTTTTAGCGGTCAATTCAACATGCGATTTAAAAGAATCAAGATTTTGAGTTATTACAAATAGTATTACTAATCCAATAGTTATATATATCCCACTTTTGTCAAATCTTTTTTTATTATATTTTTTCTCTTTAAGGTTAAGTTCCGTCTCAAACCACAATATGAATGAATATAATATAATCAGGCCTAAAAATGCTAAGGTATTTTCCATCCCAACGCAGTAGTCGCCTAAAAACCAGAATTGTTTTATTCCAAACAATCCCACAAAAACAAGAATAATTAAAAGTATTAATCTCAAATCATATGTTATTTTAACTTACCCATAACGTTTGGTGTATAGTTAGTTGCGTGTTTAACAACTAATTTAGTAAACAAAAACTTACCCGAGAAAATTCCGAAGGAATTTTCCAGATAAGCACTTGCCAAAGCAATTAATTATACACCGTGTGCCTGTTGCACAAGTTGGGAAAAATTAATATTGGCTTAATATTAAAAAGAGGTCGATTTCGTAACTTATGGTATGCAAGGAAAAAAGACATATCAAGAAAAGCTATTCAACCGATTTCAACTCAGTGATCGGGTTCCTGAGAACAATTTTTATCGACAATTAAAAGCTGTTCTTCCATTAGATTATTTGTATGCAGAGACCAAAGACTTTTATGGCAGCTCGGGGCAAAAGAGTATTGATCCCGTGGTGTTTTTTAAACTTTGTCTTGTGGGCTATTTGGAGAACATTATTAGCGACCGCCAATTGATTAATCATTGTAGTCTGCGTTTGGACATTCTCTATTTTCTGGGTTATGATATAGATGAAGAACTGCCATGGCATAGCACCATCAGCAGAACCCGTCAGTTGTTTCCAGAGGATGTTTTCGAGGAGGTATTCACTAAGGTATTTCGCATGTGCGTAGATGCGGGCATGGTCAGCGGTCACACCCAGGCAATTGATAGTGCACCTGTCAAGGCAAACGCTTCCATGGATTCGTTAGAGTTAAAAGTACCAAGAGAAGAACTGGAAGCTCATTTACATCAGATTCGCCATATCAGTAAGCGGGACAAGGAAACACCTTTGCGCCAATCCAAGAATAATAAAGCCAATAAAACAGACCAAACCATAACTGCTAGCGATAGAGAACTACAATCTATAAAGAGCCGGAACAAGAAATGGGCAGCAGAGCAAGACCAACGCCCGGGAGCAGGGAACAAAGGCAGTCGATACACCTCCAACAAGACCCATTACAGCCCTACCGATCCCGATGCCCGTATCAGTGTAAAGCCAGGCAAGGCCAGAAAGCTCAATTACCTTAGTCAACTTACCGTTGACACCTCCAATCATGTAATCACCGATATCAATGCTTATCATGCGGACGGGAAGGATAATCAACAACTACCGGACATCGTAAAACGGGTCAAACACAGATTATGGAAATCGGGTCTGCTGTGGGAAAACTGTGT
>JBGTEN010000042.1:0-23233 GCA_041747755.1 Arenibacter sp. | reverse complement strand
CTAGTAAATATCACTCTCCCTTACTTTGGACAAATACCTGTTGCAGTCATCAACGTGAAGGAGAGTCCAATATTGATGCTGGAAAAAGAAGGCTGCTAGAAGAAATGGGTTTTGTTACCGAACTGGAAGAGTTGTTTTCATTTATTTACAAAGCACCTTTTGAAAATGGTTTAACTGAGCATGAGTTTGACCACGTAATGATAGGATATTATAATCAAAATCCCATAATAAACAAAGAAGAGGTAGCTAACTGGAAATGGATGTATCAGGATGCAATAAAATCAGATATTGAGAAAAACCCCCAGAATTATACAGTTTGGTTTAAGATTATATTTGAAAAATTCTATAGTTACATCACTAATAAAATATCCAATTATGAAGGTGAAAGTAAGTAGAAAGGCCCATTTCAATGCAGCACACAGACTATTTAGACCGGATTGGAGTGCTGAAAAGAACAATAGTACTTTTGGTAAGTGTAATAATCCCAATTTCCACGGTCACAACTATGAATTAATCGTTAGTGTGTCCGGGGAGATAGACAAGGATACGGGTTTTGTAATGGATATGAAAGTTTTAAAAGACCTAATCCGTGATGAAGTGGAGGAGCATTTAGACCATAAAAACTTGAATTTGGAAGTACCTGAGTTTCATAGTTTGAACCCTACGGCTGAAAATATAGCTGTTGTAATTTTTAATAGGTTGCGACATCATATTGATGATACCAAGGAATTGGAAATAATCCTATATGAAACACCCCGAAACTTTGTTACCTATTCAGGATAAGTTATGGGACTACAAATAGGAGATTGTGTTCCGGAATTTACCTTAAAGAATCAAGACGGGAAAATTTTTAGTATCAATTCGGTTCTTGGAAAAAAGCCGTTAATAATTTATTTCTATCCTAAGGACGATACTCCCGGATGCACTAAGGAGGCATGCATGTTTCGAGACAGTTATGAAGATTTTACAGATTTAGGTGCAGAGGTTATTGGAATTAGTTCTGATTCTGAAAAAGCACATCAAGAATTTGCATCCAAGCACCGCTTACCATTTGTTTTATTGTCAGATACCAAAAATGAAGTAAGAAAGCTTTTCGGAATTAAAGGAAGTTTATTAGGGTTGATAGCAGGGAGGGAAACTTATGTTATAGACAAACATGGGAAAGTGGTTATGGTTTACAACAATTTAAATGCTGCGCAACACAAACATCGGGCGTTAAAGGCATTAAAGAACATAATTGAAGTATAATGACATTATATCCCTTAAAATTTGAACCCATACTCAAGGAAAGATTATGGGGAGGTACTAAACTTCAGTCGGTGCTAAATAAAAAGATTGAAAGTGAGATTACCGGAGAAAGCTGGGAAATATCCGGTGTTACCGGTGATGTTTCTATAGTTTCCAATGGTAATTTGTCAGGTATGTCCTTAGCTGAATTAATTGCATCTCAGGGTAAGTCACTTTTAGGGCAATCAGTAATTGACCGATTTGGAACCGATTTCCCAATACTTATTAAGTTTATAGATGCTAAACAGGATCTTTCTATACAATTGCATCCAAATGATAAGTTAGCTAAAGAGCGTCATAATTCTTTTGGTAAAACAGAAATGTGGTACATTATGGATTCGGATTCCGATGCAAAATTAATCGTAGGTTTCAATAAGTCGGTTACCAAAGAAGAATATTCAGAGGCTTTAAAAAATGATACACTATTGAATTTACTTAACTATGAGCAAGTAAGGGAGGGCGATACATTTTTTATTAATACAGGTAAAATTCATGCCATTGGAGCAGGGGTTTTGCTGGCAGAAATTCAGCAGACCTCAGATATTACCTACCGGGTCTTTGATTTTAATCGAAGGGACAAAAATGGAAATTTAAGAGAGCTTCATACAGATTTGGCACTTGATGCTATTGATTACGAAAGAAAAGACGATTTTGTTGTTAACTATTCCAAGAGGCAAGACCAAGTAAATACAATGGTAGTTTGCCCCTATTTCAAAACTAATTTTATTCAATTATCTAAGAATCTGCAACTGGATGTAGCTCAGAGAGATTCCTTCATCATTTACATGTGCGTTGGTGGAGCTGTTACCATTAGCACGGAAACGGGGGAGGTGCATTTACAAAAAGGAGAAACGGCATTGGTGCCGGCTATAGTGCAAAAGATTGATTTAAAAAGCAATAGAGCAAAACTTTTAGAAGTTACTATTTAAAAAAGAGTACTTTTGCAAAAAAAATATTTAGAGTAATGGCAAGTATTAGGAATTTAAAAAAAGATATCAATTACGTTTTAGGGGATATTATTGAAGCTGTTTATCTTTTCGAGGCAGCTGGGAATAATAAAACTTCAAAAGAAGGAAGTTCTGTCATTGATGGGGCAATTGAAACATTTGATGATCTTATCGCAAAAGTAAATCAAAAAAATGTTGAAAACAGACAGCTTCATCTTAAGCAGGTTAAAATAGAATTGGAAGAAAAGGCAACCGGACTTATCGAGAAATTGAATAAGTTAGGATAATAAGTTGTTCATCGTTTTAAAAAAAGCATCCACAACAGGATGCTTTTTTTTATTCTACTTTAAGATTCTCTAAATAGTGTTTCAGAGCCTTACCATATTTGGAATTTGCTACTTCACTGCTAAGCGAATTATTAATGGAATCTAAATATTTTTTATTGGCATCAGGAACTTCATGAAGAGCAATGTAAGGAGCAATATAGGAATCCCGATTATTTAGGGCGAAATTAAGGGCATACAAATAACCTCTTAGAATATTCTTGTCGCTTAACTTACTTATGGAATCCATAGCTAATGAGTCTTTACCAAGTACAGGATTGTAGATAGCCTGCATGTAGTCCAGATTGTTAGCATTAAATTTAGACATCACCTTTCTATATTCTTCCAACTTTTTATGCGTGGCAGATCCTGAAATTTTGGCTTTTGTATCAAAAGTGTTCCAGGCTGTATTTATGGTTATTATTCCAGGTTCACCAAAAAAAATAAGTCGGTCATTAATATCGTTGTCATCTTTTTTGTTTAAATACAAGTAAAATATTTCAGGGCTTTCCAATTCAGTTTTGAAAGTGAAATTTCCGTTACCTTGTATCAATAAAGAATCAATAGTAACTAAAGTAGTATCCACTACTTTTTGTAAATATAAAGTACCTTTTTTTAGACCTTTTACGTTGCCCGTTACTGTCATGGTATTTTCTGTATCACCGCCACAGGCTGCAAGTATTAAGAATAGGGCTATAATTGAAAAAAACTTCTTCATCTTATTTATTTAGTGGCGCAAATATCATGAAACTTCAATAAAAATTTAAACTTTTGAGGCAATTTCCATAAGATAGGCACAAATAAGTGCGCCACCGGTGCCAACTACATAGCCTAGTACAGCTAACAGTACCCCAACAGAAGTTAGTGAAGGATGAAATTCCGCCGCAACAACGGGAGCCGAAGCGGCACCCCCAACATTCGCCTGACTCCCAACTGCAAGGAAAAAGTAAGGAGCTTTTATCAATTTTGCAACCAAAATAAGTAAGCCCGCATGAATAGCAATCCATATAAAACCCAAAATAATAAGTCCGGGATTTTCCAAAACCTTTCCTAAATCCATTTTCATGCCTATGGTGGCAACCAGAATATAGATAAAAACACTCCCTAATTTACTTGCTCCTGCTCCCTCATAATTTTTAGCTTTAGTAAATGATAAAGCAATTCCCAATATAGTGGCGATTACCACCATCCAGAAAAAACCGGATCCTAGAAAAGATAAAAAGTTACTAGGGTCCGCAACTGTCGCTACATTATTAACTAAATAAGCACTTATACCATCACCAAAAAAATGCGAAACCCCAACAGCCGTAAAGGACAAAGAGAGCATAATGATATAATCCTGCAATGAAGGTACCCGAGTTATCTTTGCCGTAAACTGGGTTACTTTTACCTTTAGTGTTTCAATAGCTGAGGTATCTGCTTTTAACCAACGATCTATTTTTTCGGTTCTTCCAACACCTAATAGAATTATCGCCATCCAAACATTGGCAACAACGATATCAACTAGGACCATTTTACCATACTCTTCAGGATTATATTGAAAAATTTCTAGCATGGCAGCCTGATTGGCACCACCACCAATCCAACTTCCCGCTATAGTAGAGAGCCCCCTCCATATGGCATCAAAATCATTACCACCCACAGTTTCAGGGGAAAAGATAGAAACAATAAGCATAGCTAAAGGTCCTCCTATAATGATGCCAATACTTCCTGTCAAAAATAGAATTAAAGCTTTAGAGCCCAAGTTTGCAATAGCTTTCAGATCAATACTCAATGTCATTAGGACTAGCGCAGCAGGTAGTAAGTACCTGCTTGCCATAAAGTAGAGCTTGGAGGTCTCATCCGAAACCAGACCCAAACTTGAAAGGATTGAAGGCAGCAAATAGCACATTAGGACAGCAGGAACTACAGAGTAGAATTTTTTCCAAAATCCTTTCGCGATATTCGAGGTGTAAAAAATAAAACCTAAACAAAGGGCAAGTAAACCAAAAACAACTGTGTCATTGGTAATAAGAGGTTCATTCATTGGAAAGTATTTAGGTTGCTTTCAAATATAATCAAATTACCAAATGTTTTTTAATGAAGTGGGCTACTCCGTCTTCAGTATTTTTCAAAGTTACTTTCTTGGCAATTTTTATCACCTCTTTACGCGCATTACTAACAGCTACCCCCAAACCTACCTCTTTCAGCATTTCTATGTCATTATAATTATCTCCGAATGCAATGACTTGTTGAAGATATTCCTCGGATGGAAGTAGTAATTTTATTGCAGAAAGTTTGGAAACAGATTTTGGGGCAACCTCTATTAGTGTATCATTAGAACGATAGAAGTGCAGGTGCTCGCCTAATTTTTTCTGAAGCTCAGGAAAAATGATATCCATATAGGTAGTATCACCCATGAGCATTATTTTGTGCGCGCCAATACCTCTTTCTTCCCAATCCTTAATGGAATTACCTGTATCCCGGAAAAATGGTGTGGCCTGTGTATAATGGATTTCTTTTCGGACTCGTTCCGTATTTTCGGCTACATACCATTCATTTTTATGGTAAAGGCCTAATTTTATAAAATAGAATTCCGCTAAATCATAAATTGCTTTTAGATGGTCTACCTGTATTTGCGTTGATGAAATTTCATGAGATCCATCCAAGACCAGTGCGCCATTGTAGCAAATAATAGGCTCATTTTCAATACCTAATCTTTTTTGTAAATAGGTCATTGATTTAGGCATTCTCGCAGATACTAAAATAACCTTTAGTGCGTGTTTTATTCTGGAGATTTCGGCTATAGTAAATTCAGATACATCACTTTTGGTAGTTAATAAAGTTCCGTCTAAATCGGAACATAATATTGAATACTTCATTTGAAATAAGCGCTACATTTAAGATTGGTTCAGGCTATGGTTGTCTTATTACTTTTTAGAACACTAAAATACCCATTTTTTGATGCAAGCCAAGAAATTTTATTTTTGAAACGGTCTTAAAAGGGAAATCCTTTTTTAGGCTTTATCTTTAAACTTTTTGGATTTTACCTTTTTTGGATTTGTGAACAACCGCTTTAAAAAACCGTCGCGTTTAATGGGTTCACAGTCTAATGTTTTAAGCACAGTGGCGCTGGGAGTTTCAAATTTAGCTTTGGTAATGGAGTTGAAGGTTGGATCTTCATTTAACTTTTGGATAAATAAGGCAAATAGGGGAAGGGCAGCATTAGCGCCTTGACCCAGAGAGGTAGAATTAAATCCTATTTCATGCTGATCCAAACCAACCCAAGTGACATGTATAAGTTTTGGTGTTATTCCAACGAACCATGCATCTTTGTTGTTTTGTGTTGTACCCGTTTTTCCGGCAATGTCATTTTTAAGTTGATAGGTTGATCGTAATCTGGAGGCCGTGCCACTATTGACAGTTTCTTTCATAAGCTCCAATAGTATCTGTCTGGTATCGTTGGAGAAAGCGCTCTGTTCAGAAATTTTAGGGCTAAAAACTTCCAAAATTGAATCTCTATCGGTAGCTATGCTTTGTATTAAAAAGGGCTTCACAGATTTTCCAGAGTTTACATAACTTGCATAAGCCCCGGCTAATTCATTTAATTTTATTTCTGCTGTACCCAACGCTAAAGAGGGCAACAGGGGCAGTTCACTCACAATGCCCATTTTTTTTGCTTGAGTCACTACCTTAGTTATTCCTGTTTTCTCTAAGACTTTAACAGTAACTGTATTCACAGATTTACTTAATGCCTCTTTCATGGAATAGTTTAAATAGGCTTCGTCTTTATCTCCGGAATTACTGGGAGACCATCCCTCTAAATCTTCATAAGCCACTTCCTGAGCAGAAAAATAGGTGCAGGGCTCAACACCGTTCTCAATTGCTGCGGTATATACAATAGGTTTAAAGGTAGAACCAACTTGTCGCTTACTTTGTGAAATATGGTCGTACTTAAAATGTTTAAAATCCACACCCCCAATCCATGTGTATACGGCACCAGTTGTGGGTTCTATAGCTAAAGACCCTGTGTTGAGGCGTTTCATATAATGTTGAATACTGTCAACAGTACTCGCCATAACAAGGGTATCACCGTTCCAATCGGAAAAGAGCATTTCGCGCTTTTTACTCAATGAGTCCTTGATTTGGGTCGTTGAGAGTCCGGCCTTCTGTAGCCTTTTATAAGTGGCAGTTTGACTCACAATTTTATTAATAAGGTTTGTATCTGTTAACCAAGGAGCTTTATTGCCAAAACTTTTTTCAAAACTACTTTGGAGAGTTTTCATGTGAGTTTTCATCGCTTCCTCAGCCATAAGCTGCATCTTGTAATTTAGGGTGGTGTAAATCTTTAAACCGGAAGTGTAGATATTGTAATCATCTCCATTTTCTTTTCTCTCCTTTGACCATTGCAATAATTGCTTCCGCACTTCTTCCCTAAAATAGGGGGCAATGCCTTCATTATAATCAAATTGAGTGTAATTTAATAGTATGGGTAACTTTACTAAACTATCTCTTTCAGTCTCCGAGAGAAACTCATTTCCGAACATGGAACCAAGAACCAGATTGCGTCTTTGAAGACTAGCATCCGGAAAAATTCTGGGATTATAGCCATAAGTAGCTTTTAGCATACCCACTAAAACAGCCGATTCCTCAACAGTAAGTTGCTTAGCTTCTTTATTAAAAAATTTATAAGCGGCACTTTCTATCCCAAATGTATTGTCTCCAAAGGAAACAGTATTAAGATAGAGGGTTAGAATTTCTTCTTTGGAATAGCTTTTTTCCAATCTACGGGCAATAATCATTTCCTTGATTTTGTCTACCGCTAAATTAGATTTTGTACGTTCTTTTCTTGGGAAAAGATTTTTAGCCAATTGTTGGGTTAAAGTACTGCCACCACCTGCAGATTTATCCCGCAACAAAATGGTTTTAAATCCTACCCTTAATAAACTGGTAGCATCTATCCCCGAATGTTTGTAAAAGCGTTCGTCTTCAATGGCAATAAGTGCATGAAGTAAATGTTCCGGAAAGTCTTCATAAGTAATGGGCTGTCTATCAAACAAGTAATATTTTCCTATCAAGACGCTGTCTGCCGAGTAAACTTCAGATGCTTGTTGGTATTGAAAATTTGCTAATTCTTTTTTACTGGGAATCTTTCCCCATACCCCTAAATATACACTGAGAAGGAAAAGCAATACCATAAGAACTAGACCGGTAATAACCCAAAGACCATATTTTAAGTATCTGGATTTAATTGTATGGATACGCAATGTTTTTGTTTTAGAATTGCAAATTGAAATTAAAAAATGAAATGGTAGCGAGCCTTAACAATACCTTAATTTTCTATTTGCTACTTTTGGTACTTCATATACGTTTTTTTAGACCCATTTGGTCTTGATTGGGATAAAGAAAACTAAATAGCTGTTTCATGAAAAAAAGTTTCTTTCTTTTGTTTTTTATAGTTCAAGTAGCTTTTGGAAATGACATGTATTGGTCAAAAACAGGGCACAGAGTCATAGGAGATATTGCTCAGCAGCATTTAACAAGTAAGGCAAGAAAAGCAGTAGTGAAGATTCTAAAAGATCAAAGCTTGGCTTCTGTCTCCAATTTTGCAGATGAAATTAAGGCAGACCGGTCCTTTTCTAAATTTAGTGCATGGCATTTTGTGAATTATCCACCGGATAAAAAATACCACGAAGTGGCACCCAGTGAAGATGGCGATTTAATGATAGGCATTCAAACCTGTATTGATATCATTAAGGATGCCACCAGCACAGCAGCAGATAAAGAGTTTTACCTTAAAATGTTAGTGCATTTGGTAGGTGATTTACATCAACCGATGCATGTAGGTCGTTTGGAGGATAAAGGGGGTAATGATATCCAATTACAATGGTTTGGTAAAGGAACCAATTTGCATAGACTATGGGATACCAATATGGTTGACGATCATGGGATGAGTTATACAGAATTGAGTAACTCCTTACCTCAGTTATCCAAACATCAAAAACTTTCTGTACAACAAGGAGATATGTATGATTGGATGGAAGAATCACGAAATATAGCCAATGAGTTGTATGATTCTGTTGCCGTGGGGGATAAACTGGGTTATCAATACGGATATAAGTATTGGAGTACAGTAGAGGTTCAACTTCAAAAAGGTGGATTACGACTAGCCAAAGTTTTAAACGAGTTGTTTAAGTAGTTGTTTAAATCCAATTCGGACTCATTTTAGTATTCTAAAGGTTAGATTAATTCGCTCTCCTATAACTTTGGATGTTTTAGGGATTTGATGTTGCCAACAGTGCTGAGTTTCACCTTGCATAAGCAATAAACTACCATGGTTTAGCAGTATCTTGTGCTTTATGTTTTTGTCTTTTTTGTGTCTAAAATGAAAAAAGCGCTCTTGACCTAAACTAAGAGAGGCAATTGCCGGGTTTATTCCAAGTTCTTTTTCATCATCAGCATGCCAACCGTTGCTGTCTTTTCCATCACGGTACAAATTTAAAAGGCAGGAAGTAAATTTAATTTGGGTGATTTCTTCAATTTTTTGTTTAATAGCCAGTAATTCTTCTGAAAAAAAGTGTGGCTGCATTATAATATTCGAATAGGAGTATGGCTTTCCGTTGTTACCATATAGAGCCGTAAGTCTTGGTTGGGGATAGGTTTTACCATATACCTTTATGTCATCCTGTTGCCATGAAACTGTTGTTTTTAGCTTCTTAAAATATTCATTTGCTTCATGCGCATCTAAAAAAGCTGGAAAATAGGTGATTTCACTATCCTTTAGGGGTAATACTATACGTTCGGGAAAAAGTGAGTTCATTAGGTGAGCACCGCTTTTAACTGATTCCGGTATTCAGAAGGATTCTGTCCGGTAAAGGCCTTAAATGATTTATTGAAATGCGAAAAATTATTAAAACCACTTTCAAAACATACCTCTGTAATACTCATAGGCCTTTCGGCGAGTAATTTGGAAGCGTGTACCAACCGATACTCGTTTACGAACTGTGTAAAGGTTTTATTAGTTATTTTTTTAAAGTATCTGCAAAAGGAAGGTACTGTCATACTTACTAGATCTGCAATTTCTTCGAGTGTTATTTCTTCTTTGAAATTTGTTTTTACATGATTGAAGACAATATTAATTCGATCATTGTCTTTAACATCGGTTTCTAAAGAAAATCCTTCTGCATTTAAAACTTTAAATTCTTTAGAACTTCCAAGTTCATTTAAAATATTTAGAATAGATAAAAGACGTTTAAAATCTGTTTGATATTCTAAAATTTCTATTTTCTCACCGATTTTTCTTTTTGTCTTTCCGAAGAATGCAATTCCGCCTTGGGCGACATCAAATAGACTTTGAATATTCTTCATTTCAGGAATATTAAAAAAATCATTCCCTAAAAAGTCTACTTTCATCTGCACAACGGTTTCACTTTTGTTGCCAGTTAGGCTATCGGTAAAACCACAATGCGGAAGGTTACTACCTATCAAAATTAAATCTCCTTCGGTATAATAGGAGACATGACTTCCAATTTGCCGCTTACCTGAGCCCCCATTTACATAGACCAATTCTATTTCGGGGTGGTAGTGCCAAACATTGTTTTTGTTGATTTTGTTTTCGTCAAACCTTTGATAGGTAAAAGAATGACCAAAATCAGGTGCTATTGCTTCAAATGCCGGTTTTTGTTTTAACATGATACTTTCATTAATGTAAATATAAACGGGACTATCTGGGTATTTGTTGGCAAAATTAACTAAAATATGTTCTCAGTTAACAACAATTAACATTTCTGATTTTTTAGAGGGTAATTTAGCATAGAAACTGGAAAAATATGCTGTAGTGTAAGGAAGATATCCGGAGTAAGTTTGTAGTGTAGAAAATGATTTATTAATTAAATCCTTAAAATGTAAAATTATGAAAACAATTTCAAAAATTTCAGTACTGGTTGCCTTACTACTTGTTACAGTAACAGGTTTGGCAAATGAACCAAAATTAAACTTAATCCCAGGTGCGGATGCCAAAAGTTTAGTTTTTCAACTGGATGGACAATCCGGTAAGACCACGATTCAAATTACAGATACCAAAAATAACCTCATCTATTCTGAAGTTCTCAAACGAGAGGGTGTGTATAGCAAAAAATTTGATTTAAAAAAGTTGGAAACAGGCGTTTACTTCATGAATGTTGAGAATTCTTTAAAAGTTGTTGAATACACTTTAGATGTAAAAGACACTGCTGTTGAAATTTTGGACAGAAAAGAGAGTTCAAAACCAGTTTTCAGAACAAAAGGAGATATTGTATATCTAAATCTTTTGAACTTGGAGCAAAAAGATGTAAACATTAAGGTTTATGATAGCAGCTTTAGACTGGTTTATTCTGAAACTTTAAAAGACACATTATTGGTTGAAAAGGCTTTTAATTTTGAGAGTGCTGTAAAAGACAGTTACACAGTAGTTGTTAAGGATAAATACAATAGCTACTACAAAGATATCATAGTTGACTAATTATTGGTTTGTTTATTTTAAGTTAATTCAAGAAGAAGGGGGGCCGGGCAAGCCCCTCTTTTTTATGCTTTAGGTTTTTGTAGTCCTGATTAAAATTTTAGTTAACTCTAAGCCTGGAAACAGACATATGCAAAGATTAAATCTCAGCACCTAGTTTACAGGAATTTTCTTAGGCGCTCTTTCTTGTAAAGAGGAACGGAAGGATTATCTAAAGCAAGTTGCAATAGCGACTTTTCTTTTTCGTTTTTGAGAACAAGGTTATAAAACTGTTGAACTGTAAGCGTATTTTCTGATTGTTCTATTAGTTCAAAAAGGTCTCCGGGTTTTGCATATCCTTCTTCTAAAATACGAACGTATGTCCCCGGACGAGCACGTTTTACAAATTGTTTTATGATTTTCTTGTCTCCAAAACGAACTCCAAGTTTATAACATGGTTCTCGTGGCTGAGATACCTGCACCAAGGCCTTCCCTAAACGATAAATGTCCCCGACACGAATCTGTGATTCATCCAATCCTTCAACGGTAAGGTTTTCTCCAAACATTCCCCAGTTCCAGTCCAGATGAGGATATAAAGGTTTCCAATAGGCATATTCTTCGACAGAAAAAAGATAACAGGCTTTGTTTTCTCCGGCATGATGGATACGATCTATAACTATATCGTTGCGTACATCATTATTTCCTAAGAAAATAGGTTGCTCACATGGGTATTTAAAAATACCGGTGGCTTCTTCCTTTCCATTCCATAGAAAAGTGGTAGTGGTACCCAGGTTAGTGGAGATGATTTTCATTTATTAAGATATTTAACTATGACAGAGATTTACTAAAGATAAAAACCATTGCAAATTAATACAATGGTTTTTATCATATTTAATAAAATAAACGTTTTAGCCCTCTTTATCCATTTTTTTAGTTAAAGTAAACCCTATAAAAAGTCCGATTCCTGCCATTAGGAAAATAGTGCCGGGGTAGGCAACTTGATATTCAAAACCAACATTATGGACTAGAAAAGCTGCTATAAAAATAGCAAGCCCTATTCCTATTAATAAAAGGGAAAGGTTAAGAATAAAGATTTTCCAAAACGGAGCTGGGGTTCCCTTCCTTTGCTGTACAAAAATACTGGCATCAGCCCCTTTTTCGATTAGTGCTAAACGTTCCTTGTTACGGGTTGAAAAATAAAGATAAAATACGCCAAAAATTGCTCCAAAGATTAAAGCAACAATAAGAACTGGTCCTGCCATGTGATTGTTTTTTATGATTAATGAATATGTTTTGTAGGTATGACGACAATTGAAGTCTTCGGGTTACCATTTAAATTAATTTTTTTTGTAATTTTTAGTAACCTCCGATTTAATTTAAACGTCTTATGGTATAATGAGCCTTGACCCTGACCAACCTTATATTAAAAAGACTTTAGATGGAGATACCAAAGCGTTTTCTGTCTTGGTAGACCGTTACAAGTATATGGTGTATACACTTGCGTTACGTATTCTAAAAAATAAAGAGGATGCAGAAGAGTTGGCTCAGGATACCTTTGTAAAGATGTTTAATCAGTTGTCCCATTTTAAGGGAGATGCTAAATTTTCAACTTGGCTTTATAAAATTGCTTATTATGGCAGTCTGGATAGATTGAAAAAACAAAAGAAGAATTTGGAAACAACATCCATAGGCTACTTTAAGGAGTCCTATCCGAGAGAAGCGGTAGATGAAACTGCCACATGGGAAGTTAATGAGCAACAGCAATTAATTAAGAAAGCATTGGAGAAATTGAATGAAGAAGATAGCTTTGTAATAACCTTATTTTATTTTGAAGAACTTTCTCTTGAGGAAATAGCAAAAATTATGGATCTTTCGGCTAATACTGTAAAGGTGAGATTGTTTAGGAGCAGAAAGAGGCTCTATGAAATTTTAAAGGGTAATATGGAATCTGAAAAGATAAAAACTTACGGACATGAATGAGAATAAGGAATTAGATACTTTTATAAAAAAGATGGTTAAAGAAGCCGGCTTAGAATCTCCGTCGGCAAATTTTACCCATAAGGTGCTTGGTAAAATTCAGAGAGGCACTCAGCAGAGTCATCTAACTATCTACCAACCTTTGATTTCTAGGACTACCTGGATTCTA
Source organism: Arenibacter sp. (assembly GCA_041747755.1). GTDB lineage: Bacteria > Bacteroidota > Bacteroidia > Flavobacteriales > Flavobacteriaceae > Aurantibrevibacter. The sequence continues at coordinate 10,075 of JBGTEN010000042.1, read as the reverse complement.
TTGGCATTAGTAATATTGAGTCTTTTCGCCTATCTGTTATTGGGCACAGAAAATGAGAGCAACACATGGCTTTCCTCTTTAAATGTGGATTTTCTATCGAAATATAATATATTCGCCTTAATAGCGAATATTTCTATCTCAGAAACACTGATTTATAGCACTATAGGTTTGTCCATTATCGTTTATATTCAACTTTTTTTATTAAAACGTTATATGGATATTCGGCTAAGCCCAAATTAAACACTTAAAATTTTAAATACCAGTATGCCCAATACATAAGCCCAAACTGTAGCGGTATGCGCAGAATTAGAATCCATTTGGGAATACCAGCGGATTCTTTCTCACCGGTGAGCATATAAAAATGTACCATTAAAAAAAGGGCAAGCATTAGTATAATACCATAAACAGCAAAATTCTTTGTAGCATTAAAGCAAAGACTAATACCTAGGGTTATTTCTATAAGACCACTTAAATTAACCAAAAGCTTTGGATTTGGCAGATATCTTGGCATAATGCGCAGATAAGCCTTTGGTTTTATAAAATGCATGACTCCGGCAAAAATATACATTAGAGCCATAAGGTAAAGATGCCAAGGATAGTTCATGTTTAAAGGTAATGATAAACTTGTTGACCTCGGTAAACTATCGACTAAAATAGGATGTCTATGTCCAGATGGGTTTTACTTTGCTTTACTGCAGTAATGATCAAAAATTCCTCACCTGTTGGGAATTCCCATAGTATAGAATCATTTTCGGCATGACCGATTACCGAAGTTCCCATTGGTGTTAATATAGAAATTTTATTCTTTTTTATATCACTATCTGTTGGTACTACAAGTTGAAAACTTTTGTGCCAGCCCCCCTCCGATGTTATCGTAAAAAAAGAATTGAGGCGAATAATATCCTTTGGCATTTCGGTTTCATCATATATCCGTGCGCTATCTAATTTGGACATTAATTTTTTTACGGATTGCTGTAAGATACTATCTTTATGATAACCGGATAGACTCAAGAACCGTTTTAGAATTACAAATTCTTTTTTTTCCAATAGTAGCGCTCCATATTTCATTTTCTTCTATTTATGGATTTTTAAGTTTTTTGCTTCAAACAACACTACCTATTTAACTAGTTAACATGGTAAAGGTTTTATTATGGAAATATACCGCGCTGGACATAGGTTTGTTCCAATCTTTCAATGGCTATTATAAAGGCAGCCGTCCGCATATCTACCTTTCTAGTTTTAGAAGTTTCCATTACTTTGTTGAACGATTCCTCCAATTTTTTCTTTAACTTATCCATGACTTCTTGCATCTGCCAAATTTCCCCGTTACGGTTTTGTAACCACTCATAATAGCTGCCAATAACCCCTCCGGAATTACATAGAATATCAGGAATGATTGCAACCCCTTTTTTCAGAAGTATTTCTTCAGCCTCCACGTCGGTTGGACCATTCGCCCCTTCTGCTATTAGAAAAGCTTTGATAGCGGTAGCGTTTTCTGCTGTAATTTGGTTGCCTAATGCCGCAGGAATGCAAATATCACAGTCAAGCTTAAAGAAATACTCATTTTTTATTGAAAGTGCGTTGGTAAATCCTTGCACACCACCTGTATTTTGCTGTGTATGCGTAAAAAGTTCTGCTACATCTATACCGCTCTCATTCAAAATAGTACCGGAAGCATCCTGAACTGCAATAAGTGTTGCCCCTTCTTTTTCCATAAAATAGGAGGTCCAATAACCAACATTTCCAAAGCCTTGAACAATATACTTTTTACCTTTTAAGTCAATTTTATTATGGTCGCACCAAAATTTTATATTTAGGAAAACACCATAACCTGTTGCTCTATCCCTTCCTTCTGAACCTCCTGCGCCAATTGGTTTTCCTGTCACTACATGCATGTTTTTTGAGCGTTCAGAAGGTGCTTTGGTTGACATGTACGTATCTAATATCCAAGCCATGGTCTGTGGATTTGTATTTACATCGGGTGCGGGGATATCTAATTCCGGACCAATATTGTCGCCTAAGGCGTAGGTAAATCTTCTGGTAATACGTTCTAATTCCGAGTGAGAATATTTTTTAGGATCTAACTGTATGCCTCCTTTAGCACCTCCATAGGGTAATCCTGCCAACGAAGTTTTCCAAGTCATCCACATAGCTAAAGCTCTTGCAGCATCAATATCCACTGTGGGATGGTATCGCAAGCCACCTTTATATGGTCCCAAAGAATTATTATGTTGTACCCGATATCCTGTAAATATCTCTACTTCTCCATTGTCTTTTTTAACGGGAAAGTGAACTACAAGTTCATTATTGGTTATTTCCAATATTTTTCTAATGTTGGAATTGAGACCAATAATATCTGCTGCATTATTGAACTGTCGCATGACATTGTCCAACATGCCTTGTTTTATAGTTGTGGGTTTATTTTCTTCTGTTGTAATCATAGTTTAAGTTTAACATCTTTTAGCGATGTTATCTTTGAAGTGCAATAAGAATGAATGCAGCATTTGGTTTACTGTTTGCTCTAATTTTTTAAGACTCTTGCGATCTTAATGTTAGATTTTTAACTCTGGTTGTTGACCTTATAGCAAACCTTTTTAATTGAAATAGGATGGAAAAAGGAAAAATCTACCTGACTTTCTATAGGTTTTGTGGACCTAATCTGAAGAAATTCAGGTAGATTTATGAATCAGCTAATTACAGTTTTCTTAATTCTCCATCATTCAAGGCTCCCGCCAAATCAGCATCTACAGTTGCATAGTTTCTGAAGAATTTTCTACCATCTTTTCTTTTGAGGGTGACTTTTGTTTCACCATTAGCATTTTCAGAGATGGCTGTAACCACCACGTGATTTCCTTTTACCGTTTTGAAATCTGCTATTCCACCACTTTTAATAATGAAATTTGCTCTTGGGAAATCGATGTGTTTGTATTGACTAACCACTGGTTCTCCAATTTGTAAAACATCACCTACGGCAATATCATTAAAAGATGAGGTGTTATTTTGTTGTGCCTGAAGGGCTCCGATCGAAAATAGGGCAATTACTACATACTTTAACATAACTAACATATTTAAGGGTTAATATTCAATTTTTAAAACTGTCCCATGATTACTTTTTTAGTTTTACATGGTTTGCTTATTAGAACTTGTTCTCTAATAAACAAGTAGCGTGCCTAAAAAGGAAACAAATAAATATTTGATTTAAATAATTGATTTACAATGATTTAAATATATAGCAAAATAAGGCTAAAATAATGAATATGGGTAATAATTCCCCAATCGGGTATTATTTACCCGAAATTTATTCCAATTTTTGGCGAAGGGTTTTACGGTCTATTTGAAGAATTTCGGCCGCTTTTGTTTTATTATTCTTGGTAGCATTTAAAACTTTCTGAACATACTGCTTTTCCATCTCCTTCAAAGATACCCATGATTCTCTGGGAAAGTCTATTTCGTATTTTAAAGTATCCGGGAGATCCTTCACCTCTATTTGTTTATCACACATTATAATGGCGCGCTGTATCACATTTTCCAGTTCACGTATGTTACCGGGCCAGTTGTATCTTTGTAATAACTCTAAGGCTTCCGGGGTAATAGCGAGGAGTCTGTCTTTATATTCAATAGCATATTTGCGGATAAATTTATCTACTAGCAGAGGAATATCGGATTTTCTATCCCTTAAAGGTGGAACTTTTATTTCAACAACCGTCAATCTATAGTAAAGGTCTTCCCTAAATAGCTTTTGTTTAATTAAACTTTCAAGATCGCTATTGGTCGCGGCGATAACACGTACTTCTATTTTTTCAGTTTTTTGAGAACCAACACGTACAATTTCCTTCTCTTGTAGCACTCTTAACAATCCATTTTGAACCGGTAATGGAGCATTGCCAATTTCATCCAAAAAAATAGTTCCTTTATTAGCCGCTTGAAAAAAACCATGCCGGTTTTCATTTGCTCCTGTAAAGGCTCCTTTTACGTACCCAAAAAGTTCGGCTTCTAACAGGTTGTCCGGAATTGCACCGCAATTTACTGCTATAAATGGGGATCTAGAGAATTTTCCTGAATAGTGTATAGCCCGTGCTACAAGTTCTTTACCTGTACCACTTTCACCATTAATTAAAACTGTTGCACGGTTATCTTTTACTCGTTCTATAATATTTGTAACCTTTTCAAATACTTCAGACTCCCCAATTAGTTCACCATAAATGGCTCGTTGAGAAGGGTCAAATGACTTGGAAGCTTTCTTTTGTACTTTTTTTGGTATTGTCGCAAATAATTTAAGGATTGCACCTTTTAGCTCTTCGCGTGTAAAAGGTTTCACTAGATAATCTATAACTCCTGATTTGCTGGTATCAAAAGAAGCGTTTAGCGAAGGGTATCCAGTGACCACAAGAACAGGCATCTGCGGATAGTGTTCTGATGCGTATTTAATAAGTTGAAAGCCATCAACCTCCGGCATTTTTAAATCTGTTACCAACAAATCTATGGGCGTATCTTTTAGAATGGACACAGCCTCTTTAACTGAAACGGCCTTAAAAGTATGGTAGTCCAGAGACTGTAAATGCCTTTGGATTAACTCCAAAATATTTATATCATCATCAACTATTAAAACATTCTCTTTTTGAAAGCCCATTGTTATATTTTAGGTAAATCCACTGTAAAAACAGTACCTTTTGGCTTATTTGAGGTGTGGGAAATAGATCCTTTGTGGCTGCCAATTATGCCATGTACAACACTTAATCCAAGACCGGAACCTTCTCCCATAGGTTTGGTTGTAAAAAAGGGTTCAAAGATTTTATCTTCTATTTCTTTAGGAATCCCGGAACCTTGATCCGAAATTTTAATTCGTACCGTATCTTTATTATCATCTATAATAACTCCGATATTCCCTTTCTTCGGGGAAAAATAAATGGCATTCATGATAAGGTTAAACAGGACTTGAGTGAGTTGAATAGTATCCGCACGCAATTCAATATGCTCTACATTATATTTAAGCGTATACGTTACTTGGTGCTTCTTAAAAGTAGGATCCAGTAGATTTAATACATTTTTTACAATAGGAGTAAGCTTAACTATTTCCATATGTTGAGGCATCTCACAGGCAAAAAACATCAATTTTTTAACTACCTCTCTACAAAAAATAGCGCTGTCTACAATCTTGTCCAAGTCTTTTTTCGCTTTCTCTTCGGACACGCCGTTTTTTAGTAATTCGGCGAAACCCAGAATATTGGCCAATGGGGTATTCAGCTCATGGGCTATACCTGCAGTAATTTCACCTAAGATATTCAGCCGGTCTGCTCTTTCCATTTGCCTTTTAATGGCAATTTCATTGTCTCTTATCTGTTTTCTTTCCAAGAGATTACCCACATCAAAGCAAACATCTTCCAAAAGTTTTTTTTCTTCTTCGAGAAAATCGGACATGGAGAATTTACTTGCCGGATAACCAACCTCTATAAAACCCTCCGGTTTGTTAAATACTTTAATTGTAGATTTTAAACAAACCAAGGGAATGTTTTCTTTGTTGGTAGTAACACGATACCCACCTGTGTCTAACGTTACATAAGTATCTTCTTCATAAAGCCAGGCAACTTCCAAACAAGAGGTTATGGCATCTAAAGATGTTTGTATTTGATCATAATCACAATTAGCAATTATGGAAGTAACCTCATATAAGCAGGTTAGCTCTTTTATGCGCTCTTTAAGTTTGTCCTCTGCCGTTATCATTCTTTTAGTCAATGGTTATGAGATATATTGCTAAAGTTCTTAAATCTTAATTAGTAAACGAAATTTATGCAGTAAATGGTCTAATTATTTTAGGAAATTGTTCAGCACGGTAAGCTAAGATACTAAGTAATGATGCATTATAAAAAAACCGTTTCCAAAATTCATTGAAAACGGTTTTGTATGGAGTTATATCCTGATTACTTTATCATTTCGTAGCTACGCTTAATAAAACTGGTTAACTCTTCACCTTTTAATAGGCCTTTGGAAAGTTTAGCTAAATCCAATGATTGATTTATCAGGCGTTCTTTCTTTTTTTCGGTCTTGGTATTTAAAATTTCATTTACCAATTCGTGGTTGGTATTTACAACCAGATTGTACATTTCCGGCATGCTACCCATTCCAAACATACCACCACCGGTTCGCTGCATTTCTTTCATTCTTCTTAAAAACTCAGGCTCGGTAATAATAAATGGTGATGCAGTACTTTCCATACTTTCTAACTGAATGGTATAGCCTTTAGTTTTTATAACTTCTTCTATACTTTTTTTAAGACTATCTTTTTCTTCATCAGAAAGTTTAGAAATCTGTACATCGTCTTTCTTAATCAAATTGTCAATATGTTCCGCATCAACCCGTGCAAAGGATACCTTTTCCTTGGAAGACTCCAGTTTTTGCATCAAATGACCTATGATGGGAGAATCCAAAAGAAGTACTTCGTAACCTTTTGCTTTTGCCGCTTCAATGTAACTGTGCTGTGCCTCTTTGTCAGATGTGTACAAAAGCACCAATTTGTCATCCTTATCAGTCTGGTTGGCTTTAACTTTTTCATGTAACTCCTCAAAAGTGTAATAGGCTCCATCTACTGTAGGATATAATGCAAATTTGTCAGCCTTTTCAAAGAATTTGTCTTCGGAGAGCATGCCATATTCAATAACTATTTTAATGTCATTCCATTTTTTTTCAAAATCTTCCCGGTCATTTTTGAAAAGTGAAGTAAGTTTATCTGCAACCTTTCTGGTGATGTAGGCAGCAATTTTCTTTACTGCACCATCTGCCTGAAGATAGGAACGGGAAACGTTTAATGGAATATCAGGAGAATCAATTACTCCTCGTAGCATAGTTAAAAACTCAGGAACAATACCTTCAACATTATCTGTAACATAGACTTGATTTTGGTATAACTGGATTCTGTCTTTTTGAATACTTAAATCATTGGTAAGTTTTGGAAAATAAAGAATACCCGTCAGATTGAAAGGATAATCTACATTTAAGTGAATGTTGAAGAGTGGTTCCTCAAATTGCATAGGATACAGCTCTCTGTAAAACTCCTTGTAATCCTCATCTTTTAAGTCGGCCGGCTGTTTTGTCCAAGCAGGATTAGGGTTATTAACTATATCGTCTACCTCTACGGTTGGAGCAGCATCTTCTTCTTTGGCACCTTCCTGCTTCGGCAAGGTTTCTTTGCGAGTTCCAAACTTAATCGGAATAGGCATAAACTTGTTGTACTTGCGCAACAATTCAGAAATTCTGTGTTTTTCCAAAAATTCTGTAGAATCTTCTGCTATGTGCAGGATAATTTCTGTTCCTCTGTCCTCTTTTTTCCCTTTTTTAATGGTAAAGTTGGGCGATCCATCACAGCTCCAATGAACCGCAGGCTCATCTTTATAGCTCTTGGTTAAGATTTCTACCTTGCTGGCCACCATAAAGGCGGAGTAGAAACCAAGTCCAAAATGACCTATGATTCCGGAATCTTTGGCAGCATCTTTATACTTATCTAAAAATTCTTCCGCACCGGAAAAGGCAACTTCATTAATATATTTCTTTATTTCTTCCTCGGTCATCCCTAAACCTTGGTCAATTACGTGGATTTTCTTATTCTCTTTGTCCACTTTTACCTCAATTATTGGGTTGCCATATTCAACTTTGGCCTCACCAATAGAAGTTAGATGTTTTAACTTTAAGGTAGCATCCGTGGCATTTGAGATAAGTTCCCGTAGAAATATCTCATGGTCGCTGTAAAGGAATTTTTTGATTAAAGGAAATATGTTTTCAACGGAAACATTAATCTTGCCTGTGGCCATACTTCAATAATTTTTAACGTTAGTGCTTTATGTTAGGCAAAAAAAATACCATAATTCGTTAGTCTGACAAACTGGCATCAATTTTTTGGGTAAAGTTTAACACAGATTTTGTTTAATTTATTTGTGTAATGTTTAAACATAAACTAAATTTGTATCGGTTGTGGAAATGAATTGCTATGAAAACTATTTAATTTTTTTCTAGACCGAAAAGTTTTATTATTTATTGGTTAGGTTGTTAGGAAACGTGCTTTCGAAAGGAAGCACGTTTTTGTTAAAAACAATTTATTTCTTACTCCATTAACATACTTTGGTGTGGTTAAACAATAACTTTATAATCAAAATAAGGCACCATGGCTAAAAAGACAAAATCTGAAAAAGTAACTGATGATAGTATCATTGCGGGTTATATGAATTATGTATTAGAGCATGAAACCCTACCAAAATCTATTTATAAATTCTGCATAGCTAATGATATTGAGGAGGCGGAATTTTATCAATATTTCGGATCCTTTGAAGCCCTTCGCAATGGTGTATGGGCAAAATTCTTCGCAAATACTGAAAAGTTACTTACTGAAAATACGGATTACGCCGGTGCTTCCAATAGAGAGAAGTTGCTAACTTTCTTTTTTACCTTTTTTGAATTATTGACCCTGAATCGAAGCTATGTTCTTTTCGCATTAAACGAACATTCCGGTATGCTTAGGAATATGGAGCAGCTAAAAGGGTTAAGAAAACAAATTAAAGCTTTCGCAACCGATTTGATTGAAGAAGGAAATGCCGACAAATCCCTTAAAATTACGCAACATAATCCACAGCTTTTTTCAGAAGGAGCCTGGGTACAATTTCTGTTTCTTTTGAAGTTTTGGATGGACGACAATTCTCCGGCCTTTGAGAAGACCGATATCGCCATAGAAAAATCGGTAAACACGGTATTTGATGTTTTTGACAATACCCCTCTTGAAAACATTATAGATTTCGGTAAGTTCCTCTTTAAAGAAAAAATAGGTTAGACTTAGGAAAACCACTTTAGCTTACTTTCCAACAGTAGACTAGCATATGGTCCAATACTAAAACTGAATTGATAAGCTGGTAAAAATTAATTTGGCAAACAAGCCTTACTAGTTTACACCGGCACATTTATAAGACATATACCTATGAAAACATTAGATAGTATTCCTACCTCCAAAATACAGCGTGCCGGAGAATTGGTGAAGACCGGAGTAAAAATAGGGGGGAATTACATTAAATATTTCGGAAAAAAAATAGTTAACCCCGAGCTTACCAAAGAAGAGTTAAACGAGGATAATGCCAGTGATATTTATGACGGCCTGAAAAGTTTAAAGGGAAGTGCTCTAAAAGTAGCGCAGATGTTGAGCATGGAGAAAAACCTCCTACCCAGAGCCTATGTGGATAAATTTTCTCTATCGCAGTTTTCGGTTCCGCCCTTGTCAGCCCCTCTGGTTCGGAAAACGTTTAAAAAATACCTAAATAAATATCCCGAAGAAATTTTTGACACTTTCGAGAAGGATTCCATAAATGCAGCCAGCATTGGCCAAGTGCATAAAGCCACCAAAAATGGAAAGGAATTGGCAGTAAAAATTCAATATCCCGGTGTGGCAGAAAGTATAAGCAGCGATTTAGCCATCGTGCGTCCTATTGCCATTAAAATGTTCAATTTACAGGGAAAAGATTCCGATAAATATTTTAAGGAAGTCGAACTGAAACTCATTGAAGAAACCGATTATTTGTTGGAGCTGAAACAGAGTAAAGAGATAACGCTATCCTGTAGCGCAATTCCGAACCTTATTTTTCCGAAGTATTATAAATCATTGTCAAGCGAACGGATTCTTACCATGGATTGGATGCAAGGTCAGCATTTGGGCGACTTCACAAGAACCGATTTTTAGGAAGATTTGGGCAACAAATTAGGCCAGGCGTTGTGGGATTTTTATATGTTTCAAATTCATGGCTTAAAAAAGGTGCATGCCGATCCGCATCCCGGAAATTTTTTGGTCAGCGAAGATGAAAAACTTATTGCTATCGATTTTGGATGTATTAAAGCCGTCCCTGATGAGTTTTATGTACCTTATTTTGAGCTTGCCAAAAAAGAAAATATTGAAAATGATACTTTTTTTATGGCAAAGCTCTATGAACTGGAAATCCTTACCACCACCGATTCTCCTAAGGAGTTGGAGTTCTTTACGCGTTTGTTTAAAGAGATGCTTACGCTCTTTACCTCACCCTTTAATGGAGAAACCTTCGATTTTGGTAAT
>JBGTEN010000041.1:0-12119 GCA_041747755.1 Arenibacter sp. | reverse complement strand
ATGCTTGTATTGCATTTGTCCCCATTGTTCATGGGTGTATTCGCCAAAGACAGGATGTGGATTCCAGGTTTTTCTTTCTTTTAAGAGATGCATCTGATGTATTAATTGCACCAGCGGTCCAATTTCTTCTTTGAAATGTTTTGGTTCTCTTGCTTTTAATTTAGGGGCTGTCGGCAAATTTTTACGCCATGGTTTATCATTATACATTGCCTTTTTAAAAAAGATTTTAGCAAGTAAACTTCCCCTTTTCTTTGGCTTTTTATTTTCTATGGCAATTTTTAAAGGAAGCTGGCAATGCCAAAGCATCTGTCCAACTGTCATTTTGCCCCATTTTTTGGCTGAATTTTCATTCAGTAAATCTACTCGGGATAAAATTTCATGGTAAGTACTCTCATCAAAAATAGACTTCATTTTATGTTATATTTTAACCATGAATTTACAATAAAATATTTAGTTTACTATCTTTAGAGCATGCAGGAAAAATCAACACCATTTTCCATAAAACATTGGTCAGACGACGATAAGCCACGTGAAAAATTGGTGCAAAAGGGTAAGTCTGTCCTGTCCGATGCAGAGTTAATTGCCATTTTGATAAGTTCTGGAAGTAGAAATGAAAGCGCGGTTGAACTTTCCAAAAGAATTCTGGCCTCCGCAAATAATAGTTTAAATGAATTGGGTAAGCTGTCCCTTAAGCAATTAATGCAATTTAAAGGCATTGGAGAGGCAAAAGCGGTAAGTATTGCCGCAGCTCTGGAAATTGGTAGAAGAAGAAGGGGAGAAGAGGCGCAAAAAGTTACTAAAATTTCCAGTAGCCAAAGTGTTTTTGAATTGTTACAACCTACCATGGGTGAATTGGCCCACGAAGAATTCTGGATTGTTTATCTAAACAATGCCAATAGTGTAATGCATACCGCTCAATTGAGTAAAGGCGGAATTACCGGTACTTTGGTGGATGTGCGATTAGTTTTGAAACAAGCTCTGGAACTAGGTTCAGTGGCTTTAATACTGGCGCATAATCATCCTTCCGGCACGCTGAAACCTAGTGAGGCTGACAAACAAATTACCCGAAAATTGAAATTAGCAGCAGAAGCTTTGGATCTGAAAATTTTAGATCATTTAATTATTACCCAAAAAAGCTATTTCAGTTTTGCAGATGAAAACATTTTATAAAAATAGTAAAGTATTTTTGAATAAATAGCCCAATGTTATTGATCTATACCCATAAAATCACTCCGAGATTTACCTATATCACAAAGCATATCTTCACACGTGTTTTGGGAATTGAAATATTATGTACCACCAAAGTAGAAGATTTTATTAAACATTTGGGGCCAAAGATTACTTATACCAAACAGCCTTTGCAGAATGAGTTTTTTATACGTTCTAATGATTTGTTATTTGGTCAGGGAATCAATGATTTTCAAGTTAAAATAGGGGATTGGGAAGGGGTTCCCTGTTTTTTTAGTACCGGAGAGCGTAGCAATTTACCTTATGACATCTTTTCTGCCAGTTTTTATTTGTTAAGCAGGTACGAGGAGTATTTACCTCATGTAAAGGATATTCACGGAAGATTTCCTCCTTCTGAAAGCCTCGCCTTCAAAAACCGGTTTCTACAGCGACCGGTAGTTGATATTTGGGCTTTGAAATTGCTTGAAAAACTTAAAGAACGTTTCCCGGCCATAAAATATAAAAAGAAGGAGTACCAATATATCTCTGTAGTAGATGTTACTGCCTCGCACTGTTATGCACATAGGGGTTTTGTTAGGAGTGCTGCCGGTCTTTTATTAGATTTGGCAACCATGAAATTTAAAAGAGCCGGACAGCGAATTTTAGTTTGGACAGGGAAAAAACAAGATCCCTATGATAATTTTACAAAACTGATTCAAACCCAGAAAAAATATGGCGTTAGGGGTATGTTTTTCTTTCAATTTGCCAACTATTCTACTTATGACAAAAATATTTCACCCAATAATAACAGATTTAAGGATTTAATAAAATCAGTAGCAGACCACAGTGTGGTGTCCTTAGCGGCTTCCTATAGCTCCTTTTATGATGCCCAACTTTTAAAAGAAGAAAAGAAGAGACTTTCTTCGGTAATACACAGACCTATTAACTATTCTAGGTTACGATACAATCGGGTAGACGTGCCGGGAACCTACCGTGATTTGGCTGAAGCTGAGTTTACTGATGACTATACAATGGGATATACCCATGAAATTGGCTTTAGGGCCAGTACCAGTTATCCTTTTTACTTTTATGACATCACTATGGAAGTACAACAACCTATTAGGGTACACCCTTTTGCTATCCATGACTATGCGCTCCTTAAAATGCAAAGTATGGATGAAATTCTTTCAGCGGTAGTAAAAATCTATCAAGAGGTAAAGGCAGTCCATGGCGATTTTATTACCATTTTTTCTAATGAATTGTTAGGGGAACAAACCACCCCCGATTGGAAAGAGTTGTACAATGAGGTTTTACAAAGGTGCCATGTATAAAGATGTTGTTACAGATGTTTTTTTTGACTTGGACCATACATTGTGGGATTTTGAAAAGAATTCCGCCCTTACTTTTCAAAAAATACTAAATGAAACCCAAGTTAAAGTAGATCTTGATTACTTTTTAAAAGTTTATAAACCTATTAACTTAGAATTTTGGAAACTCTATCGCGAAGAAAAGGTTTCTCAAGAAGAGCTGCGATACCAGAGATTGAAGCTGACCTTTGATACTATTAATTATCGGGTTTCGGATGAACAAATCAATAATCTTTCTATCCTTTATATTAAGAATTTGTCCTCTTTCAACCACTTGCTGCCAAACGCGCTGGACATTTTAAACTATTTACAACCCAATTATAAACTTCACATCATCACCAATGGATTTCAGGAAATTCAGGATAAAAAATTAAGGAATTCTAATATTTATTCCTTTTTTGATTGCATCATTAATTCGGAAATGGCAGGAGTAAAAAAGCCCAGTCCGGCAATTTTTCAGCTTGCACTAAAGAAGAGCAACGTAAGCGCGGAAAAAGCCCTGATGATAGGTGATAGTCTCGAGGCGGACGTTCTTGGAGCAAAGGCAGTTGGTTTCCATACGGTACACTTTAATGCACATAATGAGCCAGAGCATGACATCTGTAAAATTATAAAGGATCTCAGGGAAATAAAATTCATTTTATAGAGTTATTTATCAAGAAACACCTTCCTTTTTCATTGGGTAGGAAAAGTTTTTCAAAAATGAAAAGTATATCGGGATTCATCTGCCTGGTCATTACCGTTCTTCTATGCTCTTGCATGGAACGCCAAGATTTTAATCAGTATGACGATATTAGTCTAAGACCCATTTACGAGGCTAGTATATTATATGTGGAAGCCCCCGAAAGACTAATTAATGAGGTAACAACTACAAATTTTTTTTCTCAGGATTTTAATTTCGATGCTTTCTCTGAACCTTTTTTTGCAGAAAGAGTCTTGGATGGCATAATTATTTATGAGTTAGAGAATACCACTAGTAAAGCCTTGGATGTTATTGTTGAATTTTTAGACGAGGGTGGTAACATATTGGATACAGAAGCTTTTCAACTAGAACCGGCTCCAACGGCTAGGTTACGTCGTGAAATAGCTTACGGAGAAGCCGGCAGAAATTTGGATATTATCACGAATACTTCAACCATAAGAGTAAGCGCCACCAACCTTGGGGACACTACCTCCACGTCCAATCTACCGGATCCAATGGTTACCTTAAAGTCGAGTGGTAAATTTCGGGTTAGGTTAAAATGACGGTGTTGAAACCTTTTTTACTCCTTGCTTCACTTTGTGTTTGCCTACAAGCTACCGCACAAAACAAACAACTTCTGTACGATTTTAATGAAATACCACAATCTTTACTTGTTAATCCGGGCGGAAAGGTAGATTATCTATGGTATGGGGGAGTACCTCTACTATCTGGAATTTCCATTCAGGGAGGGTCAAGCGGTTTATCCGTAAATGATATTTTTGCCGATGATGGACTAGATATTAATGATAAGATTCGAGATCGTGCCATAGGGGGAATGCGCATAAGGGATGAGCTCAGCGGCACTTATCAATTAGATTTACTTAATGGTGGTTTTAGGGGAAAAAATCGGAATGTTTTTTACTCGTTTGGAATTTATCATGAAGGCGATGCAATTGGTTATTGGTTTAGAGATTATGCTATTTTGGCTGTGGACGGCAATGCAGATCGGCTCAATGAACGCTTCGATTTAAGTCATTTAAAAACAAGAGGCGAAATGCTTAATGTATTTCATTTTGGAGTAAATAAGCGAATGAGTAAGTCTTTGGTATTGGGAGGTAGGGCTAAAATTTACTCTAATATCTTAGATTTTAATTCTACTAAGAATGAAGGTTATTTTGTTACCACAGAAGGGCAGAACAACCTTTTGGCCAGTACCCTAAATGCAAATATGCGCTTGCGAACTTCCGGTATTGACGCTTTGCTGAACGCCTCAGATAATGAAGGTATAGGTAGTACATTGCTAAAAAGAGGCTTTTTTGGAGGAAGTTTAGGTCTAGGAATGGATGTTGGATTTACATATCATTTTAGTGAACAACTACTGGTCACAGGTAGTTTACTGGATTTAGGATTCGTCTATCACAACAATGATGTTACAAATTATACATTGAATGGGAATGCAACAGTGGAAGGAATTGAGATTATTCTCCCCGGTGCGCTATTGAATCCGGATACTGATTTTTGGCAAGAACTGGTCGATGATGTGGAAACCTTGATTCCTTTTGAAGAAAACAAGAATAATTATGTTGCTTTTAGGCCAACCAAACTATACAGCTCCGTTCGGTATGATTTTGGTGAACAGATACGAACCAAGGAGGATTGTGAATGTGATCAAATTGCGTCTAACAGCAAAGGTATAAAATATGCCAATAGCCTTGGGGGACAGGTTTATGCAATAAACAGGCCCAGAGGACCCCAAAGCGCACTTACGGCTTTTTACATGAGAAGGTTGGGTAATACGTTGGCTATGAAGACTACGTATACAGTAGATAAATTCTCAAAAACTAACATTGGTTTAGGAGTGAGTCTACAGTTGGGAAAGGTTAATTTTTATGCTATGGCCGATAATCTTTTGGCGTACAGAAACTTGGCCGATACGCACTACAACTCTTTTCAATTCGGATTTAATATTATATCTTGGGGCAAGAATTAAATTAATAGGCAAGCTGTTACTTTGGCATGTTTTTTTCTTCCTAATTCTCATAACTAAAAAATGAAATCCCGTGAGGCACTTGCTCTTAACACTATTTTTAATAACAACTTTTGTGGCTAAGGCTCAAAATGAGCTCAATGCATATAAGTATATTATTGTTCCAAAGAAATTTGAGGCATTTAAAAATTCCAATGAATACCTAACCAGTACCTTAATAAAACATTTGTTTACAGAAAAAGGGTTTGAAACAGTTTATGCAGATGAGCTGCCGGAAGAATTAAAACAAAATAGGTGTTCAGGGCTGGAGGTTAATCTTTTAGATAATTCTGCTATGTTTTCTACAAAGACGGTAATACTGTTAAAGGACTGCTCAGAAAAGGAAATATTTAGGTCGGTTCAGGGTACTAGTAGGGAAAAGGAGTATAAAACCGCTTTCGCTCAAGCAATAAGGCAATCATTTAAATCATTTGACAGGATTAATTATGTTTATAAGGCTCCTACCAAGGATGCTGCACCCATAGCGGTTAGTTTTAAAGATGATGTAAAACAACTCGTAGAGGAGAACAAAAATGAATCCAGTGGGACTAAAACAGTTGTTTTTCAAGAGGCTACCCGAGAAAATCAAAGTTTTAAAAGTATGGAGCCCACTAATACTTCTTCTACCTTTCGAAAAGGAGACCAAACGAATTCTTCGGAAAAAAGTACAAAAACAGAAAGTATCTTATATGCTCAGCAAACCTCAAATGGGTTTCAGCTGGTAGATAGTACTCCTAAAATTCAATATCGTTTGTATAGTTCAACTAATCCGGCTACATTTTGGGCTGTTACTGAAACTAAAAAGGGAATCGTTTTTCAAAAAGAAGGTAAATGGTATTTTGAATATTTTGAAAACGAACAAACGGAAACTCAAGAATTAGTAATTAAGTTCTAATACCTAATATTTATCTTTCCAACGCTTTTCTAAGAACTCCTTAATGGCAATTTCACGTTGGTTTTTTGCAGGTTCGTAAAAGGAAGTTCCCGAAATAGATTCCGGTAAAAACTCCATTGGGGTAAAATTTCCATCATAGTCATGAGCGTATTTATATGCTTTTCCATAATCCAAATCTTTCATTAATTGGGTAGGAGCATTTCTTAGCGGAAGCGGAACGGAAATGTCACCCATGTCCTTTACCAATTGCTGTGCCTTATTAATCGCCATATAACTGGAATTACTTTTGGGGGAAGTTGCTAGGTATATGGCACATTGACTCAAAATTATGCGCGCTTCCGGGTAACCAATGGTGGTCACTGCCTGGAATGTAGTATTGGCAATGACTAAAGCGGTGGGGTTTGCAAGGCCAATATCTTCCGAGGCAGCAATTAGCATCCTTCGGGCAATAAATTTTACATCTTCACCGCCGGCTATCATGCGTGCCAGCCAGTACACTGCTCCGTTGGGGTCACTGCCTCTGATAGATTTAATAAAAGCGGAAACAATATCATAATGTTGCTCTCCTGTTTTATCATAAAGTACGGTATTCTTTTGTACTTTCTCCATTACCAAAGCATCGGTAATGGTGATTATGTCACTTGGAGAGGCATTAACAATTAATTCAAAAGTATTCAAAAGTTTTCGCCCGTCACCACCAGAAAGACGCAATAACGCTTCTGTCTCCTTTAAAACAATGTGTTTTGAAGCCAGAAAAGTATCTTCTTTAAGGGCCCTATCCAGCAATGTAAGCAAATCTTCTTTGCCAAAAGGATTTAAGATATATACCTGGCATCTGGACAATAGAGCAGGAATTACTTCAAAACTTGGATTTTCTGTTGTAGCTCCAATGAGTGTAATCCAACCTTTTTCAACTGCAGCAAGCAGCGAATCTTGTTGGGACTTACTAAATCTATGGATTTCATCTATAAATAAAATAGGATTCTTGGTCGCAAACAGGCTACTATTCTGTTTGGACTTGTCAATTACATCCCGTATATCTTTTACTCCGCTATTAATGGCACTTAAGGCATAAAAAGGGCGCTTACTTTCGTTTGCAATAATGTTGGCCAATGTAGTTTTACCGGTACCGGGAGGTCCCCAAAAGATTAAAGAAGGGATAAGGCCTTTTTTAATTTGAAGTGTAAGCGAGCCGTTTTCACCTACCAAATGGTGCTGACTAATATACGCATCCAGCGAACTAGGTCTAAGGCGCTCTGCAAGGGGTTTATTCATAGTATAAAATTACTATATTTCCGTTGATTAGTATCAGCCTGGTATTTTGTATTTTTAAATGGATGGAGATAGGAACTAACTTAGATCTCTCACGCTATCGGGAGAGGGGATTGAGGTGTGGGTGAAAATAGGATATAGCCAGAAAACCCACCCCTGACCCCTCCCAGGAGGGGAATACTAAGCCCTCTATACCACTTCGGTAAGCTCAGTGCAACGCCTCCCAAGAGGGGAATGATTAGTATATAAATTGGTAATTTAAAACACAATCAAGAATACAGTAAAAAGCGAATAACATCCATCTATAAGAAGCATCTCCTCCCTTCCTCGGAGGGGACTGAGAGGTGAGTCTAAATATGATATAACCAGAAAAACGGTCTCAAGATGGGAACGGTTATTGCATAAAATGATAATTTTGGAAACATCTACAAAAAACACAATGAATAAGAAAAAATATTTTTAAAATCTCTCCTCCCCTCCTTGGAGGGGATTGAGGGGTGGGTAAAAGCATGATAAAAATAATCCCATATAATCCAGATTTGGTTCCTTTGGCGAAAAAAATCAGGAACAATATGACCCTCGGGGAAATTGCACATTGGAGAGAAGTTAGCGGTAAGAGGTTGGGGTTTAGATTTAGTAGGCAGATTCCCATTGGCAACTATATCGTTGATTTTTATTGTAAAGAACTGCAATTGGCCATTGAGGTAGATGGTTCAATTCATTTTGAAGAGCATTGGGTGTTACCATTATCCGGTTTTCTGATCTTGACATAAAAAACAACTTGAAATGGATTTTGGAGGAGATTAAAGTTCAAATAAAAAATATGACACCCCCCCTCTCAATCTCGATAGCGGGAAGGAGCAGAAAGCAATTGAAAGGATAAATTAATATAGCATGTCCGATACCCAATATTTTAGATTTTCCAATGCAGTTTTAATTGCGCCTTTGAGTGCTGTACTTATAATATGGACGATTTATTATGTAGAGTTGCGATTTCAAATCAATTTAAATCATTTGGGTGTTTATCCAAGAGCGTTAAGCGGGCTTCCGGGTATAGTTTTTAGTCCGTTGATTCATGGCTCGTTAGAGCATTTGTACAATAACACCATACCTCTAGCTATTTTGTTGGCTTCATTATTCTATTTCTATCGAGATACCGCGTGGAGCGTATTGTTTTACGGTATTATATTATCCGGCTTATTTACTTGGGTTATAGGTCGACCATCTTATCATATTGGTGCCAGCGGAATTATCTACGTACTGGTGAGTTTTATTTTTTTTAAAGGGATATTTACTAAATATTACAGACTGGTTGCGCTTTCGCTCATCATTGTGTTCATCTATGGAAGCATGTTTTGGTATATTTTTCCCATTGAAGATGGGATTTCCTGGGAAGGACATTTGGGGGGATTTATAACCGGACTTTTATTGGCTACCTTCGTTAAAACCAGAATACCCACTTCCAAAAAGTTTGAATGGGAACAAGACAATTATAGGGAAGAGGAAGACGAGTTTTTAAAACATTTTGATGAAGACGGGAACTTTCTAGAGGCCCCACAACCACCCCAAAAGGGTGACCAGGAAGAAGAAAAATTCAATATCACTTATTATTATAAAGCCAATAAAAAAGAGGATGAAGAATAAAGTTGGTAAAGGATCTGGAAAACACGAGTTATATATGTATCAACTATAAACCATCAACTTTTTCAAATTGGGACAAAGAAGATTTTTTAATTTTTTGACAACTTCAAACTTAACATTTACAATTTAACACTTACAATTTACTTAAAACCGGAGCACTCCTTTGCCTTACCACCTCATATAAAAATACCCCACAGGCAACAGAAACGTTTAGGGATCCTATGCTCCCCAAAAGAGGCAGTTTGGCTGTAGCATCTGCAACTTTTAAAATGGACGGAGATATACCACTGTCCTCTGAGCCCATTACAATAGCGCAAGGTTCGGTAAAGGAAACGGAGTAAATCGTATTTTCTGTTTTTTCAGAAGCAGCAATGACCTTTATGCCTGATGCCTGAAGATAAAAAACAGCATCTTTCAGATGGTCTACTTTGGCTATAGGGATATTAAAAGCTGCTCCGGCAGACGTTTTTATGGTATCTGCCGTTACCGGTGCTGCTCCTTTTTTTTGAATAATTATACCGTCAACCCCGGTGCACTCCGCTGTGCGAATGATTGCCCCGAAGTTTCGTACATCAGAGAGTTGATCCAGTAAAAGAAACAATGGTACTTTGTCTGTTGCGGTTACTTTTTCAACTAATTCCTCCAGCGCATAAAATCGTATTGGTGAGGTATTGGCTACTACTCCTTGATGGTTGTTCTTTGTAAGCCTGTTCAGCTTTTCTATAGGAACATAGGAGGCGTTGATTCCTTTTTTTCGGATTAAAGTTTCCATCTCTTTGGATAATTCTCCTTTAAGGCCTTTTTGGATAAAAACTTTATCCACCGGCTTATCGGCATTAATGGCCTCCACTACCGCTCGGATACCATAAATTTGGGTGTTGTTTTCCATAGGGGGTAATGATATTTAAGGAACTATTAGTATTTTCTGTTCATTAAGATAATATCAAGGTTTTTTGGGTACATATTACAATGAAGTGTAAAAAATTATTTTAACCTGAGTTCGATATAAAGTTTTAAAACTGAATCGGGTTTTAGCCCCTTTTCCGCAAGAATAGTCTGAGCAAAGCTCTGAAATTCAGGAGCTCCGAGCAAGCGGAGCGACGCAGAGTTTGCCAGACGGTTTTCGGCTCCAGCCGAAAAATTCCTACGGAAAAGTGTCCTTTTCTTTGTTTCGTTTCTTTTGGACAAGCAAAAGAAATGAAAGTAGAACATTAAAAATTTGAAATTATATAATACATTGAAAATCAATCTTTTGTTTATTATTTTAATTTTGGTTTACATCGAACTCACGTTATTTTAAGTCTGAAACAATATCACCTCATACAAGCTAATGATTTATAGCTATCTAATATTCCAAAGTATCTTTTCTGGCATACTTTACACGTATAATATATACGATTTCTTTATCTATTAAGTATGATATTCTGTAAGTGTGTTTCTCATAAGCCCGAATATTTCCTTTGTTGTTTTGCTTAAGTGAGTCCAGTTTATAAATTTCTGGATTTGTAGCCAAGATGGAAGTTGATTCGTATATTTCCTTGACAATTCCTGCTGCGGTTTCAATTGACACCGATTGTTCCAATAAATCCAGAAACGCTTGGTTTAAGCCTTCATCGGCTTGATGCGTCCAAATTATTGTTTTGACCATTGCTTAATACGTTCCCCTACTTCTTGGTGTGTGTAAAATTCTCCCTTTTCAATTTGAGCAACAGATTCGTTGATTTCTTTGTTATACTGTTCAATACTGATACGTTCCAAAGACACTTTTTTTCTGTATTTCAGCATATTTTTAATGGCTTCAATAAGTAAAGGGTCTTTTACAGTGTCCAATTCTTGATGTATCCATTTTAAATCTGCTTGCAAATCCATAATAGTTGCTTTTAGTAATGTAAAGTTACGATTTTTGTTAGTTGTTTTTCGCACGAGACGAAATATTTGCAATTGTCCACTTAATGGTCAAGCGGTCAAGTTATTATTTAGAAACAGAAGAAGCGTTGATTCCTTTTTTTCGGATTAAGGTTTCCAGCTCTTTAGACAATTCTCCTTTAAGGCCTTTTTGGATAAAAACTTTATCAACCGGCTTATCGGCATTAATGGCCTCCACTACCGCTCGGATACCATATATTTGGGTGCTATTTTCCATAAGATCAAAGGTAGAACAATATTAGTGACAACCCCATCCGGAAAATAATTTTGGAATAAAATTTTAAGGAATATCTAAATCCAATGCTAAAATCGCTGGGGCATCTTTCTCAAAGCTGTATGCGCGCCAAAAGAACCCCTGAGCATTAAATTTCCATACTACTTCGCCTGTGGTCGTAACTTCCCAAATACCATAATCGCCTTCTGTAATTAGTGTGTTTCCGTTGGGTAGCCGTACCGCTCCTGAAACTTTGTCGGAATACAGATTGGGGTCTGTAAAACTCCAAACTACTTCCGGCTCGTTGTTTGTTTCCGGAGAGAGCGATAAATTAGCCGGTAATTGCAATTCATATACGGTAGATTGATTAAATCCATTACCATTGCTGAAAACCAATATTTTACCTGTATCCACACCATTTAAAAGGTTAGGGTAATGATTATTGTAGAATAATCTGGAGCCCACCTCGTTGTTATAAGCTGTTGGATTTCCAAATCGGTAGACAAGGTCTCCTCCTTTGCTGTAATTTCCACCGATATTGGTGGCAGCCTCTTCTGTTGATGTACTGTGATCAATTACCCATACTTCACTAAAGAAATTTACACTCAAATAAATTAAATCATTGGTCTCATCGTAAGAAATACCGTTAGCATGCATGATATTTCCACTTGCATTTTGGACATAGTTAAGGTTAATGAGCTGTGGATTTTGTTCAATTACTCCAAAGTTTTCCTTTGTGTCATCGTAATCTTGAATAAGATGATCCCAGGAATGCCACTCCCATACAATTTCATTGGTTTGTGGATTAATTTCTATAATTACCTCCGGAAAAAGTGAAACCCCTAAACTGGAACCTGCCAGTTCAGCAAGGTCTACAGCTTTTTTCTCCCAAACAATGGCTAATATGTTACCATTTGGAAGCATTTCAA
>JBGTEN010000040.1:0-20760 GCA_041747755.1 Arenibacter sp. | reverse complement strand
CTGTACTCATAACCTTCACAAGGGCATACTCCTTTTTGTCCGTCCAGAGTTAATGTAGAACAACTACTTGGGGCATGGTTTGGGCAACCGGCTTCAAAGGCTCTGTACTGGTTAAAACCTACATTCATGACAAATATTCCTTTTGAACCATTAACATTAGTATTGGCATAAACGGCGTTTCCGGTATTGGTGAGCGGGCTGTATAATGGAAGATTTAAATTTAAATCTATTCTGAAACGAATTTCCTGTAAATAGGGGTTTCTGTTGGTTCTGTCAGTACTGCAACAGAGTAAGGTGCAGAGTAAGAAAAAGCCCGATATACATCGCATGTTGCGCAGTGGTTTTATGAAAACTTGAACAAAATTGAACAAAAAAAATGTATATTTGTCTTAAATCCTCTATAAAAAAGAGGATTTTCCTATTTATTAAACACAGGGGCTATGAGTAACGTATCGTATTACACCGCAGAGGGGTTGAAAAAACTTAGGGAGGAGCTAAACCAACTCAGAGATGTTGAACGGCCTAAGGCTTCACAGGCTATTGCAGAGGCAAGGGATAAGGGAGATTTGTCTGAAAATGCAGAATATGATGCAGCAAAAGAAGCACAGGGCCTTTTAGAACTTAAAATAGCCAAATTGGAGGAAGTGGTGTCCACAGCTCGACTTATAGATGAATCTCAACTGGATATGTCTAAGGTTTTGGTATTATCAACCGTAAAATTGAAGAATCAAAGCAATGGGATGGTAATGAAGTATACGCTGGTAGCCGAAAGTGAAGCCGATTTAAAAACCGGAAAAATATCGGTCAGTTCTCCTATTGGTAAGGGACTGCTTGGAAAAAAAGTAGGTGAGACTGCAGAAATTACTGTTCCTAATGGTACCTTAAAGTTTGATATTTTAGAGATTACTAGATAAGAAACAGATTAATCTTTATATTTATTCCCATCAAGTTTTTGATGGGATTTTTTTTATAACTAATCTAAAAACTTACTATGGCGAGCATCTTCACAAAAATCATCAATGGAGAAATTCCTTCATACAAAATTATTGAAGATGACCTTTTTTTTGCTTTTTTAGATATCAATCCCAACGCCAAAGGACATACACTTTGTATTCCCAAAAAGCAAGTGAATAAGGTTTTTGATTTGGATGAAGCTACCTATTTGGGACTTATGGCATTCTCAAGAAAAGTGGGAAAGGCATTAGAAAAAGCAGTAGAATGCAAACGTGTTGGGTTAACAATAATTGGTCTGGAGGTGCCCCATGTGCATGTACATCTTATCCCATTGAATGAAATGAAAGATGCTACTTTTCAGCATAAAATAAAACTTAGTCCGGAGGAATTTACTGCGCTTGCGGAACGAATACGGTCTAAAATTGAATAGCTTCTTGTAGAAGAAAGTAGACCAAAGCGGCAACAAGAGCAATACTTAATATAATTACCACATAGAATAAAGGAGTAAATTTTAAAGAAGTCTTTTCCGGGATAACCGTTTTCTGATAGTAGTCAAAAACACGCTCAATATCGGCTGTCCAATTTACCGGATACAGAATGGAATTACAAGTCTTGCATTTTAGCTCATGAGTTACCTCACTTGTGGCCCGGTGCGAAAACCTACCATAGCGATGTTTTTGATAAAAGGTGAGTTTTATCTCCTGATTATAGCACTCGGGACAATTATTGGTTAAATCTGCATCTTTAATGACAATAAACTTCTCTCTTGGCATAACTAAGTATTTACTTTTAACGAAATCTGCATAATGGTACCTTCCTTACTCGAGGAGAGAACCCTTACTTTACCGTTATGGTATTCCTCCACAATACGTTTTACTAAAGAAAGACCCAGGCCCCATCCTCTTTTCTTTGAAGTAAAGCCGGGCGTAAAAATGGTTTGAAAATCTTTCTTTAAAATTCCGTGACCGGTGTCTATCACAAGAATATTTACGCGGCCAGCCTCCGGTATAATTTCAATACGAATACTGCCCTTTCCCCGCATGGCATCTATACCATTTTTAACTAAATTTTCTATAGTCCAGTGGTATAGAGACTGATTTAGAAGCACAGCTAAATGTTCTACTTTAGAATGAAATGAGAATTGTATTAACTTAGAACTCCTTAATTTCAAATACTCATACGCATTTTTGGTTTCTTCAACAATATCATGCTCATCTAATAGAGGCAAGGAACCAATTTTTGAAAATCTATCCGTAATGGTTTGAAGTCGCGAAATATCTTTTTCTATTTCATTTGTGATTTCCGGACCAATATTTTCCGCTTTCAATAATTCATTCCACCCTAAAAGCGAAGATAAAGGAGTGCCTATCTGGTGTGCTGTTTCTTTAGCCATACCCGCCCAGAGTTTGTTTTGCTCGGACGCCTTATTCGTTTTAAAGAAAAAGAAAATTACGGTTCCGAACAGAAAAATTATAAGTAGTAGGGCTATAGGATAGTATTTTAATTTATTTAAAACTTCAGAATTTCCGTAATACAAGGTTGCCAGATGCTCCCCGGCATCGTCTATGGATATTGGTTTATTTTCTGATTGGAATTTTTTAATTTTTTCTTGAAGAAGAACCTTGTCTTGTGATACTTCTTTAGGCATATTGTTTACCCGTACGGAACCGTTTTTATTAACCAGTATCATTGGGGTAGATGTGTTGTTCTGAAAGATTTTTACATGCAGATTGCCCAAATCTGCATCTTCAGAAGAGGACAAAAATTCGGACTGCGCCGTGGCCCAGATTTCCATTTTGTAACGCTCTTCTTCCTTAAATTTTTTAAAGAAACTATTAGTGTTCCAAAGAATAAGGCTTACTATAAAGAAGGCCGATACCAACAGAAAAATATAAGCTGTTTTCTTTTTAGGATTAAATGGCATCCAAACAAATTAATAAAGCATAAAGATAACGCAAAATCTGCTAGGTTATTCTGTTAAGCTCTTTGCGAAGGTTTCAATTGGAACACAATTTATGTACCTTTGTAAGCACTATGGCGGAAATGTTTTCAATACTACCTGCAGAGGTTTCTACTAGCGAATTACACGGTTATTTGCTAGGTTCTGTTGGTCCGCGACCAATTGCTCTGGCCAGCACTATAGACAACAAGGGAAGGCCTAATTTATCTCCATTTAGTTTTTTTAACGTTTTTAGTTCCAATCCGCCCATACTAATTTTCTCTCCGGCGAGAAGGGTAAGAGATAATACGACCAAACATACACTGGACAATGTATTACACACAAAAGAAGTGGTTATCAACGTTGTGAATTATGAAATTGTACAGCAAACCTCTTTAGCGAGTACAGAGTATAATGAAGGAGAGAATGAGTTTGTAAAAGCGGGACTCACCATGTTAAAATCGGATTTGGTGAAACCTTTTCGGGTCGCTGAATCTCCGGTGCAGTATGAATGTAAAGTAATTAAAGTTGAGCCATTAGGGATAGAAGGTGGTGCCGGAAATCTTGTTTTTTCTGAGGTATTAAAAATTCATATAAATAAAGCTGTTTTCGGGGAAAAAGGCATTATAGATCAAAATAAAATTGATTTGGTCGCACGTATGGGAGGTAATTGGTATTCAAGAGCAAAAGAAGGCTTATTTGAGGTGCCGAAACCCCTGTCTGTTCTTGGAATTGGAATTGATCGGATTCCGGAAAGAATCCGATTAAGCCCCGTTTTAACAGGTAATGATCTGGGTATGTTAGGGAATGTAGAGGCACTGCCCGATCCGGAAGAGGTAGCCGATTTTATATCACACAATTTGGGATTAAGAGCTTTACTAAGTGCGGAGGATACGGTAAAATTACATCTAAAAGCACAAGAATATTTACATAAAAAAGATGTACTTTCCGCATGGAAAGTGTTATTATCAAATTAAAAGAAAATGGAAGTACAAGGAAAAGTAAAAATGATTGGGGATACTCAAACTTTTGGAACTAATGGTTTTAGAAAAAGGGAAGTGGTTGTGACCACAGAAGAGCAGTATCCACAGCACATCATGGTAGAATTTGTTCAAGACAAATGTGATCTTTTAAACAATTTTAAAGTAGGACAGGATGTGAAAATTAGTATTAACCTCAGAGGTAGGGAATGGGTTAACCCACAAGGGGAAACCAAATATTTTAATTCTATTCAAGGATGGCGTGTAGAGTCGCTTCAGACAGAGCAAGCAAGTGGTAATATTCCTCCTGTGCCACCAATGGACGCTTTTGAACCTGCGGATGATTTGAATGAAGAAGATCATGATGATTTACCCTTTTAAGCAGGTAATTGTAGTATTTATTACAGAGGCAATTTTTGTGTTTTGATTTGGAGGATTAATTGTATTTAGAGAATCCAATACGTACCAATGGAAAACACTAATTCTATTCATTTCCTTACATCTGAAATAGAGTTTCCACCGGTTGAAACCGCCAACCCATATGGCTTATTGGCGGTTGGTGGAGATTTATCATCTGAGCGATTAATGCTTGCATATAAAAATGGAATATTTCCGTGGTTCTCCGAAGGATACAGCATTCTTTGGTGGAGTCCGGAGCAGAGAATGGTCTTATTTCCGGCTGAGATCAAAATTTCCAGGAGCATGAAAAAGGTGCTCCAAAGCAATAAATTTACCTACACCCAAAACACCTGTTTTGAGGA
Organism: Arenibacter sp.; assembly: GCA_041747755.1. GTDB lineage: Bacteria > Bacteroidota > Bacteroidia > Flavobacteriales > Flavobacteriaceae > Aurantibrevibacter. Next base: position 16,126 of record JBGTEN010000040.1, on the reverse strand, counting down.
AGTAATTAATCAATGCGCAACCATTGAAAGATCAGGTTATGTGAGCACCTGGATTACGAAAGATATGAAGGAGGCATATTTGCGCCTTCATAAACTGGGCTATGCTAAATCTTTTGAAGTTTGGGTGGCAGGGAGTTTAGTAGGCGGACTCTACGGGATAGACTTAGGTCATGTTTTTTGTGGAGAAAGTATGTTTAGTAAAGTAAGCAATGCTTCAAAGGCAGCTTTTATAGAACTGGCACGGCACTTGGCAAAGGAAAACTACAAGCTCATAGATTGCCAAATGTATACCTCGCATTTAGAAAGCCTAGGGGCAAAGGAAATCCCAAGAAAACACTTTATCACGCTGTTGAGGGAAGATTCTTCAGATTAAACCTTTGAAAGTTCCAAAGTAAGAACTGGAAATCCTATTAATTATCCTATTTGATTCGCTTTTTATGAGCCATTTCATTTTTTAATTGTAAAAGTTATACTATCTTTAATTAATAGTTAAAATATTATACTATAATAGTGTTACTATTATTATTGCGATTATCTTTGTTTTAATTTAAAGCAAGCCATAGTGGAACAGCTAAAACAATCCGTTAAAATTGTTATTAACGAAAAACTATTCTTAAAGGATCCCGAATCTTCAGAGTTGGGGAGACGCATACTTCAGCATGGTATTCAAATGATTTACGATCTGGGTTTTGAAGCGTTTACGTTTAAAAAGCTAGGCGATCGAATAGGGTCTAATGAGAGTTCTATTTATAGGTATTTTGAGAGTAAACATAAATTTCTATTGTATTTGGCATCATGGTATTGGGGGTGGATGGAATATCAATTGGTTTTTGCTACCCATAGTATTGAGCAACCTTTAGAGAAACTTAAAATAGCAATAGGGATAATCACCAAGCCAAGTAAAGAAGATTCAAACTTTTCATTTATTAATCATGATATGTTAACCACGATAATGATAAATGAATTTTCTAAATCCTATTTAACCAAGGAAGTAGATTCGGAGAATAAAGAAGGCTATTTTGCCATTTATAAAAGGTTGGTTAGCCGTTTGGCCAAAATGATACAAGCTGTAGATCATGACTATAAAAATGCGCTAAGTCTTAGTAGTACTGTTATTGAGAGTGGTTTACATCAACATTTTTTAATGGATCATTTTCCGTCCTTAACCAACTGTAAATCGGCTACCTTACCTACCTTATATTTAACGGAATTAGTTTTAAATAATTTAAATCACCGGTACAATGTCTAAAGTAATCCTTACAGCTTGGGAACGCCTTGTAGGTTTAATGAGTTTGGATAAGAGAGATATATTTCAAATACTATATTATGCCATATTTGCTGGTTTAGTTAACCTCTCCCTTCCACTGGGTATTCAGGCAATTATTAATCTTATTCAGGGCGCTCAAATGAGTACTTCATGGATAGTATTGGTAATTCTTGTGACACTTGGAGTTGCATTTGGAGGGGTATTGCAATTAATGCAAATGCGTATCATTGAAAATATTCAACAGAAGATATTTACCAGATCTTCTTTTGAATTTGCCTATAGATTTCCAAAAATTAAAACAGAGGCGTTCAATAAGGAATACCCACCTGAACTGGCGAATCGGTTTTTCGATACCCTAACTGTACAAAAAGGGCTATCCAAATTGCTTTTAGATATTCCTGCCGCATTCTTACAAATAGTTTTTGGACTAGCTTTACTCTCCCTTTATCATCCCTTTTTTATAATTTATGGCTTACTACTGGTGTTGTTGGTTTATTTTGTTTTTAAATTCACTATAGCCAAAGGACTAGAAACCAGCTTAGTAGAATCTAAGTATAAGTATAAAGTGGCTCACTGGTTACAAGAAATAGCAAGGTCTTTGTTAGCATTTAAAATGTCCGGAAAAACTAATCTTGCCCTTAGAAAGAATGATGCCTTAGTTCATGATTATTTAAATGCACGAGAAAGCCACTTTAGAATATTGGTAATTCAATTTCTACAAATGATTGGCTTTAAGGTATTGGTTTCTGCTGGTCTATTGCTTATCGGAGGCATTCTGGTACTCAACCAGCAAATGAATATAGGGCAGTTTGTGGCGGCTGAAATTATAATTCTTTTGGTCATCAATTCGGTAGAAAAGCTAATCTTAAGTTTAGAAACTATATATGATTTGTTAACTTCTCTTGAAAAACTTGGACAGGTAGTGGATAAGGAACTGGAACCTCAGGATGGTGAATTGGTAAATTGGAATACGCAATCCTTTAGTATTGAGCTACAGGATGTATCTTATCAAGTATCAAAATCCAGTACAACTATTCTGGATTCTATATCCTTTTCCATTCCGCAGGGGTCACGAATTTATATTCCAAGTGTAAGTAATTCAGGAAAAACTACCCTGCTTCAATTAATAAGTGGAATATTAGCCCCAACTAAGGGCAATATTTATGTGAACAACCGGGATATTGACGGTATTAATCTCAATTATTACAGAAGTAATATAGGTCATGTTTTTTCTACAGAAACACCTTTTGAAGGTACTATTCTAGAGAATATTACTTTTGGGGATCCTTCAATACCTCCGGAAGATATTGATTGGGTTTTGGAAAAAACGCTGTTGAATGATTTTATTAAGACCCAAACCAAGGGAATACATACCAAGTTATACCCAAGAGGACAATACATTCCTGCCAGTGTAAGTAAGAAAATAATGTTAGCCAGAAGTATCGTTAGAAGACCACAGCTTTTGCTTTTAAAGGATCCTTTAGACCAGATGGATCCTGATGAGGCAGAGCAAATAATGAAATTTTTGACAGACAAATTCAATCCATGGTCTTTAGTGGTAGTTAGCACCAATCTAAAATGGCTTTCAATGTGCAAAAGAACATTGAGAATAGAAAATGGCAAATTGGTCAGTGATATAACAGAAAAAGAGTAGTTATGCTTAATATATCTGCAAATAAATTGTCTAAGAAAGTAGACCTTTCTGATTTTGAGTCGCACAAAAAAGTATTTCATAAGAGACATTTTGGACTATTTAATAGATTTTTACTTGGTTTTTCTCTCTTTGTACTACTTATTTTGTTCTTACCGTGGACTCAAAATGTTAGGGGAGATGGCTACGTCACAACCTTAAAACCGGATCAACGCCCACAGACCATACAATCTCCGATACCAGGTAGAATAGAGAAATGGTATGTTACGGAGGGAGATTTTGTAAAAAAAGGAGATACCATTCTGCATATTTCCGAGATTAAAAATGAATATTTTGATCCAAAATTAGTTGAGCGTACGGGGATGCAAGTAAGAGCAAAGAATATGTCCGTCCTCTCCTATGAAAGTAAAGTGAAGGCACTTCAGAACCAAATTGGGGCTCTGGGAAATGAACAACGGCTAAAATTGGAGCAGACTAAAAACAAGCTATTGCAAGCTTATCTTAAAGTACAAAGCGACAGTATCGATTTTGAGGCGGCTAAAACTAATTTAACCATTGGAGAGAGACAATATGAACGAACACTGAAATTACAAGAGGAGGGACTTAAAGCTGTAACAGATGTGGAGGAAAAGCGATTGAAACTTCAGGAAAATCAGGCTAAAATTATATCTCAGGAAAATAAACTATTGGCTTCAAGAAATGAAATTTTGAATGCTCAGATGGAATTGGGGCGTATTGAAGCTGAGTATATTGATAAGATTTCCAAAGCACAAAGCGACATGTTTACTGCCCAATCTGATCAATACGATTCGGAAGCCCAAGTAACAAAGTTGGAAACAGAATATGCCAACTATGAGTTGCGAAGTGGTATGTATTATATTCTGGCCCCTCAAAGCGGTTTTATCAACAAAGCGTTACAATCCGGGATAGGTGAAACCTTTAAAGAAGGAGATAGACTTGTGGGAATTATGCCCTCTGATATCCAAATAGCTGTAGAAACTTATATTGCTCCCATAGATTTACCCCTTCTTCATACCGGGGAAAAGGTTCGTGTGTTGTTTGACGGCTGGCCCGCTATTGTCTTTAGTGGATGGCCAAATGCATCTTTTGGGACTTATGGTGCTAAAGTGGTTGCGGTAGAGCGATTTATTAGTGACAACGGTAAATATAGGGTGTTATTGGCACCCGACCCGGAAGATAATCCATGGCCCCAAGAAATTAGAGCCGGTTCCGGTGTCCATACAATGGCTCTATTAAATGATGTTCCCATTTGGTTTGAGCTTTGGCGACAAATAAATGGGTTCCCTCCGGATTATTATCAGCCAAATGGTATGGATAAGCAATCTAAAAATCAAAATTAAAATGAGAATAGCCCTTAGTTTGCTTATTGGGTTTTTTTCTTATGGTCTGGCTTTTGCACAGGATACCATAACATTAACTTTTGATGAATTTTTAGGTCAAGTAAAGAAAAACCACCCCATAGTAAAGCAAGCCAACCTTACACTTCGAATCGGAGAGGCGAATTTACTGAGATCAAGAGGTGGTTTTGATCCTAAAGTAGAAATAGATTATGACAGAAAGGAGTTTAAATCAACAGAGTATTATGATCGTTTGAATGCCTCTTTTAAAATTCCAACTTGGTACGGACTAGAATTTAAAGGAAATTATGAACGAAATCAGGGAGAGTTTCTTAGTTCTCCTGAAATTCTTCCTGACGATGGGCTCTATAGTGCTGGAGTCATAATGGCTTTGGGTCAAGGATTTTGGATAAATGAAAGAATGGCAACATTAAAGATGGCAAAATTCTTTTTGGAACAGAGCAAAGCAGATAGGGATTTATTGGTTAACCAAATTTTATATTCTGCCGCTATAACCTATTTTGATTGGCTTAAGGCTTATAGAGAGCAGCAGGTCTATGCTACTTTTTTAGAAAATGCTAACTTTAGACTTAATGGCTTAAAAAGTAGTGTGTTACAAGGCGAGATTGCGGCCATAGATACCGTGGAAGCAAAAATAGCTACTCAGGATAGAGCCTTAAATTTAGAGCAAGCCCTGGTAGAGTTGAATAATAAGAGACTTTCACTTTCTAATTTTTTATGGTTAGGGGATAATATTCCTGTAGAGCTTCAGGAAAATTTAGCTCCGGATTTAGAAGTTAAATTTGGCATTGATGAGGCGCTAGAAATTTCAGGAATACCATTGGATAGTTTTGCTTTGCAAGCACATCCTAAAATTAAATCTTTAGGCTTTAAGATTGATGGGCTTCAGGTAGAAAGAAATCTAAAAGCAAATAAATTACTTCCGAAAATAGATTTAGAGTACAATTTTTTAACGGAAGCTCCAGAGCTTATTAATTCATTAAACACGGCAGCGTATAAAGGAGGTCTTACATTTGTTTTTCCTCTGTTTTTGCGAAAAGAGCGGGGAGATCTGAGGTTGGCCAACTTTAAATTAAGTGATAGCCAATTTGAATTTGACAATACTCAGGTAGAAATTAGAAACGAAGTACTTGCTATTTACAACGAATTGGATTCTTTTGAAAGACAAAACGTGTTAATTGAAGACATTGTAAACAATTTTAATTCGCTATTGGTAGCAGAAGAACGTAAATTTAGTTTTGGTGAAAGTTCTCTTTTTTTAGTAAATTCGCGCGAAAGCAGTCTTATCAATGCAAAACTAAAGGAAATTGGCATTGAGAATAAATTCTTGTATGCCAAAGCTAAATTATTTAAAAGTTTAGGGATTAACCCCATTAAACTGTAAATTCTTTAGAAACATATTTAACAAATGATAGTAAATTCTGGTAACAGGATTACAAACTATCAATACATAGTTTTCGCGGGAATTACTTAGTAGAGCACGTGATCATAATTTACAGGTAAAGCTTCTGCTAATTGTACCAAATTACCCGTTGCATCAAATATACTCTTATAAACAGTTTTTTGTCCATCTTTTTTACCGGTAACGACTAACTCATAAAGTGTATCAGGGACTATTAAATTTTGCATGGCGTTACTCACTGTTTTATCAAAATCATCCGTACCCGATACCGGATATTGTTGTATGATTTTTAAAATTGTTACCTTTTCAAAAGAGCTGTCCAAATGTGCATTCATGTTGGTAAAAACCTCTTCAGGAATGTCAATTTTGGTAACCTTAAAGCCAAGATTTTCAATTTGAGCGGTACTATCCATTGCTATTTGATAGTACAACTTATCTTTCTTAAATTTTACAATATAGTTGGTAGAGGTACTATCGACTTCTTTGTAAAACCGATGCTGTTTTGTGTTGGAAGTTATTGATGCCAAATCAAAAGCAGGAAATTGACACTTCCGAATTCGGTGCTCGCGCTCTACCTTTGTTTGAGAAAAACCGGTTGCGCTCAATACTATAATAACTAGTAATAGCTTATACTTCTTCATATCTAAAACAATTTATTTCATGATCATTAACCATTCCGGTTGCCTGCATGTGGGCGTAAATCACTGTAGTGCCTACAAACTTAAAACCGCGTTTTTTTAAATCCTTACTTATACTATCAGATATGGGGGTATTTGCGGGAGATTCTTTATAATTTTTTAAAGCTTTTTTAATAGGTTTTCCGTCCACAAATCCCCAAATATATTTGCTAAAGGACCCAAATTCCTTCTGCACTTTCATAAATGCTATGGCGTTTGTAACTGTGGCGCGTACTTTAAGTTTATTTCTGATAATTCCTTCATTTAGCAATAAAGCTTCAATTTTGGAATCATCATAACCGGCAATTTTTCGGTAGTCAAAAGAATCAAACGCATTTCGGAAATTTTCGCGTTTGCGAAGAATAGTTATCCAGCTAAGACCAGCTTGAAAAGTTTCTAAAATAAGAAACTCGAAAAGGGTGTTATCATCCCATACGGGAACACCCCATTCAGTATCATGGTATGCTTCATACAAAGAATCACCTTTGCACCAGCCGCATCTATGCTTTTCCATATTGTGTTGTCTGGTCTAAAGATATTCAAAATAGAACGCTATTTGAATAAGTTTCTTGGAACGGTTTAATAAAATAGATAAAAGGACAAAGTGGGGTAGAATATCCGAGAAGAACAGGAATTATTTACTTTGAAATAGGTAGGTAATAGTTCCCATTTGGGTGGGTTTATTAGATGAATTGAATCTGGATTTTAAGGCGTATTCAATAGCACGATCTACAAGACAACCATTTAAAGTACTAGAACTTTTCTCATTTACCTTTGCTTCTAATACATGCCCCAGACCATCTACCTTTATATTAATAACAACCCTACCACCTTCAATACACGTGTAAATTGGAATTGGTAAACTGTAGTGATTTCTCTCTAAGAGCGAGTAGGAAACCGAAGTATTTCTTTTCGCGTAATTATTGGTGAATTCCTCTTTTTTAGCTTCTTTTTCTCCCAAAAGCTTTTTATTCTCTTCTCTTTTCTTTGCCAGTTCTTTAAGATTGGCAACATAATCGGAGTCCGAATCTTCCGCATTTCCGGAATCATCGCTCTGGGCATTTGCTTCTCTTTCAGCTAAGATTTCCTCCAGCGTTTTTAAGGGTTCCGGATTACCTAAAGTTGGTTTAGCAGTTTCGTTAAAAGCTAAATGACTTTTAATAGGATCTGCTTTGGCCATTTCTTCCAAAACCTTTTCCTCTTCCAGAATTTTCTCTAATTCTTCATCACTTAGCAAGTCCATTTCAATGACATACTCTTCCTCTTCCTGCTGCCCTAAATGAATGTTATATAAACCTAGAACCATCAAAGACATGGAAAAGAAAGTTATCAAAAACGATAATTGACTTTTGTTTAAATTCATAGTGCTATAACCTTTTTTTTTCAGAATTATTTTAATAATCTGTTGAAAAGGAAGAATATAAGTCTCTCTTTTATGATTTTAAATCGCCTTAAGAAAGCATATTCTCCCTAAAATGCTCCGGGGCAACTGCATTATTTACGTTATGCTCGCCTATTTTGGTTCTTCTAAGATTGGATAAGTGGGCTCCGGATTGCAGCACATTGCCAAAATCATGAGCCAAAGACCTAACATATGTACCTTTACTGCATACAAGTCTAAAATCAATTTTTGGAAGGTTAACCGAGGTAATTTCGAAGGACGAAATGGTTATAGTTCTTGGTTTAATCTCTACAGTTTCACCATCACGAGCATATTCATAAAGACGTTTACCATCTTTTTTTAGGGCAGAAAAAACAGGAGGAATTTGTTGTTGCTCTCCTATAAAATTTAAAGCTGTGCTTAGAATAAGTTCTTTAGTAATATGTTCTGTTGGAAAAGTTTTATCTACTGCTGTTTCTAAATCATAGGAAGGAGTGGTTGCACCAAGAGTTATGGTACCGGTATATTCCTTTTCTTGGCCTTGTAACTCTTCAATTCGTTTGGTATACTTTCCCGTACAGATTAGTAAAAGACCTGTAGCCAATGGATCCAAAGTACCTGCATGTCCTATTTTTATTTTTTTTAGATTGAATTTTCTTTTTAAAGTCCATTTTATGGCATTTACTGCTTGAAAAGAGGTCCAGCCCAAAGGCTTATCAATCAATAATAGCCTTCCCTCTAAAAATTCTTCTGAAGTCATTAGAGAATGGTTAACGGCCTAACAAAAAAGTGGATTAGTAAAAGTGCTGTTCCTACTATGATTCTGTAGTATCCAAACACTTTAAAACCGTTTTTACTCAAATAGTCTATAAACGTTTTTATGGCTAGCAATGCTACCAAAAAGCCCACAACATTACCAATGATTAGCAAATTTACTTGTTCACTGCTCAAAGTAAATCCAGCCTTGTAATAATCATAACTTTTCTTTAATGTTGCACCAAGCATGGTAGGAACGGCAAGAAAAAAAGAAAATTCCGCCGCGGCTGTTCTGGAAAGTTTTTGCGACATTCCGCCCACAATACTGGCGCCACTTCTGGAAACTCCCGGTATCATTGCCAAACATTGGAAAAAACCAATTTTCAATGCCGTGGAATACGAAATTTCTGTATTTTCTGAATCTCCAAACCAGTCATCTACCTTTAAAAGAATAAAACCGCCAATTACTAGCGAGACAGCTACGGTAATAGGATTTTCCAATAATCCATCTATCCAGTCACTCAATAATAGTCCTAAGACCACTGCAGGAATAAAGGCAACGAGCAACTTAAAATAAAAATCAACACTTTGAAAAAATCGCTTAAAATAAAGCACCACCACTGAGAGAATTGTTCCCAATTGTATGACAATGGTAAAGAGTTTGGTAAAATCTTCTTGCGCTATGCCAAAAAAGGATGAGGCGATAATCATGTGTCCGGTGGATGAGACAGGTAAAAACTCGGTAATACCTTCTATAATCGCAAGGATAATGGCTTGAAATATGTCCAAAACTTAGTCTTTCTTCTTGTGGGGATTCAACAATATGGCATAAATTTCTATTCCAAGACCTATAAGGACAAGAGTAGGAGCCAGTCTAATTCTTCTAAATTTATAAATATCCTCACTAAATACATTGGGATCATCACTGCCCCCGCCACTCATGAGAATAAATCCAAGAACTATAAAGGCCAGCCCCAAAAACATAAATTGATAATTCTTTTTCTGGAAGATAAACTCCGGCTTTGTTCCCGAATTTGGATTATTCCTATTCTTTTTCATATGCGGACTTTCATTTGTTTTTTATTGGTCATATGGAACATCCATAATCATACCCTTGCGTGTTCTAACAAACTTTTATCATGGGCGTTTCATCTTGCAAATTTAGTAATATAAATCGTCTGTCCTTAAATTTAAAAAACGTTGTGTCGCAAAATAGGTACTGATAAGGGAGATAAGTACTCCTAAAACAAATACCCCTATAAATAGTAGTACTACCACTGTAGGGTCTTGTAAAAGACTAAGCTCCGGGAAGTTAATGTTCAGATAATAGGCCACTATACTCAGTGCCACCATCGCAATAACGGCTCCCAAAATTCCTAATTTTATGTTAGTAATAATAAATGGTAAACGAATAAACATTTTGGTAGCACCAACCATTTGCATGGTTTTAATGATAAAACGTTTGGAATAAATAGATAGTCGGATACTACTATTGATAAGAAGCACAGCAATAAATGTAAAAATTCCGCTTGCCACCAGGATCCAAAAACTAATTTTTTTTACATTTTCATTTAGTAAAGCTATTAGTGGTTTATCATAATTCACCTCTTGTACATAGGCCTTGGACGAAAGTTCGGAAGCAATCTCCTCTATTTGTTCCGTAGAAACAAAATCGGCCTTTAGTTTTACATCTATTGAGTTCTTAAGTGGATTATAACCTAAGAAATCGAGAAAATTTTCGCCAATTTCCTCGCTGTGTTGCTCCGCTGCTTCTTCTTTAGAAATATACGTGGCCGACTTGGCATACTCTGCCAACGAAAGGGTTTTTTGCAGTTGATCTATTTCAACCTGTTTTGCCGTATCTTTTAAAAATACAGAAATAGAAATCTGTTCTTTAAAGTGGTCCGCGAGTTTTTTAGTATTTAATACCAAAAGCCCAAGAATACCTAAAAGAAAAAGCACTAACCCAATACTCAATACAACAGAAAAATAAGAAGATATCAATTTTCTTTTTTGATAATTTTCAAATGATTTACCCATAGTGGAAAATGAATATGTAAAAATAGTAAAGTAAATTGAAAAACAAACCCAAGCCTGTTTGTTTCGGATTCTTATTGTTTAGATGCAGTTATCGTTTAAGTGCAAAATGTCCTTTTAATTCAACGTCATCCATTATAATACTGTACCAATAATCTGAAGACGGTAATGGATTACCGTTGTAGGTACCATCCCAGCTCATTGGCTCATTCTTTGTCAATAAAAGTAATTGACCATAGCGTGAATAAATGCGAATTTCATAAGCGTCTAAAAACTCAAAACCTTCTGCCTGAAAAACATCATTACTATAATCCCCGTTGGGGGTGAAAAATTTAGGAATTACCAGATGAATAAATTCCTTTGTAACAATCCCACATCCTCCTCTTTCTCTGACAAAAATAGTGTAACGTCCACCCGGAGTGTTTTCAAAGACAGGACTGTCTGTAAAGTTTGTACCATCTAAAGAATAATCAAAATTGCCGCTATTTTCAGTAGTGAGGGTTATGGTGTATTCTTCTGACCAAATGCGATCAATAACCGGGAGATCTATTTGTTCCAGAGTTATCATTTTGGTTTGTTGGCAGCCATCCGGTGTAGTAACTATTGCACTATATAATCCGGGAGTGGTGACATTAATTTCTTGAGTGGTTTCGCCGGTATTCCATTGATACATCATGTTGTCTGCTTCTACACTCAAAGGTTGGGAGGTTCCCTCACAAAAAGTGAGATTTTCATCACTAAGTTCCGGCACTGAATAAAAGGATACATTTATAGCCGTCCGTGTATAGGAACTACATTGAGCAGCTGTAGTAAAAGCCTCTGCATAGTAGGTGCCCGAGATAAGCGGCTCAAAGGAGATACTATTCTCTAAGAGTAGGTTGCCTCCAATTTCCCCATCATACCAATTTACGTTTACACCGGTAGGCACTGTTACTGAAATTCTTTGATTCTCATTCGGACATAAAGATATATTGGATATCGGAGTTTGAGGTGCATCCGGGATAGGGATAAAAATAACATCAAAAACTTCTGAAATCGCTATGCATAATGGATTGGAGAGGTTAATGGCATCTTCGGCTACTTTAGTTCTGTAAAACCGACTCGTATTCAAATTGACAACATCAAGAGTACTATTAGTTCCACCGGGAATATCCACCCAATTGATGCCATCCGGGCTTTGTTGCCATTGGTATGCGTGGGTGCTGTAGATAGAAAAATCCGGGTTGGCATTAAGTGTAGTGGTAACCGGACCATCATCTTCACAGAGGAGTAAATTAGTGTTATTTTGGGTATCCGTAATATCAATAAAATCCCCGCAGGATTTAAATACAATATCGTCAATAGCCAAATCATTACCACAGCCTCCTTGGCCATTATTAAGCATTTTTAGGATTACGGAAGTCTGTCCGGGCAATGTTTGAAAGACTAATCCGTATTGACGCCACTGCGGGGAAGCCGTACCCTGAATAGGTCCCGTATCCCCATTGGCAAGAAGGTTTGTATCTGTATTGTCCCAAATTTGAAACTTTACATTGATGGGGATTCCTATACCTTCACATCCACTTATTGGTAATAAATTAATAAGCCAGGATGAAAATTCGTAGGAGGTATTTTCACATAGTCCGTCTACTGTTCTTCTAAAAAATTCTCCAGGGGTAAAATCTGCATTTACAATAAAACTTTTCCCATTAACATCATTGGGCGTACGGTCCGGGGTGTCATGCCAATCAAAGTAAGCGGTTGAACTTGAAATGGTATAACTTCCGTCAGCAGGAGTTCCCGTGACAAAGGAATAGGAAGTCGTTCCAGGAGGTAATGCTGGACCCGCAGTAATCCCACTCCCAAAATCTTCGGTAAAAATGGGGTCGCCCGAATTACCGTTGCAAAATCCCAATTGCGCCTGTAAATAGGGGCAACAGATGCAAAGAGTTAGTACTATCAAAAAGGAAACTAGTTTGTTCATCTTGGGAGCTAAAGATAATATTCTATTTCAATTGGGATTCAACATGTTGATGAAAGGTGCATCTTTATGGATTAGGTGCGGTGTATTTGCTTGGAACTTCATATAATCTTTTCCCTTTTCAGGGATTAAGCCTATTTTTGCGGCAATTACAAATCAACGGATTATAATGAATTACAATTTCAGTGAAATTGAGGCCAAATGGCAGGAATATTGGGCAAAAAATCAAACGTTTAAGGCAGAAAATAGGTCCGACAAAAAAAAATTCTATGTGCTGGATATGTTTCCCTACCCTTCCGGTGCAGGATTACATGTAGGGCATCCGCTGGGGTATATTGCGAGTGATATTTATGCCCGCTACAAACGCCATAAAGGATTTAATGTGCTCCATCCTATGGGGTATGATTCCTTTGGATTGCCCGCTGAACAATATGCCATTCAAACCGGACAACATCCGGCATTGACCACTGAAACAAACATCAATAGATACAGACAACAGCTCGACAAAATCGGTTTTTCTTTTGATTGGAGTCGGGAAGTACGCACTTCAGATCCCAAATATTACAAAGGGACGCAGTGGATTTTTATTCAATTGTTCAATTCCTGGTATAATAAGGCAACGGATAAGGCAGAAGACATAGCGGATTTAATAGCTCTTTTTGAAAAGGAAGGAAATGGGAACGTTAACGCCGTTTGCGATGAAGATACTCCTTTATTTTCAGCTTCCGATTGGAAAAAGTATTCCGATAAAGAAAGGCAGGAACTTCTTTTAAAATACCGACTCACTTATTTGGCAGAAACTGAAGTGAATTGGTGTCCCGCGTTGGGAACGGTTTTGGCCAATGATGAAATTGTCAATGGTGTTTCCGAAAGAGGGGGTCATCCTGTAATTCGAAAAAAGATGACGCAATGGAGTATGCGGATTACTGCCTATGCCCAACGATTATTAGACGGACTTGTCACAGTAGATTGGCCGCAGCCCTTAAAAGATTCCCAAACCAATTGGATTGGAAGATCGGAGGGAGCCGAGGTTACCTTTAAAGTCCTCACCCCAACTGACCTCCCCATAGCCCCCTCCCAAGGAGGGGGGACACAAGTTAATATTTCAGCTTCGCAGTCTGACCTCCCCCTAACCCCCTCCCAAGGAGGGGGAATGGATTCTGGTGCCCCAAAATATATTACCAGTGATTCAAAAATATATGGAGTGCTTTTGGAGCGTGCAAAGGAGATGCGCAAGGATCCTACCCCCGCAGAAAAAGTTCTTTGGGAGGGACTTCGAAAGCGGAATTTAGATCATCGATTTAGAAGACAGCATCCAATTGCAGACTATATAGTGGATTTTGTTTGCCTTGAAAAGGAATTGATTATTGAAGTCGATGGAGAAATCCATCAATATCAAATGGATCATGATTCAGAACGGCAACTTTTACTTGAGCAAAAGAAAGGATATACGGTATTACGTTTTAGAGACGAAGAAGTTCTGAATGATTTGGATAAAGTTTTATCCGAGATAGAAGCACAATTAAGCCTAAAAACCAACTCCCCCTCCTTGGGCGGGGGTCGGGGGGAGGTCAACCAAATCAAAGGGATTTCTGTCTTCACCACCCGTCCCGACACCATCTTCGGTGTTAGTTTTATGGTGTTGGCACCGGAGCATGAATTGGTGCCGGAGATTTCAACCCCGAAACAAAAAGCGGAAGTGGAGGCCTATATTGAGGCTACGGCAAAACGCTCGGAACGGGATCGTATGGCCGATGTTAAAACCATTACCGGCGCTTTTACAGGAGCGTATGTTGAACACCCGTTTACGCTAGAGCCTATTCCCGTTTGGATTGGCGACTATGTCTTGGCAGGGTATGGCACAGGCGCGGTAATGTCCGTTCCTTGCGGCGATCAGCGCGATTATGATTTTGCCAAACATTTTAATATTCCGATTCCAAATATTTTTGAGGGTATAGACATTTCTGAGGAGGCGTTTTCAGATAAGGAGAAGACCATTATTGCGAATTCCGATTTTTTAGACGGATTGAAATTTAAGGACGCAGTTAAAAGAGCAATCTCGGCATTAGAGGATTTAGGACAAGGAAAAGGTAAGGTCAATTACCGATTGCGGGATGCGGTTTTTAGTCGCCAACGCTATTGGGGCGAACCTTTTCCGGTCTATTACCGGGACGGGATGCCGCAAATGATTGACCCAAAGTTTCTACCTATAGAACTCCCCGAAGTAGAGAAATACCTCCCTACAGAAACAGGGGAACCTCCTTTAGGAAATGCTACCATTTGGTCTTGGGATACCAAACAAAATAAAGTAGTTAGCAATGAAAACCCCTCACCCTTGGGGGGAGACCGAGAGGGGGTCTATCCGTTAGAATTGAACACCATGCCCGGATGGGCAGGCAGCTCCCAATATTTTAACCGCTATATGGATCCGCATAATGAGGAGGAAATCTTCTCAAAGGAAGCGATGGCCTATTGGCAAGATGTGGACCTTTATATTGGTGGAAGCGAGCACGCCACCGGGCATTTGCTCTACAGCCGTTTTTGGCAAAAATTTATGTTTGATAAAGGCTTGGTGCCAAAAGATGAATTTGCTAAAAAGCTGATCAATCAGGGGATGATTACTGGGACTAGTGCCTTTATGCTAAAACAAATTATAGATGTTAGCACAGTTATAGAATTTAATTCAGGATTTGAAGAAAAAAAATTTCAGGCTATAATTGTTACAGACGACAATAATGTGCGTAAAAAGGATAAAGAAGAAATAGAGCGAATTACCCGGATTCAAATTGAGAATATTCTTTTAGAGGATAGAGATAAAAACAAGGAAATTAAAAATATTATCATTGACAATTACGATGACAGTAATATGCATCTATCCGTTCGTGTTCCAGTAGAATTTGTAAATTCATCAGATGAGCTGGATATAAAGGCATTTATAAATAGTTCATATGGTAAGGAATATCGATTTGCTAGTTTTGATAATAATAAAACATATCGCGAAGTCGAAAAAATGTCCAAATCCAAATACAATGTCGTAAGCCCGGATGCCATTTGTGAGCAATACGGGGCAGACAGTTTACGCTTGTATGAGATGTTTCTAGGGCCTTTAGAGCAATCCAAACCGTGGAATACGGCGGGGATTACCGGTGTTCACGGGTTCCTCAAAAAATTATGGCGTTTATACCATTCCGGTCCGGAAAATACATTTTACGTGGCAGAGTCCAATCCTTCGGAGGGGCTGGGGGAGGCTTTACGAACCCTTCACAAAACCATAAAAAAAGTAGAAGAAGATATTGAGAATTTTTCCTTCAATACCTCGGTTTCCACGTTTATGATTTGCGTTAACGAACTTACCGCTTTAAAATGTAATCGTCGGGAAATTTTAGAACCCTTGGCAATCTTGATTTCGCCCTATGCGCCGCACATTGCAGAAGAATTATGGGAGAAATTGGGTCACACCGGTTCTATTGCCACCGCACCTTTTCCAACATTTGATGCTCAGTTTTTGGTGGAAAGCAGTAAAGCTTATCCCATTTCTTTTAACGGAAAAATGCGCTTTACATTGGAACTGCCTATGGATATGAAAGTGGAAGAAATTGAAGCCGCTGTATTAGCC
>JBGTEN010000039.1:0-13255 GCA_041747755.1 Arenibacter sp. | reverse complement strand
CTAATTGCTTTTGCTATTGTTATGCCTTCATTTTCGGAAGCACTTCAAAAGGCCAAGGGAAAGCTTTTTCCTTTCGGTATATTTCATCTTCTTAACGCTAAAAGAAACAGTAAAGATGTTATATTTTATTTAATAGGAATTCATCCGGAATATCAAAATAAAGGAGTTACCGCTATTATTTTTAATCAATATCACAAGACTTTCACAGAGAAGAAAATAGAAATGTGTTATCGTACGCCGGAGTTGGAGGAGAATGTAGCCATACGTCAAATGTGGAAGCATTTCGACCCTGTAATTTATAAACGTCGTAGCACTTACAGAAAGGAGTTAAAATAAAAAATCCCAATGGAATTCATTGGGATTTATATGTTTTAAGTTGAAATAATTACTCCCCCATAGCGGCCGCTACGGCAGCTGAAAGTCTTTTATAAGTGCCATTCTCCAAACGATCCCGAATAGCAGAAAATGCATCTAACGTAATTTCAATATCCTCCATAGTGTGTGTCGCTGTTGGAATCATACGTAGTAAAATAAGTCCTTTTGGAATTACCGGATAAACTACAATAGAGCAAAAAATACCGAAGTTTTCTCTTAAATCCTTTACTAAAGCCATGGCCTCAGGAATACTTCCGTTGAGATAAACCGGTGTGACACAGGTATTGGTATTGCCTATATCAAATCCTTTGTTTTTAAGTCCATTTTGTAATGCATTTACGTTTTCCCAGAGTTTTGCTTTTAACTCCGGCATGGTACGTAACATATCCAATCTTTTCAGGGCTCCTTTTACAAAAATCATGGGCAACGATTTTGCAAACATTTGAGAACGAAGATTGTATTTCAGATAATTTATAACTTCCTTATCGGCAGCTAGAAACGCACCAATTCCGGCCATGGATTTTGCAAATGTGGCAAAATAGACATCGATACCATCTTGCACACCCTGCTCCTCACCAGCACCTGCCCCCGTTTTTCCTAAGGTGCCAAAGCCATGGGCATCATCTACCAATAGGCGAAACTGAAACTTTTCTTTTAAGGCTACAACTTCTCTAAGCTTACCTTGCTCTCCACGCATTCCAAAAACACCTTCGGTAATAACCAATATACCTCCTCCGGTTTGTTCAGCCATTTTTGTAGCACGATCCAAGTTTTTTTCTAAACTTTCAATGTCATTATGCTTAAAGGTAAATCGTTTTCCCATATGTAGTCGGACCCCATCTATAATACAGGCATGCGAATCCACATCGTAAACAATGATATCATCTTTAGAAACTAAAGCATCTATAGCCGACATAATTCCTTGATAACCAAAATTCAAAAGATAAGATGCTTCTTTCTGTACAAAGGCGGCCAATTCATTCTCCAACTGTTCATGAAAATCGGTATGACCACTCATCATCCTTGCTCCCATTGGATATGCCGCACCATGTTCCATGGCCGCTTCTCCATCAACTTGTCTAATTTCCGGAAGACTAGCAAGTCCTAAATAATCATTAATACTCCATGTTATAACATCCTTTCCCTGAAATTTCATTCTATTAGAAATAGGACCTTCTAATTTTGGGAAAACAAAATAACCCTCTGCTTGTGAAGCCCATTTGCCTAAAGGACCTTTATTTTCAATGATTCTATCAAATAAGTCTCTCATTTAACCAAGTTTGATTTTTACGCAAAAATATAGATTTTTGAATTGTATTATGAATAATTTATTTACAGAAAAAAGCAATGGTTAAATAGCCATTGCTTTTAATCTTCCTTTTAGTCCATTTGAATTATTTTATGAATTGAGTTTGTTGGGTTTCTTCAACGTGTTTAATATCAAAAAAGCCCTGGTTGCTCATCCATTGATCACTGTAGATCTTACTCATGTATCTTGATCCATGGTCGGGAAAAATAACCACAACATTACTATCTTTTTTAAATTCTCCTTGCACATTTAACTGTTTAATGGCTTGTATTGCAGCTCCACTGGTATAACCCACAAACATGCCTTCGGTTCTGCAAATTTCTCTTGCAGTATGTGCACTTTCTTCGTCAGTTACTTTGATAAACTCATCAATTACATCAAAATCTGTGGTTCCTGGAATAAGGTTTTTACCTAATCCCTCAATACGGTATGGATATATTTCATTCGTATCAAATTCTTTGGTCTCGTGGTATTTTTTTAACACCGAACCGTATGCGTCAACACCTAGGATTCTAATCCCAGGATTCTTTTCTTTTAAATATTTTCCTATACCTGAAATTGTGCCACCTGTTCCGCTGCATGCCACAAGGTGAGTTATATTTCCATTAGTTTGGTTCCATATTTCCGGACCGGTTGTTTTGTAATGTGCTTCAACATTTAAATCATTGAAGTATTGATTGATATATACCGAACCTTTTGTTTCTTGATGTAATCGTTTTGCCACTTCATAATATGATCGCGGATCGTCTGCACTAACATGAGCGGGACAAATGTATACTTTGGCTCCCATTGACCGCAGCATATCTATTTTGTCTTGCGAGGATTTTGAACTTACAGCTAAAATACAATCATAACCCTTGATGATACTTACCATGGCAATACTGAAACCGGTGTTACCAGATGTTGTTTCTATTATAGTATTTCCTTTTGAGAGTATCCCCTTTCGTTCTGCTTCTTCTATGATGAACGCAGCAATTCTATCCTTTGAAGAATGTCCGGGATTGAAAGATTCTAGTTTTGCAAAAAAATTGCCTTTAAAGGATGCTGTAATTTTATTTAATCTGATAAGTGGAGTGTTTCCTATAAGTTCCAGGATGTTGTTATAAGCATTTATCTTATGTTCCATACAAGCGTTTCTAGGTTATGGTAACATTGCAATTTTTGAATAAGTCACAACATTTCCCTGACAAAATTAATATTTTTTTTTAATTAATTGGTTTTACCTTCCAAATCAAGTAAAAAAGCATACTCTATAGCTACTTCTTTTAGTGATTCAAAACGACCGGAAGCACCGCCATGACCCGCATCCATGTTGGTATGCAACAATAATAAATTAGTATCTGTCTTATGTGCTCTAAGTTTTGCAACCCATTTAGCGGGTTCAAAATATTGAACTTGGGAGTCGTGTAACGCTGTGGTCACCAAAATATTGGGATACCCTTGTGCAACCACATTGTCATATGGTGAATAAGACTTCATATAATCATAGTACTTTTTTTCATTGGGATTTCCCCATTCATCATACTCCCCGGTCGTTAATGGAATGGATTCGTCTAACATTGTTGTAATGACATCAACAAAAGGTACGGCGGCTATAACCCCATTATAAAGTTCCGGGGCCATATTAACTATTGCTCCTATAAGAAGACCTCCGGCTGACCCTCCCATAGCATAAAGATGTTCTTTACTGGTATATTTTTGTTCGATTAAAAACTTAGAACAATCAATAAAATCAGTGAATGTGTTTTTCTTCTTCAATAATTTTCCGTCTTCATACCATTTTCGTCCCAAGTATTCTCCTCCCCTTATATGAGCTATTGCATAAATAAAACCTCTATCCAAAAGACTTAATCTCACAGTTGAAAAAGACGGGTCAACAGTATAACCATAAGATCCATAAGCATATTGGAGCAGTGGACTGGTTCCATCTAGTTTGGTATCCCTATGGTAAACTATGGACATAGGTATTTGAGCGCCGTCTTGGGCTTTGGCCCATATTCTTTTGGAGTTATAGTTTTCCTTTTTGAATTTATTACCAAGTACCTCCTGCTCTTTTTTAATTACCTTTTCTTTCGTGCGCATATTAAAGTCTATTACCGAATTGGGCGTGACCATAGAATTATAACCATATCTCAGGATTTCAGTGTCAAATTCCGGATTAGTACCTACATATGCCGTGTACGTTTCATTGTCAAATGGTAAATAGTAGGAGTCACCACTTTTCCAATTTGTAATTTTAAGTTTAGTTAGACCATTTTCTCTTTCAGAAAGTACATAATACTCTTTAAAAATTTCAATATCCTCCAGCAATACATCTTCTCGGTGAGGAATAAATTCCTTCCAATGATCATAAGATGTCTGCCCTTCTTTAACAATCATTAATTTAAAATTAGTGGCATTATCTTTATTTGTTAAGACATAAAAACTGTTATTGTAATGGGAGATTGAATATTCCAAACCTCTTTCTCGAGGCGAAAAAAGTGTGAAAGTATTTTTAGGATCATCTGTTCTCGAAATTTGGAACTCCGAGGTTAATGTACTGTTAGAGCCAATAATAATGTATTTCTCGGATTTGGATCTGTATACAAAAGTGTCAAAAGTCTCATCCTTTTCATGAAACACTAATTGGTCATCCGTTTCCGGTGTGCCCAACTTATGTTTGTATATTTTATCTGCACGAAGTGTTATTGAATCCTTTCTGGTGTAGAACAACGTTTCATTATCATCTGTCCATACTGCACCACCGGTTGTATTATCTATTTTATCCGGATAAATTTCCCCGGTTTCCAGATTTTTGATTTGAATATGATATTGCCTTCTACCAATAGTGTCTATCCCGAAGGCCGCAAGTTTATTATCCGGACTTATGTTGAGTCCTCCTAGATTAAAAAAATCTTGGTCTATCGCCATTTCGTTACAATTGAAGAGAACTTCTTCAGAGGCATTTTCCAAACCCTTTCTTCTGGAATAAATGGGGTATTCCTCTCCTTTGTTATATTTGGTATAATACCAGTAACCATTATATTTGTAAGGCACCGAGGTATCATCCTCTTTGATTCTGGATTTCATTTCCTTAAATAAATCATTTTGCAGATCTTTTGTATGCGAAGTCCTGGAACGATAGTAAGCGTTTTCTGCTTTTAGATAGGCTAACACTTCTTTGTTTTCCTTTTGATTAAGCCAATAATAATTATCAGTTCTTGTATCGTTATGTTTTTTTAATTCTTTGGTTATTTTTTTTGCTATTGGCGCGTTCATGGTGGAAATGTCCTTTTTTTCAGAGTTACAAGAAAGCGCGAAAATAAGACTTAATGGAAAAAGAACTTTAATTTTTGTGAATTGATAAATAGGGACATTAAAATTGGCTTATAAATTAGTATTTTTAGGAATGAAATTTAAAGAGAACGTAAATGTTAGGAGATCTTATGGGTATGATGGGTAAACTTAAAGATACTCAGGCAAAAATACAACAAACCAAGGAGAGGTTAAATCATGTAATTATTGAAGAGCAATCTTCTGAAGGTTTGGTTAAAGTAACTATTACAGCAAATCGGGTAATTAAGCGAATTGAAATTGCTGATAGTCTTCTCACTGAAAAGAAAAAATTGGAAGATCACTTGGTTTTAACTGTAAATAATGCAATTGAAAAAGCTACACAAATAAATGAGTCGGAATTAGCGGCAGTTGCCAAAGAAGGAATGCCTAATATTCCCGGGATGGACTCCTTATTTAAGTAATGCACAATGGAGGTTTTCTTGGAGCCTTTTTGATTAATATAACTTGATATTATAAAATCAATTGGATAATGAATAAAATATAGAAACTATGTTTTCCATTGTAAAAGAAGGTAACGGAGGTTATAGCTTTAGTATTGTGTCGGCGAGTGGTCGGGCTATTTTTAATAGTGTACCTTATAAAAATAAGGAGAAGTTGAAGGAGACTTTAGATAAATTAAATTTATCCTTAGAGGAACATATCGAAATTGAACGCAAAACTAATACTGCTGGAAAATTTCTTTTTACGCTTAAAACTAAGGAAGGTTTTGTGATAGGACATAGTAATTTATACGATTCGGAGCCGGGAATGGAAAATGGTATAAGAAATATGAAACTAGGCTTAAAGTCCTTTTCGGGGTAGGTTAAAAGGTTTTTATTTTTTTTAAAAAGAAATCATGTTGATCGTTTGTATAGTCCATATGGGTAACTATTCTCAGTTTTCCCTGACCCATACCATGGATAAAAATTTTCTGCTCCTTTAATTTTTCAATAAATAATGATTCACTAGTGAAATCATTATCAATCTCAAAAATTATTATGTTAGTTTCTATAGGTTCTATCTTTTTTACAAATGGTAATTTAACCAACTCCTCACCAATATCTTTGGCTTTTTTGTGATCCTCCGCCAATCTTTCTATATTATTATCTAAAGCATAAATTCCGGCAGCGGCCAAAAAACCAGCTTGGCGCATGCCACCACCTAAAACTTTGCGAACTCTCAATGCTTTTTGTATTAATGCAGAGCTTCCGAGTAAAACGGAACCGACTGGACATCCTAAACCTTTACTAAGACAAACACTTATGGTGTCAAATAATTGACCGAACTGTTTTGGAGATTCTTTCTTGGCAACCAAGGCGTTCCACAAACGAGCACCATCCAAATGAAAATATAGGTTATGCTCGTTACATACTTTTTTTATCTTTTTAAGTTCTTCAATGTCCCAACATGCCCCACCACCTTTGTTTGTTGTATTCTCTATGCAAACCAGTGTAGAAAGTGGACTGTGGTACGCATCAGGAGGATTTATAGATGATTTCACCTGGTCTGCTGTCATCATACCCCTATGACCGTCAACAAGCTTACAAGAAACCCCACTGTTAAAGCTTACCCCACCGCCCTCATAGTTATAAATATGAGCGAATTTATCACAAATTAGTTGCTCTGCAGGATTAGTTAAAATTTTAATTGCCGTTTGGTTTGCCATAGTACCGCTGGGAAAAAATAGGGCACTCTCCACACCAAAAAGGATTGCAATTTTTTGTTCCAAAGCATTTATTGAAGGATCGCTCCTAAAAACATCATCCCCAACTTTGGCTGTCATCATAGCCTCCAACATACCAACCGTTGGTTTTGTAACTGTATCGCTTATTAAATTTATTTCCATCCGTGAATGTCACTATTGTCCGAAACAGTCCATACCTATAGGTGATCCATCAGGTATTACAGGGACAGGAATTACTTTGAAAAGCTCCGGATGACTGTAAAAAGTATCAATCCGGTGAACCATTTCAGCAGTATTTGGGTCTTTTGATGTTGTTGGAAGGGTGGTTCTTAGATTTCGCAGTTTAAAATTGGCTATCGCATTTACCTGAGGATGCACTTTGTCATGCGCAGCCAAATTCATAATATGAAATAAAACCCTAAAATTGATATTTTGTTGGACCTCATTAATATAGGAATCCTTATGGTTCTTTAAAATTGTTGCCTTTATCAATTCATCCAAAACCTCCTCTAAGCTTAATTGTTTGGAATCTAAACTTTTCTGTTGGACTAGTCTGGATGCTCTTTCTGGATGTAGCAATAATTCTAAAGACATGTCGGCGGCTGTTTCAGGAGCTGAAAGTGCATCAAAAGAAATACCCGTTTTACCTTTCATTGACTCTCTTGTTCTTTCAAAGCCAAAAGCTCTTGGCGGGAAAAGCGATAATTTCTCTTTAGGAATAGCAATTGTGCCGGCATCCAGGGTTTTCAAAATACTTTTTAAAGCCTGTTCTTGCCTGTGCCTATTCGCTACTTCAACTGTTGTTTGACTGTCTCCTTTAATCGCATAATTATAATCCAAGCCCCCGATAATTTTGGAAACGGCTTCTGTTTGGTATCTGTGAAAGAAGTAGAGCGGTACAAAAACATCTTCTAAAATGGAGTTGGGTTCGTTAGTGCGCACATTGTGGATTGAAAAATTTTGTATGGCTAGTTCACGGATTTTTAACATCTCTTCCAATTCTGTACCCACATCAGTACCATTGTCCCATAAATGAGCGAAGACGTGTGCTCCTCCTTTTGGTCTGGCATCCATGTCCGAAATGTACCTAAGTCCATCTTCTTGAGCCTTGGAAAGTATTTTATTTAGCTCTACTTGTTCATTGGTTCCCTTACTAAAATCAGTATAGGAATAAGCAACAGTGACTTTGTCCCAAGCTCCGATACCTATATTGTAAGCATTAGAAAAATTAATTTTCCCATCCTTCAAATCGAACTGAGGATGAGGATAGTCCATTACTGAAGCATTGTTGTTAACACTAGCCGCAAAATTATGGGCAAAGCCTAAGGTATGACCTATTTCATGGGCAGAAAGCTGGCGAATTCTTGCCAAGGCAAGTTCTAACATTGGCGAGTAATTTTCGTCATTATCAGCAAAAGGATTAGTTACTAATGCCTGGGCAATTAAAAAGTCTTGGCGTATTCGCAAACTTCCTAAACTTACATGCCCCTTAATAATTTCTCCCGTTCTCGGATCGGTAATACTACTACCATAACTCCAACCTCTGGTGGAACGGTGTACCCATTGAATAACATTGTATCGGACATCCAAAGGATCCGCATCATCCGGAAGCATTTTAAGTTGAAAAGCATCTTTATATCCAATTGCCTCAAAAGCTTCATTCCACCATTTTCCACCATCTAAAAGAGCTGAACGCACAGGTTCCGGTGTTCCGTTGTCCAAATAATAAATAATAGGTTCAACAGCCTCACTTAAAGCTGCGTCTGGATTTTTCTTCGCTAAGCGATGGCGGGTAATAAACCTTTTCAAAATAGGCTCTTGAACAGGAGTAGCGTAATCGTAATACGCAAAAGGATAAGAACCACTACGGGGATCGTAAGCTCTTTTTTTGTAACCATCATCTGGCAATGCTATAAATGAATGATGTTGCGCTACGGTTACTAAATTGGGATTTGGGGTTACCGACTTGATATAAGCACCTTTGGGTTCCCCACTAAAGGTTAAGGTTACATCAAATTCAATGTTTTTTGGAAATGCCTTTGTTCTATCAAGGGCTAATGCACTTTTAGTCTTGTCTAGCGTATAGCTACCTTGATTTGTATCTTTGAGTCTTTTTGCAACTCCATGGGCATCCTGAATTAGAAAATCAGTCAAGTCAATTATGTATTTGCCATTTTTCTCTTCTTCAATCTTAAATCCAAAAAGAACTGATTTAGCAAATGCTTGTTCTACAGATTTTTTTTCCAACGCATTAGAGGTGGTTGCGCGAAACATTAAATTAGGTTGTACTAATAATATTTTATTACCAGCCTTTGTAAAATACACAACCTGTTCATTGCCCAGTTGCCCACGATCAAGACCTATATCATTACTACCTATTCCACTGCTAAGGGAGTAAACATATAGGATTTCCTCATCCAATTTATCAATTTCTAAATAAATTTTATCATTCGCTTCATCATAGTAAAAAGAATACAAGCCGCTAAATTTTTTGAAATTTTTACTTTTTTCAGCAAACTGAGCTACTCCTGAAACAACTCCAAAGACTATTAAAAAGAATACAAGTACATATGATTTCATAAATGGTTATTTATTTTTTTAAATTTAGACAAAAAGCTGTAAATAAATGGAACAATATAATTCTGGGCTAATTAAATGGGATTTCACAAATTATGAACACATAAATTAAAGAGATAGTAAAAGAAAGCTAGGTTTATAAATAAAATTTTTATTAACTACAGAAATTGATTTACTTTAAAGAATAAGAAATGACGCATGAAACGTATCATTTTAAACCATTTTTTGTAAAATGCGCAGAGTTTAATGTTTATAAAACATCAATTTGAAAAACACAATTTTTACGCCTTCTAACTAATACCATGAACTATGAATACAAATTCCGATAAAGCTATATTTTCATCTTACAAAAAAAACCCTGTGTTATTTGATGAGGTTTTTGATAATGAGGGCTCGGCCAAAGAAGTTTATCAAACGCTGTTTGATTTGTATGGTAATCATTCAATTAGTGACTATGTAAATCTTAATAATAAAGCTAAAGCATCCTTTTTTAATCAAGGTATTACTTTTCAAGTTTATGGTGAGAAAGAAATAAAGGAGAATATTTTTCCTTTTGATCTTTTTCCAAGAATTATTGACTCAGACGAATGGGAGATTTTAGAGCGCGGTGCAATACAACGAAGTAAGGCCCTGAATCTTTTTTTGTGGGACATATATCATGATAAAAAAATTATCAAAGACAGAATTGTTCCTATGGATATGATAAGTTCCTCTGTGAATTATTTGCATCAAATGATTGGAGTAGATCCTCCTGGGGGTATTTATAATCATATTTCAGGAACAGATATTATAAAACATTCAGATGGTAAATATTATGTTTTAGAGGATAATATTCGTTGTCCTTCCGGGGTTAGTTACGTTATTTGTAATAGAACAGCTCTTAAGCGCGCACTATTTGGGGTGTTTAATCATTACCAAACTTATACTGTTACAAACTATGCTGAAAATCTATTAGATATTTTAGAAAGTGTTAAGCCTCAAGGTGTGGATAACCCTACCTGTGTTGTAATAACGCCTGGGATATATAATTCCGCATATTACGAGCACTCTTATCTGGCGAAGGCCATGGGTGTGGAACTGGTTGAAGGAAGA
This sequence comes from Arenibacter sp., assembly GCA_041747755.1. Lineage (GTDB taxonomy): Bacteria > Bacteroidota > Bacteroidia > Flavobacteriales > Flavobacteriaceae > Aurantibrevibacter. Next base: position 2,903 of record JBGTEN010000039.1, on the reverse strand, counting down.
GACTTATTTGTGGAGAACGATTTTGTGTACATGAAAACCATTCGAGGCCCTCAAAAGGTAGATGTTATCTATCGCCGCATTGATGATCTTTTTATTGATCCGTTGGAGTTTAGGGCTGATTCTGCACTGGGTGTTCCGGGACTTTTTGCTGCTTACAAAAAGGGGAATGTTTGTCTTGCCAATGCACCTGGAACCGGGGTTGCTGATGATAAAGCAGTGTACACTTATATGCCGGAGATTATTAAGTATTATTTAGATGAGGAACCAATCCTTAATAATGTGTACACTTATCATTGCAGTAGACCGGATGAATTGAAATATGTTTTGGAGCATGTTGCAGAGTTGGTTATTAAACCGGTTGATGAATCCGGGGGTTACGGTATCTCAATTGGAAACAGGTTAACAAAAGAAGAAATTGAACTAGTTAAAAAGCAAATAATTCAGCAACCAAGGAAATATATTGCACAACCTATTATGTCGCTTTCCGTACACCCAACCTACATAGACGATACAGAATCCTTTGAGCAACGTCATGTGGATTTAAGAACTTTTACACTATTGGGTAAAGACAAGGAATTTGTTCTGAAGGGGGGACTCACAAGAGTTGCCCTAAAAAGAGGAAATCTTGTCGTAAATTCATCACAAGGAGGAGGCTCCAAAGATACTTGGGTACTAAAGAAATAAATTAAGCAAATATGTTAGCAAGAGTAGCAAACAATCTTTTTTGGATGGGACGTTATATTGAACGTTCCGAACACGTGGCAAGATATCTGAACGTTAATTATTTTTCTTCTCTTGATGCACCTAATGAGCTATCTCAATCGAGGCAATTCGTCCTGCGTTCCATGCTGTTCATGCTTGGGGAGCCGGAAAAAGATGATTCGGTAATTTTGAATGAAAAAGATGTGTTGTTTAATATTGGCCTCAACATGAATTCCCCATCTTCCATAATAAGTAATGTTAAATATGTTCGGGAAAATGCAAATAGTGCCAGAGATGTAATTTCTACCGAACTTTATGAGTCAATAAACAAGTTCTACCACTTTGTTTTAAATTATGACGTAGAAACTTTTGTAGAAAGAGGGCTTTATGATTTTACGATGAATGTTACTGAAATGACAGCTATATTAAGAGCTAAGATTAGAGGCACACTTTTACACGATGAAGTATATGCCATCATTTTAATGGGTTTAAACATAGAAAGGGCAACTCAAATCATCAGAATCATTAACGCTAAATATAATGATGCCCTAAAGGCTGGGGGTAGCTATGGAGATCAAATAAAAAATAGTTTTGAATGGATTACACTTTTAAAGTGTGCGGAATCCTATGATATGATGCGTAGGTTTTATAAAAAAACCCCAACAAGTATTTCTACCTTAGAATTTCTTATTTTGAATGCAGATTGTCCAAGATCCGTAATGAATAGTTTAAACCAAGTTAACAGACACATTAAAGTTTTGGATCATGCCAAGTACCCCACCAAGGATTCTACTTCATTTTTAGTAAGTAAGGTCAAAGCCGAATGTGAGTTTACCTATGCAGAGGAAATTGAGGAAGATGTTCAGGGTTTTATAGAAAATATCCTTAACAATTTAGTCCTCATTGGTAAAAAAATGGAAAAGGAATTTTTTAATTATTAAAAATACTTTCGCTTTATGAAGTTTGTAAACAGATTCTTAAGATGCCCTTAGAATACTCGGTAACCTATGCGGCAGAAAACCAATACGAAAGTGTTGTTAATGATGCCTATTGGCAATTTTTAATTATTCCGGAAGAAAATGATACCCAGGAGCTGGTGAGCGTTGATTTTTATAATTCGCTTAAGGCAGTTAATCAATTTTCAATTAATGGATTTGGTTTTAAAACAATACGAGTTCATCCAAAGCAAAAATTTGAAGAAATTACTTTCAGGGCTACCTTTAAATTGATTAAAAAAGAGGTAGATCCATTTAATTTTAACCTTTTACCCAATATTTCGGAAGAATATAACTCAATTAATAGTTTTGAATTTAAGATAGATTATGAATCTTACCTTAAGAATACCTTATTCACCACATTACCTACCAAAGATGAGACCATATTTATTTTTGATACCGGTAAATCTGTTTTTGAAAATTTGCAACACCTGAACCACTGGGTTTTTTTCCATATTTATTTTAAGACAGGAGTAACTACGGTGAACACTCTATTAGAAGAAGTTATTGACAATAGACATGGTGTCTGTCAGGACTTTGCGCATCTTTTTTGCGCCATTGCAAGGAAGAATAATGTTCCCGTACGTTATGTTTCCGGATATTTACATCAAGGAAATAATTATTTTGGAGACTCCCAAATGCATGCTTGGGTAGAAGCTTTTGTGCCTAATGTTGGTTGGGTTGGGTTTGATCCCACGAATGATATCTTAGCAAATAACGATCATATTAAAGTGGCTCATGGAAAAGACTATAACGACTGCTCTCCTCTAAAGGGAGTTGTATACACCTTAGGAAAAAATGAGTCCACACATTCTGTTGAGGTTTCAGCACAACAATAATTTGGGATTTTAAAAGTAAAAAACTAAGGAAAGAATCTTACTTTTGAAAAAAATTACAAAAAATGGTTACAACTGATCTAACTAAAGATCTTTTAGAGCGCCTTGGTGCGTTAAGGAGGTATCTTTGACATAGATGCCAAGCTTATTGAAATTGAAAACGAAGAGGAAAAAACACTTGCTCCGGATTTTTGGGATAATCCACAACAAGCACAGCTCCACATAAAATCCATACAATCAAAAAAAAAATGGGTTGATGATTTTACTACTGCTCAAGATCTATTGGGAGATTTGGATGTTTTAATAGAATTCAGAAAGGAAGGAGAAATAACTGAAGAAGAGGTAGAAGAGGCGTTTACAAAAACAGTTG
>JBGTEN010000038.1:0-8375 GCA_041747755.1 Arenibacter sp. | reverse complement strand
AAAGGATACGACTTATCCCTTTAAAATAGCTTAAATTTAAATACATTAAAATTCTGTTATGAGTCAAAAACCCGCTTTCATCAAAGACCTTTCCTTACCTGTCATTGCGGCGCCCATGTTTATAATTTCCGGTCCCAAACTGGTACTTGAATGCTGCAAGAATGGCATTGTTGGCACGTTTCCCGCACTTAATCAACGAACTAGCGAGGGCTTTGAGGAATGGTTGGTCGAAATAAAAAATGAACTCAATGCTTTTGAAAAAGAAACCGGGAAAAAAGCAGCTCCGTTTGGAGTAAATCTAATAGTACACCCTACCAACCCGAGATTGGAAGCTGACCTCAAAATCTGTATGAAACATAAAGTGCCTATTATCATTACTTCTTTAGGCGCGGTTGCTCAAGTGGTCAATGCAATTCATAGTTACGGAGGTTTGGTTTTTCACGATATCATCAAAAAGAGACATGCTGAAAAAGCGAATGAAGCCGGAGTAGATGGTTTAATATTAGTGGCCGCGGGAGCAGGTGGACATGCAGGAACCATCAACCCTATGACTTTGGTGGCGGAAATTAAAAAATTCTACCATAAAACTATTATACTTTCGGGTTGTATTAGTACCGGAAGAGATATCGCTTCAGCGCTTCAAATGGGAGCCGATCTGGCCTATATGGGCACCCGGTTTATAAATACTATGGAGAGTAATGCAACAGACGAATATCGGAATATGATTGTTGACGCCGGAGCCAGTGATGTGGTCTATACGGCCTCGATTTCCGGAGTGCATGCCAATTTTTTGGGGGCCAGTTTAAAAGCTGCAGGGATTACAGAGGCGGATTTAAAGAAGGATGTCAAAATTGATTTTGGAAAAGAACTCAATACAGAAGCCAAAGCCTGGAAAACTATTTGGTCTGCCGGACAGGGTGTTGCAACAATAGACAACATACTCTCTGTGAGCGAGTTAGTTTCAAAGTTAAAATCTGAGTTTAAGGAGGCCGTTACTGAACAGATAAAAGTATTGGAAACCTATCCCAAGTAATATACTTCTTGGTGACCTACATTGATAATCTTAGTTTGGATTCATGCCATTAGTTTCATCCGATTATAATCCTCCTTTGCCATTTAAAAACGGACACTTTTCGACTATCTATGCAGGCCTGCTTCGTAAGGTCACAGGGGTGGCTCAAAAACGCGAACGTATAAACTTGCCCGATGGAGATTTTTTGGATTTGGACTGGAGCTTTTCTACCCCTCCAACTCAGAAAGTCGTTATTCTATTGCACGGTTTGGAAGGGTCTGCGCAACGCCCTTACATCTTGGGAAGTGCCAAGTATTTTAATAATTCCGGTTATGACGCTTGTGCTATTAATTTTAGAAGTTGCAGTGGGGAAACAAATCGGTTGTTTCGGTCGTATCATTCAGGTGCCACCGAAGATTTGGAAGCGGTAATACAGCACATTCTAAACACAAGGAACTATTCTGATATCATTATAAAGGGTTTTAGTCTGGGAGGAAATATGGCTTTAAAATATTTAGGTGAAGGTCGTGAAATCCCGACGGCCATCAAGGCCGTAATTGGCATTTCCGTTCCTTGTAATTTGCATGATTCACTTTTACAGTTATTAAAGCCGAAGAATATTCCCTACTCAAAACGATTTAAAAGTCATCTAGTTAAAAAACTAATTCAAAAACAACTGCATTTCCCGGATTCCATTTCTGATGATATCATTAAAAGTATAAAAACACTTAAAGATTTTGATGATTTGTATACGAGTCGTGCCCATGGCTTTAACGATGCAATTGATTATTATAATCAGAGTAGTTGCTTGCAATTTTTGCCCTATATTTCCGTTCCCGTCCTTATATTAAATGCAAAAAACGATAGCTTTTTGGGAGCTCAATGTTATCCTTTGAAGGAAGCGGAAGCCAATTCCAACATATATCTGGTAACACCCAAATATGGTGGTCATGTTGGCTTTTGGGGACCAAGCAATATTACCTACTCAGAAAAAAGAGCAATAAAATTCTTAGAAGAAGTGCTTTAGATTTAGCTATTTCTTATATTAGTGGTTCTAAAATTGTATAACAATGAAAAAAATTATCGCCATTTTGGCACTGGGTGTATTTGTTGTTGCATGCGGCGACAAAAAAGAAGAAAAGAAAGAAGGTTTTGAAATAAGCCGTGCTAAAAAGGAAACTAAAGCGGTAGAAACTACAGAAGGGGTTCCTGTTGATTTGAGTAATAAGGGTGTTGGCCCTATAAAATCTGTTTCTTTTGATGCACAGATCAACACAGATTTAGCTGCAAAAGGTGAAGCTAAATATAAGATGATTTGTACTGCCTGCCACATGGCAGAACAACGTATGATTGGTCCTGCACTTGCGGGAGTTTATGATCGCAGAAGTCCTGAGTGGGTTATGAACATGATTTTAAACCCGGATGGAATGCTTAGAGAAGATCCTATCGCTAAAGCCTTATTAAAGGAGTACAACAATGCGATTATGTTGAACCAGAATCTTAGTGAAGAAGATGCTAGAGCTGTTGCAGAGTATTTGAGAACACTTTAGATTAAAAAACTTATAAAAAAACTGTTATCCGTTAAAGTTACCGGATAGCAGTTTTTTTTATATCATTTCCTAGCCCATAGAGAAGTAAAAAAAATCAATCCCAGTTTTTTAAGCCCAACAATTTTTCTCCCAATGCATTCAGTTCCGCAACACCATATTTGGTTTGCTCCCAATTACGCGGATCCCCGGGGAAAGCATATCCTTCAGGAGCAATACGATTTTTCCATGAGTTAATACGCCATTGCCGTAATGCATCATTATCTTCCTCCGCCGGCATCATAGAAATATATTGGGCCATACGTACTTTATCTTTAGAATGGTTGGGCCGAATTCCGTGGGGTTGTGTACTATTAAATATCAGTAAATCGCCGGCTTTAAGTTTAACTTTTACAAGTTTATCCTGTAAATCAGTCACATCAGGTTTAAATCGATCCCGATTTTCAGGCTGAGTAAGCTTCCATGTCTCATAATTGCGGTACAGCCATGGAATACATTGAAATCCTCCCATATTTTCATCGGTCTGGTCTGCTAAAGCCAAAACCCCCTGCACATTTTGCGGTTTTGTTTCCGGATCATAATCCCAATGAATAAAGCCCTTGTATTCATGTCCCGGACGAATGGGAAAATTTAAGTTAGCTCTGTCTATAGTAACCCATAACTTCTCGGTTCCCCAAATGTCCACAAAAGCATCATACACTTTTTGCACCTGCCGGTTGTTCCATAAATGCTGATGATTATAAACCTCAACCATGCCGGTGCCGGTTAGTTCTTTCATTTTCATTTCAGCTCTTGGAGCGGTATACCAAGTCTCAGGGTTATTGGGATCCTTCTCCTCAAATTCCCATAAGAAATTGGCAGTGGTTTGTACTTGTGCTTTGGGTACCGCCTTTTTTAGTACAATATATCCATTTTCAATCCAGAAATCCCAGTCGGCCTCACTAAGCACGCGTAAAGGTTTTCCTTTACTCCTATCATTTAATTTTAGCGTACTACTGGTAGCAGTAGAAGGATTTCCCGGAATGGCTTCATGGGCTTTATTCGCCATTTCTAATTTTGTTTTTGCATTTTGCATGATTTGTTTCTTTAAAGTCCTCTTACAAAGCTAATTAGAAACTTTATTGTATTCCACCGCAATATTGATTAGTATTTGAACAATATTGATATTTTTGATTTATTATACCGTTACATTGAATCATAATAATTAAATTGATGTATTCTATTTAATCAAACTGAGAATAATTTGTAGAAATTCACCAGTAGATAATTTGGACTTAAAAATATTCTCTATTCATTTCTTTTGCTTGTCCAAAAGAAATGAACCAAAGAAAAAGACACTTTTCCGTAGGAATTTTTCAGCTTTAGCTGAAAACCGTCCGGCAAACTCTGCGTCGCTCCGACAACGGAGCTCCTGAATTTCAGAGCTTTGCTCGTGCTATTCTTTCGGAAAAGGTTTTAAAAATAGACTTAATTTAAAAACTTTTATAAAATTCATATTAAATATTAGGATATGAAAATTCAGTTAGAAACCATTCAAACCGATGCCCCGGGGCTTATTCGACTTTTGCACAACCCAAAGTTGAATGATTTATTCTATTGGCATTTTCATCCGGAACTGGAGCTTGTATTTATTGAAAATGCTAGTGCTACGCGACATGTAGGCGACCATATCTCCACCTATAAAGAAAGTGATTTAGTGTTGATTGGTTCTAATATACCCCATCTTAACTTTGATTATAGAGTGACAACAGATTACAAAAAGGAAGTAATACATATAAAACCTTCTTTTGTTAGTCAGGTTATTGATGCCATTCCGGAACTAGATGGGATAAAAATTCTGTTGGACAATGCTACCCATGGTATTGCCTTTACAGGGAAAACCAAGGACCTGGTTGGCAAACGGATGAAGACGCTTTTTGGGATGTCACCTTCTGCCCTGTTTATCGAAGTACTGCAACTATTACAGCTGTTGGCCGAAAGTCAGGAATATACTTTGTTGCATGAAAGGCCTTTTGTAAACCGGTATAAAAAGAAGGAACAGGATCGGTTACGACAAATTCATGCCTTTATTGATGAACACTATCAGCGAAAAATTGAAATAGAGGAACTATCCCATCTTTGTAATTTGGGAAGAGAAGCTTTTTGCCGCTATTTTAAAAAAGCAACCGGAAGTACCTTTATTGCATTTTTAAATCAATATCGGATTAGTCAGGCTAAACGTTTATTGATGACCGGAAAAAATATTGGAGAGACCTGTTATGAATGCGGATTTGATAGTCTTTCTTATTTTAATCGAACCTTTAAAAAAGTAACCTTGGAGAATCCTTCCACGTTTAGGAAGAAACATATTAAACTATAGTGCGATAGGGCTATGGGAGGTAAAGCGCGCATGCATTGTTGGTGAAAAACAGCATCAATGGCAACAAGCTAAACTTGAAACTCAGAAACCAGAAACCTTCGACATTGGACTTTGGACATTGGACTTTCTTATGCCTATGGAAAACTAGCCTATCTCCTTACAAAAAAACACCCTGAACATTTCTGCCCAGAGCGCTTTCTATTCAACAACCAAAACCAATTCTTTTTCAGATGCTTTGTCGTACCACAATGCCAAACCTAACTTTTTCTGCTACGTTTTACTTGCATCACCGGATTTACCGTTTTCTGTCTTTTCTTAGTTTCCAAAGAATTTCCGGATTTTAGATATTGTATATATCCTCTTCCCTTAAACTCATAAATCGTACCGCTATCCGGATGGTACAATTCTATAGTGTTGTCATTAATCGCATAAATCTCAAAATAATCATTCCCCATAAAATCGTAGTCCAATGTCAGGGTTTTTAGTGTTATATCATTAGGCACATCATATACTTCATAATCGCCTTCATAATCCCAAACGATACTGTTGACCGGGGTACCCGATTGATCTATGGAAGATCTAAAGAAATTACCATTTGCTCCGGAAAGGAATTGCAGAAAATTCTCATTGTCAAATTCATTTATAGCGCCTTCCTGACTGGTAAATACCTTTTCCCAAACGGTATACTCTTGTAATAAGTACTGCATATTGTCGTAAAACAGCATATCATAATCAAAATTGCTGCGTTGATAACCCTTTAAAAAATACGAAGTGTCCGATCTTGGGTCGTATAATTCTATAGTCCGGTTATTCACCATATACACATCCAGTAACCAAAGTCCATCCAAATCATGATCAATTTCGACGGTGCCCGGTAGTACGTCATAATACCCTACATCTATACCAAAACCATTTCCATTTTTACCAATACCGGAAATATTATTGTTGGCATACAATGTTCCCCGATCAAAAGAAATGGTAAAAGCACGTTGTAAAAACGGTACTTCGCCATTTCCGCGGGTAGCGTTGATATCCACATACCATAATTCATGAGATTGCAGTGCCTGCGCCACATTAAAAACGGGAGCGTCAATATAGTCATCTTCAATAATAACATCAGAATAACAAGAGCTCAAAAGCGTACCTATGAGTACGGTTCCGAATAGTAGTTTTAACGATTTCATAGTAGTTGTATTATGGTTCTAAAATTGAAAAACCAATTCTCGTGCCAAATTTTTTATATTACTGATTATCAATCTTTTACAAGAAGAATATTTTTTTAATTACTTTTGGCGGACTAATCGTTCCTAATGAAGAAAGAAGTACGTTTTGCAGTTTTGGGTGGTGGCAGCTGGGCTACCGCCATTGTAAAAATGTTGACCGGAAATAAAGAAGTAGTACTATGGTACATGCGGAATGCAGATGCACTGGAACATATTTCGAAATACCGACACAATCCCAATTATTTAAGCTCGGTGGAATTCGATTTGAACCTTCTAAAATTGACCAATGACATCAATCTTGCAGTGGATGAAGCAGATGTGCTTATTTTTGCCATTCCATCTGCTTTTTTGGAATCCGAGCTGGAAAAACTCAGCCGCTCCTTACAAGACAAAATCGTTTTTTCTGCCATCAAGGGGATTGTGCCGGAAACCGGACTCATTGTAGGGGAACATTTTAATACTAAATATCATATTCCTTTTGAACAAATAGGAGTCATAACCGGTCCCTGCCATGCCGAAGAGGTGGCTCTGGAGCGTTTGTCCTATTTAACCATTGCCTGTGCTGATAAAGAAAAAGCGGAACTGGTGGCCCGTCACTTAAACAGTGATTATATCAAAACCAAAATTTCGGATGATATTATTGGTACTGAATATGCAGCCATGCTGAAAAATATATATGCCATCGCTGCGGGTATCGCCCATGGCTTGGGCTATGGCGATAATTTCCAAAGTGTTTTGATGAGCAATGCCGTGCGGGAGATGAAGCGATTTATTAAACGGGTACACAATATGAAACGGAATATAAACGACTCCGCCTATCTGGGCGATTTGTTGGTAACCGGCTATTCTACGTTTAGCCGAAACCGCATGTTTGGTACTATGATTGGCAAAGGCTATACCGTAAAAAGTGCCATGATGGAAATGAGTATGGTGGCCGAAGGGTATTACGCCGCCAAAAGTGCTTATTTAATGAACGCTAACTTTAAAAAACCTTCCAAAACCCCCATCATGGATGCCGTTTACGCCGTTTTATACCAGGGGAAAAGCGCAAAATACACTTTTAAGGAACTTACGGATAGGTTGGATTAGTACACGAGAATTTTTATTTAGGAGTTTGTGTTACCGTAGAGTACTATCCGAGGTAGCAGTCCATTGGAACGCCCGAAAAGCATTAAAAATATGGCTTTCAATATTGACGGAGAAACAAAAAAAGCCTCTTAAAGAGAGGTATATAAATTGATTTTTTGACTCTTTAACGGCTTGCGCACTTGTCCGCCGTAGGAGGACCGTGTCGGCCTTTTGGCGGAACGGCTACTATTGGTGTGCATAGTGCCTTCTATCCATACAGATTTAGTTCTAAATTTTCAATTTCATAACCTAATTTACGATGTGTTATATGTTTTAGTTTTGTCCAAAAAGGTGTGAATTCTTGATTTGAAATCCCACAGTTTTTGCCAAAATATATATTGGTTATCTTAATTTGGGGGTTTTCTTTAAAATAGGAAGTTTCAACATCCAATCTTCTATCAAATTCTGGGTTGTTACTTTTTACAAACGGTGAATTATTTTCAACCCAAAGTTTGAGTCCAAAATAGTCCGTTTCTCTAGGTCTTCCTTTTTCTAATCGAAACTCCGTGTTGCAAAATTTCTCATAAGCTTCTGTATTATTGAATGGAAAGTATGTTGATAGCCTAATTTCTAGTTCCTTTGAAAAATCAGGTTTTTTATGAAATGCGATTAACTTTCCTAAATCGATAAAAGTACTAGCGTACGGATATTTTTCATGAAAGGATTTTAATTCATTTTCCATTTCTACAAAATTTTTAGGAATTTCATAGAACACTTGAGAAAGCATAAAGTTATGCCATTCGTTAGGATTGTTTACAATTTCAAATTCAATCGCTACTCCTTGATAATTTTTCCCATATTCCTTCCAAAGGTTTTCATTTGCTAATTCTGAAGCATTGCAAAATGATAAGGTGTATAAATATTTTTTTGAATAATCACTTTGATTGTTGTTAATATTTAATTTTTCAGCTGCATATGCAAACTCATCTGAGTCTGATGAGTTGTGAAGATTGTAAAGCCTTATTGTAATCGTGTGCATTAAAACTCTCTTTGTGTTTTTCAGATTCTTTTAAGTGAGTTTCAGCAAGTAAGTTGTGATAAGGTTTTACATCATTACTAGTTCTATTTGATAAGAGAATTAATAATGATAGATATTCTTTTCTAAA
>JBGTEN010000037.1:0-23998 GCA_041747755.1 Arenibacter sp. | reverse complement strand
AGAATTGGGAATGCCTTTAAAAATCAGTTTGGGCGCTATACAAGATAAACAGTTTGACGCCAGTTTAAAGTTTATTGCTCCAAAGGGAGTTGAAGAGTCCGGGGCGGTGCAATTTAGGATTGAAGGCGATGTGACTATTGAGGACGAGTTTTTTATCCGTGCCGGGTATAGTGCCAACGCTTCTCTTGTTCTTGAAAAAAAAGAAAGTGTTCTATTAATTCCTGAAGCACTTTTACAGTTTGATAAAACAACGGATAAACCCTATGTTGAAGTCTCGGTAGGAGACCAAAAATTTGAACGAAAGGACATTGTTGTTGGAATTTCAGATGGGGTAAATGTGGAAATTATTTCGGGACTTACTGAAAAGGACAATGTTAAAATATGGAACAAGACGGAGCCTATTAAAAAAGGTACAGAAGAAGGGACAAAGGAATAGCTAGATTAAAACAGAATCAATCAACAATCAAAAAACTAATAATCAATGAAATTTAAAATAGTAGTACTAACACTTGTATTTTCTGTTGGGATTGGGTTTGCCCAACAAAAAAAATGGACGCTTGAAGAATGTGTTTATTATGCCGTGGAAAATAATTTAACCATTGCTCAGTTTGAACTTGATTTAGAAAATGCTACCATAGATAAGTCAGATGCATTAGGCGCCTTTCTTCCTGATTTTAATGCAAGCGCAAATGTTTCCAACAGTACCGGACTTGTATTGGATCCAACCACAAATACCTTAGCAACAAGCACCATTTTATCGGCGTCTGGCAACCTAACTTCTTCCCTGACCTTGTTTGATGGGCTTCGAAATTTTCATAGATTAAACCGAGCCAAATTGAATGCGTTATCCAATCAATACCGTTTGGATAATTTAAAGGATGACATTCGTCTTGCTGTTGCCAATGGGTATCTGCAAATTTTATCCAACAAGGAATCTTTAAAAGTCTTTAAGGCCCAATATGCAGTTACCGAGCAAGATTTAAAACGAACCAAGGAGTTGGTCGCATCCGGGGTTGTACCACGGGGTGATCAGCTAGAAATTGAGGCAACAGCAGCCACTCAAGAACAACAAATTGTAAATGCAGAAAATTTACTTATCATTTCCAGAATTAGTCTTGCGCAGCTTTTGCAACTAACAGATTATGAAAATTTTGATATTGCCGATGAAGAGTTTGATATACCGCCTGCCGAAATTTTGGATAATTCACCAAGGACTATTTTTGACAAGGCATTGACCTTTAGAAACGATATTAAGTTTTCAGAATCTAATGTAGAGCTGGCATTAAAGGATTTAGACATAGCTAAAGGAGCCAGATACCCCACTTTAGGAGCGTTTTTTAATTACAATACTCGATATTCCGATCAGAATTTTGACCCTTTCACGGGTCGCTTAATCTCTTTTAGGGATCAATTATATCTTAATGATGGTATCGCATATGGTGCTCAATTAAATATCCCGGTCTTTAACGGATTTAGTGTCAAGAACTCAATTAAACGTTCCCAAATAAGTGTTGAGCGCGCCAAATTGCAATTAGAACAGGATAAACAAACCTTGGAAAGCAACGTAAACCAAGCCTATGTAGATGTTAGGGGTTCTTTTAAGTCCTATGAAGCAGCCGAGAAGACTATGGATGCTCGCAAATTGGCTTATGAGTATTCCAAGGAGCGTTTTGATGTTGGTTTGATGAACGCGTTTGACTATAGTCAAGCGCAAGCCCGTGTAGATAATGCCGCTGCTGAAGTAATTCGGACAAAGTATGATTATATATTCCGATTAAAGGTATTGGAATTTTATTTTGGGATACCCTTAGCGCTGGATTAGTATAGTAACAAATTAAGGTGGACCTGCAAGGCTTTAAAAACCGTGTAGGTCTTATTTTTTGTGGTGAAATATATCGGGTCTTTTCTTGTTTTCGGACTATATTTGTAACCTTATGGCCATAATCTTAAATCTGGAAACTGCCACCACAAACTGCTCGGTGGGTATCGCTCAAGATGGGAAACTTGTCGTACTTAAAGAATACGATAGTGTCAATTATTCGCATTCGGAGCAATTGCACACTTTCATTATAGAAGTCTTAAAGGAAGGAGCACTCACCATTGATGAGCTAAATGCCATTGCGGTAAGTAAAGGGCCGGGCTCCTACACCGGATTGCGAATTGGTGTTTCGGCAGCCAAGGGCTTGTGTTTTTCGTTGGATATTCCCTTGATTTCGGTTGCAACTTTGGAAAGTATGGCGCATCAGGTGCAAGTGGATAAAAAGGAGGTAATTATTCCTGTTTTGGACGCTAGAAGAATGGAGGTTTATGCCGCAGTTTTTGATGCGAATTACGATAGGTTGCAAGAAACCAATGCAGAAATAATAGATACAGACTCCTTCAAAGAATGGGCAAGAGATAGAAGAGTACACCTTATAGGAAGTGGGGCCGAAAAATGTAAAGTGCATTTAACGAGTCCAAATTTTAACTTCAACACTACTCTAGTTCCATCGGCTAGGGAAATGTGTATGCTGTCCTATAAAAAGTTTATCGCAGGAGATTTTGAAGATGTTGCTTATTTTGAGCCGTATTATCTAAAGGATTTTATGTTATCCCAGAAGAAATAGGTTTCATGATTACCTCTCAGTTTTAAATATTTTGAGTTTTTCAATTAAAAATGAGGCAAGTTCCAGTTGGTTTCCATGGTTATTCAGCTTTTGAAAATTTTCATCCGCTTCACAATATGAAGCAAAAGCAAATACTTCAGATTCGGAAATTTCGAAATTCATATCCTCTAAAAAATTTATTAAGTTGTCTATTTCATTGTTTGCTTGATCATTAGCAACATTTAATTTTAGTTTTTCAGTTCTTCCGGATAACCGATTTAAAGTTTTATGAAGGTTTATTGAAATACCGCCACCTATGAAGGAAACAAAATTTCCCCTATCTGCTTCTAATAGCCTTCTTTCGTTAACTGTCATTGGTATTACATCTGCATTTGGTAAGTTTAATGACTTTGCAGTAACGGCCTCCTCTAATCCCCTAATATCGTTCTTTAAGATGCCTGATAATTTGTATGGGGTTACAGATACTTCATCCAATTCAAATATTTTTTCATCAAGCCTCAATCTTAGGGTTTTATCTTTAATATTTTCATTATTGATGACGATAACTTTCTTATGATGCCTGAGGGATAATATCGTGATTGTATCCTTTACGGAAACGGAAATAAAAAAAACGCCATTTTCGTTGGTAATGGTGCCTTTGTTGGCTGTTGTGTTCAAAATGTGTATTCCTTCTGAATCAACATTTTCAATTACCCCCTTTAATAGAGCTTGTGTTTGGGAATATAAATTATTTTCGCTAATAAAGACGCAGGATATAACAATCCATATTTTGACTATCTGGTTCACGAGTTATATAATCCTTTAATAATGTCACACTAAAATACGTTTTTCAGATTTTAACGGGTCATTGTTTTTAATCAGTCAAATAGAACTCCCGTCGAAATTTTTTACGATTTGGTATGTATTACCCGTTGTGGGAATGGGATTTCTATACCTTGAGCATCAAATCTGTATTTTAGTTCTTCCAATACGTAGAAATGAGCCGGCCAAAACACTTCGTTTCTTGCCCAAAACCGCAGTTGTAGATCTACAGAACTGTCATTTAAAGCTTCCACAAAAACCTCCGGTACAGGTTCTTTCAGGATATTTTCATGCTCATTACAAATTTGAAGTAAAATATCTTTTGCCAGTTTTATATTGGAACCATAACTAATTCCAATAACAATGCGATCTCTCCTGATTTCTTGTGCATTAAAATTTATGATATTGTTATTAGATAATTGTCCATTGGGTACAATGGCTATTTGATTGCCAAACGTACTAATCTTAGTAGTGAAAATAGTGATTTCCCGCACTGTTCCATCTATTCCTTGGGCGGAAATGAAATCACCTACTTTAAATGGTTTAAAAAGTAGAATAAGGACTCCGCCTGCAAAGTTCGCCAAAGACCCCTGTAGGGCCAAGCCAATTGCTAAACCGGCAGCACCAATAATAGCAACTAGAGAGGAAGACTTTACCCCCAATTGGGTAATTACCAGGACAAATAATAAAGCCTTTAGGGCAACACTGATAAAGTTTTGCAAAAAGGATTCCAAGGTAAGATCATAATCCTTGCGCTCAAAGAATTTACGAACCATGCTGTTAATAAAGCGGATAACCCAAAGACCAACAAAAAGTATAATAACCGAAAGCACCAAATTAGGCAGAATCTCCCATGCCCAATCTATAGCCTTTGCCATATGCATTTCGTAATCGGTGAAATTTCCCATAAGTTTAATTAAAAGTACAAAACAAAAGAAAATAGGGTTGGCAATCAAATTAAGAAAACTAAAAAAATGTTAATACACTCAAAGCATTTTTGATATTGCAGGATCAGTCTCGCTTTCAGGTAAGTGGCAGGAACCCTGTAAACATACATATATCAGGGTACTATCAAGGCTAAATCTATTTTTTAAGAGAGCGAGATTACTCTCTTTTTGAGTGCCCACAATTACGGAATTGGGCAGGAAGTGAGCATTTATTTCTTTTGCTTTTTTAAGATAATCCATGCCTACAACGGCAATTTCATAAAAAGGTGTTTGACTATACAGTACAAGATGTAACCAATTGGCATATGCCTGGGTACTGTTCTCAAAGTTATCTTGTACGTTTGCCAACATTTTAAGGGCAATTACCTCATAAGATTCTTTTTGATAAAAACGAGCTAGTTTATAAAGGTTTTTAGCCATTATGGAATTCGATGACGAAATGACATTGTCATTAATCTCGATGGTTCTACGGATGAGAAAATCATCTTTAATGGAGGTAAAAAAGAATAGCTTACTTTTCGGATCGAAGAAATTTTCCAGACAATATTCCGTAAGGCTCTTAGAATAATTCAGCCATTTTTCATCAAAAGTGGCTTGGTATAAACTTAGAAAGGCTTCAATAACAATGGCATAATCTTCTAAATAGCCATTGATAGTACTTTTGCCGTTTTTATGGTTTCTAAAAAGGGAATTATCGGCTTTTATCAATTCTTTTTCAATAAAACAGGCATTCTTTATAGCCAGTTTAAGATACTTTTCATTACCAAAAGCGTTATAAGCGTCTACAATTCCTTTAAGCATGAGACCATTCCAGGAGGTCAAAATTTTATCGTCCAATCGCGGTCTTACTCTTTTATTTCGCTCCACAATTAATATTGCTTTGCATTCAGATAAAATAGAATGTAATTCATCTACTCCGATTTTATGTTTTTTCGCTATTTCTTCATCTGGGGCATCTCGGATGAGTACATAATTGCCATGTTCCCAGTGGCCATAAGCGTTTATATTGAAATAGTCTGCAAATAACATATAGTGGGCACCTAGTAATTTTTTTAAAGCATCTTCTGTCCATGTGTAGTAAGCACCTTCTTCCAGTTTTCCAACTTCATTAAGACTGTCTGCATCTAGAGAGGAATAAAAGGCGTTTTCCGGACTCATTAATTCTCTTGTTACAAAGGCAATAGTTTCTTCTACAACTCTTTCATAAAGCTTATTCTTGGTGGCGGCATAGGCGTTCGAATAAAGACTAACCAACTGTCCATTATCATATAGCATTTTTTCAAAGTGTGGAATATGCCATTTTGTATCTACAGCATATCTGGAAAATCCACCTCCCAATTGGTCAAATATCCCGCCATAGGCCATTCTGGTCAACGAAATATTCACATAACTTAAAATTTCCTCATCTTTTCTGCAAGTTGCATAATGCAAAAGAAATTCTAAATTGTTTGGCATCATAAATTTTGGTGCACGTTTGTAACCTCCAAGAAAAGTATCAAATCCATTGGACCATTTTGTAACGGCTTTATCCAAAACTTCCAAAGAAATCACCGTTGTTTTGGGCTTGTTTTCTATAAGATTTATTGACTTTATTCCTTCGGACAAACTTTCGGCATAGTCTGTTACCCTTTGAGGCTCATTTTCGTAGAGAGTTGAAAGTTGTTCCAAAACCTGTATCCAATTGGCTTTTTTTACAAATGTTGCTCCCCAAAAAGGGCGTCCGTCCGGCAGGGCAATAACATTTAAAGGCCACCCTCCGCTTCCTGTCATCATTTGTAGGGCGTCCATATAAATATGATCTATATCTGGTCTTTCTTCCCTGTCAATTTTAACGTTTATAAAATGAGTATTCATTACATCTGCAACTTCTTCGTCCTCAAAACATTCATGTTCCATAACGTGGCACCAATGGCAGGCAGCATATCCTATACTTACCAGAAGTAATTTATTTTCTTTTTTGGCCAGATCTAATATTTCTAAACTCCAAGCCGACCAATTTACAGGATTGTGGGCGTGTTGTAACAAATAGGGGCTGGTTTCGTGAATAAGATTATTAGTATGTTTTGAACTCATGATAGTAATCTATAGCGGGCAAAAGTACTTTTGATAAGTTGATACTTGTGGAGATAGTCCTGTTAAAAACGAAAAATAGCACCCATTGGTTCAATAGGTGCTATTCATTAAACTTTTTCCAAAAACTACTTTACTTCAAAAGTAATCTTAACGTTTACTCTAAAATTCTCAATATTTCCGTCTTTGACCGTTGCACTTTGATCTTGAACATATATAGAGCGAATATTTTTAACGGTTTTTGAGGCCTCTTCTACGGCCACTTTTGCCGCATCTTCCCAACTAGTCGGGGAATTTGCTAATACCTCGATAACTTTTAAAACTGGCATAGATTTTTATTTTAAGAATTCCCTTAAAGTTAATGAATAAAAGACAAAAAGACTTAGAAACTGTTTAAGTTTTGTTTATTGATGCTTTTTTGAATTATTTTTGGATCAGATGAGAAGAATTTTTTTCTAATAGCAGGGCTACAAGAAAAAAATTCAACGAAATATGGGGCAAAAAGAAACGAAAAATGGCTTTTAGATAAAATTTAAACAGTTTCTTAGGTTAGAATAAAATTTATCCGTTAAGTGCAACCACTTCATTTACCTTATCACCCATCATATTTTTTAGCATATTTTCAATTCCATTTTTTAGGGTGAATGTAGAAGACGGACAGCCGCTGCATGCCCCCTGAAGAATTACATTTACAGTTTTGCTCTCTTGATCATAGGATTTAAATAAAATATTGCCGCCATCACTGGCAACAGCTGGCTTTACGTATTCTTCCAAAATATCTATAATTTGTTTAGAAGTATCGTCCAGACTTTCATCATGCAGCTGCATGGTTGGAGTTATCGCTTTGTTTTGAGATACACTGTTGGGAGCAACCACATCCTTTCCACTGGAAACAAAATCACGAATCAATTCTCTTATTTCATGAACAACATCGTCCCATTCTGTAACATTGTACTTGTTTATGGATACGTAATTCTCATCAATAAAAACTTCCTTTACAAAAGGCAGGGTAAACAATTGCGTTGCCAAAGCTGAATCTCTGGCCTCTTCTATATTTTTAAATTCAAATCCGGTAACCACCAACTTGGTATTGGTTACAAATTTCATAACTGCCGGGTTAGGAGTTACCTCGGCATAGACTGTGATGGGTATTTTCTTCTCATTTTCGTCTTCAAAAACCACAGTTTCACCAGCATTTAAATATTCTACCAGTTGTTGTGCAACTTCATCTTGGACATCTTCCCAAGCCACAATGTTAAAACGTTCTAAGGCAACAAAGTTTCCTGAAATAAAAACAGTTTTGATAAAAGGAAGATAAAACAATTGTTGAGCTAAGGGCGAATTTTTAGCCTCATCTATATTTTTGAACTCATAACTTCTGGATTTAGTTATAAATTGATTCGTTTCAAATTTTAAAATTGCCGGATTGGTAGTTGGTACCAAGGTGATAGAAAACTCCTTTTGCATGATATTTATTTTTTACAAAAATACGAAGGAATTGCATCTTGTCCTAGATATAATAATGTTGTATTTCAACCGTTATACTCTATATTTGAACGGTAAAGATTACATTATTCCCATTTCTTAGATGAAAAACCAACTACTGATTTTAATTTTTCTCCTTGCTTTTGGGACAAGACTCAGTGCACAAGAAGGAATCCCGGTTTATTTTGATTATTTGGCGGATAATTATTATTTGGTTTATCCGTCTATGGCTGGGATTGGTGAAGGAGGAAAAATCAGGTTAACTGCGAGGAAGCAATGGTTTAGCGTTAACGAGGCACCTAATCTCCAGACCTTAAATGCTCACTTTAGAATTAAAGATACGAATAGCGGTGTTGGAGTAATTTTGTTTAATGATGCCAATGGTTACCACTCTCAAACCGGTATAAAAACAACATACGCCCATCATTTAAAACTGGGTGGAGATGAACGTTTTCTAAACCAACTTTCTTTTGGATTAAGTGTTGGGGCAATCTTGAGCAGCTTGGATGAAACAGAATTTAGGTCGGTTATTCCGGATCCTCTTGTAACAGGGGTCAAGAATACCGTTGGTTATTTCAATGTGGACTTTGGGATGTCATACAACTTTTTGGAATTCTACGCGCACGCGGCTGTACTTAATGCACTGGGAAGTGGTCGGGATTTATATACTGCGATAGAATTTGATAATCTTCGTAGGTACTTATTTTCAGTTGGTTATGTCTTTGGAAAGAGCAAATGGCAAGTTGAGCCTTCCGTCTTATTTCAGCTTACTGAATTCACAGAAGAAAAAACAGTAGACCTAAACGCCAAAGTTTATCGCGATGTGGATTTTGGCAAAGTATGGGCCGGAATATCTTATCGTAGAAGTTTTGATGGAGCACAGTTTCAGGCGAATGGTACTTTTGGACAGCAGCGCTTACAATTATTTACTCCAATAGTGGGTGTAAACTATAATAATTTCCTAGTTTCTTATAATTACTCTTATCAAATGGGAGATATCCGTTTTGACAATGGAGGTTTTCATCAAATAACCCTTGGTTATGATTTTGGTCAAAGGACAGAAAAACGGTTAGACTGCAATTGTCCTGCGGTTAATTATTAGTCGTTTTAGAATAAAAAATTGGGTCTATCAGTATTTTGATAAACCCAATTGATTGAAAGTATTTGCATTTTTACTCCCATATGTAATTTTTTAAAGCACCTTGCTTTTTAATGGCGGTTAACATGGCATTCTCCAATTCTCCC
Organism: Arenibacter sp.; assembly: GCA_041747755.1. GTDB lineage: Bacteria > Bacteroidota > Bacteroidia > Flavobacteriales > Flavobacteriaceae > Aurantibrevibacter. Next base: position 14,844 of record JBGTEN010000037.1, on the reverse strand, counting down.
TTGTTTTCATTGGTTTGATTTTCTGCTATATATGCCTCTCTTTTGGCGTTTAATTCCAGAATTTCTTTCTGAATTTTATTTCGTTCACCTTTTTTAAGTTCAATATGTGCTTTTATTTCATTTTCAGATTTGTTTTTCAACTCAGCCGGTAATTGTTCCTTTTTTAATTTTGATACATCAAAATCCTTATCGCCATACGCATCTACCAAATCCCAGGAAGAATTACTGTACAGGTGAGAACTTTTACTAACCGCTCTTTTAACCGCAACGGCCTCTTCCATTTCACGGGCGTTACTGTCCTGTGCAGACTGCATTTCCATTTTTGCAACGCCTAAAGCACCGTAGGATATATAGGTAGTATTTAATTTAGAATTCAGTTTAATAATAACATCATCATAAGGGGTTACTATTTGCACCACATGCCGGTTATGGTCAATAGCCATGTACTCCCCACCGGTTAGTAAAGCACCATTTTTCCAATCTGTGGCCACACCATGTTCATAGCTTCCACAAAAAATGGTGTTAACAATAATTCCTTTTTCTTTGGCATTTGTTACAGCATCCTTATAATTCACCCTCCCTTGACTAAAGGGCTCATTCCCTGCTATGAAAATCATTTTTAAGTTGTCCGGATTTTTACCCCAGTCTAATTGATTTATGGAGGTTTGTATAACCTGACCACAATATTCTTCACCTCCGTAGGTAGTAAGAGAAAATAATTTCTCTGAAATCTCATCCAAATCACCGGTAAATCCAAGAACTTGTTGAATGTAGCCTTCCTGTGATGCTAATCTGTCGTTCCCATATTGGTAAATGGCTATTTGTAAGCTGGGCCGTGTCTCATTCCCACATTTTACATGGGTAAATTTGTTTACGATATCCCATAACTGCGCTTTGGCCTGATTAATTAACCCATCCATACTATTACTTGTGTCCAGCAACAGCGCAATTTTCACAATATTGTTTGCTGACTTATCTTCAACTGCCAGAGCTTGCACCACTATAGGTCCAATGCTGTTTTCTTTCGTTTTAAGAGTACAACCAAATGTTGTTGATAGCGTTAAGGCGAAGATGCCAAAACATGCTATGTGCTTACCATTTTTCATAATTTTAAGTTTTAATTGTTATTACTAATTAGCCAAAAGTATTTCCAAACTTTTTTGAAAAAAATAAGGAATGAGCCATTGCGCCATTTGGATGAGGCAACTATCCTTTTGGGTTTTTGAATAATGAAAATGAGGTTCTTAAAAGGTCAAATGTCGGTTTTAGGAATTTTTTAGTATCGTTTAAAACAACTAAGTTTATCCCATTCTAATAAGAACAGCGTTCATGAGATACTTTAGCATTTTATTGCTTTTGATAGGCTTTTTGGGTACATCTCAAGTATCCCAGAACAATGAACGCTTTGAAGTAAGTGGGTCTGTAAAAGGAAAGGAAAATTTACAGCCGTTGTCAGGAGTGGAGATAAACGCCAGCAATGGGAATTATGCACTCACCAATACCTTAGGCGAATTTAAAATTAAGGTTGGTGTTGGTGATGAGTTAGTTATTTCCAGCCCTTTGTTTAGCACACTGCGCTACACTATAAAAAATAATGAAGAGATACAGGTTTTGGTGGAAGGCTATTCTGAAAGAGCTGCCTCGAAAGCCGAAAGCAGCGTAACTAAAAAAACCCTTGCTTCTCATCAAATTTATCTGGATTCAGCCAATTACTATAAGCGAATTAACATTGAAAAAAGCATCGATTTTATTTCCAAATCCATTGCTCAGTTAGGCTCAAGAGGGAATAAAAAGGAATTGGCACTTTCCTACACCACATTGGGCGAAATATATCTCCATTACAAACAATATGATTTGGCAATCTCAAATTTTAAAGACGCCTTGGGTCTCTACAAAACTTTAAGAACAACATTGTTATTGGGAAATAGCTATTTGTTGTCTAAAGAGTATAAAAGCGCAGAGACCTTATTTTTATCCGTTCTAAAAGATGCAACAGCTACTCCTTTTCAAAAGATACAGATGTATGAGGGTTTGGGTGATTCCTATCGCGGTTTAGGAGACTCAGGAAAGGCAGTGGAGCAATATGAATTTGGATTACAAGTTGCAAATACCAATAGAATTACTCCTAAAATAACGGATTTAAATTCCAAAATTGCCGATGCATATGCGGAGAACAATAGACTTTCTGAGGCACAGACTTTCTATAATAATTCTTTGGAATTGGCTAGTCAGCAAACACCTCAAAGAGCGGTACAGGAAAAAGAAAAGGTGGCTGATTTCTACAATCAGAAAAATGACTTTGGTGCGGAAATAGCATTGCGAAAAAAAAGTTTGGAAGAGCTAAAGCAGCTCCCAAAGACAACCATTCCCAAATCTGTTGCTGCTCCCCAAGAAGATTCGATAACAGCGCAACGGATAAATTATAAAATTGCCAATGCCTATATTTCTCAGGATAAACTTGACGAGGCCATTCCGTATTTGGAGCAAAGTATTCGGGAAGCAGATAATGATGATGATTTGGTAATCCAAAAGGATGCTACACGTAAGCTTTCCGAAGTGTATAACTACAAAGGAGATTTCTCCAAAGCATTGGAAACATACCAAAAATATGTGGCGGTGGTAGACACACTTTATGTGCGAAAGGAACAGGAGATATCACGTGCTGCACGCTTCAATAGGGATATAGCTGCTTCGCAAAATAGAATTTCCGGTTTGGAGCAAGAGCGCCAATTATCTCAAAGTAAATATGATCTGGCGCTTACAGAACAGCAACTTGTAGAAGAAAACAGTAAAAGACAAAAATGGATTATCTATTCTTTATTGTTGGGGATGATATTAATGGTAATAGCTATTTTCTTCTATTATCGAAGTAGTAAGCAACAGCAATTGGCAAATAACTTACTGGCTTTGAAATCGCTTAGAACTCAAATGAACCCTCATTTTATTTTTAATGCTTTAAACTCCGTTAACAACTATATAGCAAAGAGCGATGAACGTAGCGCTAACAGGTATTTAAGTGATTTTTCAACCTTAATGCGGGCTGTTCTGGAAAATTCAGAACAAGATTTTATTCCCCTTTCCAAAGAATTAGAATTGTTAGAACTGTACGTAAAACTGGAGCATTCTCGTTTTCCGGAAAAGTTCGAATATCAAATACAGGCAGATGAACAAATTGATATGGATGAATTTCAAATTCCGCCTATGTTGTTGCAACCGTATATAGAAAATGCCATTTGGCATGGGTTGCGTTACAAAGAGGATAAAGGGTTTCTAAGAATCGATTTGAGAAAAAAGGATAAGGAAACCGTTATCATAACCATACTAGACAATGGTATAGGAAGAGCTAAATCAGGGGAATTAAAAACAGCAAATCAGTTAAAACAAAAATCCCAGGGGATGGGAAATATAAAAAAAAGAATAGCAATTCTTAATACAATTTACAAGGATAAGGTAGCAGTTGCCATTTCTGATTTGGAAAATGATGGTAGTGGAACTAAAGTAGTATTGCATTTAAAAAAGACCAAAAATAAAAAATGAAGCTGCAAACCATTATTGTAGAAGACGAGGCGAACAGTCGTGAAATCCTCCGGAATTATATCGCTAAATATTGTCCCGATGTGCATCTGGTGGGCGAGGCTTCATCTATAAAAGAAGGATTACAACTCATAGAAGACCATCAATTGGATCTGATATTTCTGGATGTAGAAATGCCTTATGGCAATGCCTTTGATCTATTGGATCAGGTTCAGGACCGTACATTTGAAACTGTATTTGTTACGGCCTATAATCAATACGCCATGGATGCGCTTAATCATCATGCTGCCTATTATTTAATGAAACCTATTAATATAGACGAACTGATTAAAGCAGTAGCCTATGTTTTAGAAATACTGCAAAAAGAAGATGCTTTGCAGGACCGAGTTTTAAAATCAAAATTAAATAAGGTAGATGGTAAAATAACGCTTCCTCAACAAGACGGTTTCCAGGTGTTGAATATTTCAGAAATTTTGTATTGCAAAGCAGATGACAATTACACTGAAATCTATTTGGAAAAACAGAAGATTCTGGTAAGCAAAACGCTAAAGTATTTTGAAGATGCCTTGGTGGGTTTTCCTTTTGCAAGGATACATAAGTCTTTTCTTGTTAATGTGGATGCTATTGTAAAATATAAAAAAGGAAAGGGGGGAAGTGTGGTTATTTCAAATGGTAAAGAACTTTTGGTTTCATCTGCCAAGAAGAAAGAACTTTTGGCTTATTTTGAATAATTTGATGTAACAAAAGGCTAATTTTCCAGTAGTAAATTTCTAGCTCAAGTATCAAGTTCAAACGCAAATACAAAAGTAAAACACATAAATATTCCTTAGTCAGAAACAGTTTAAACCAGAAACCTTAAATATTGAATAAATGATCAAAACCATCAACGGAAAAACACCACAAATCGGAGCTGACTGTTATATTGCAGAGAATGCAACAATTGTTGGGGAAGTCACTATGGGTAATCAATGTAGTATTTGGTTCAACGCAGTGCTACGCGGCGATGTGCATTTTATTAAAATGGGGAATAAGGTAAATGTTCAGGATGGTGCTGTTATACATTGCACCTATCAAAAATCACCTACCACAATTGGTAATAATGTATCTATAGGGCACAATGCTATAGTGCATGGATGTATTATTCATGACAATGTTCTAATAGGAATGGGTAGCATAGTAATGGATGATTGCGTAGTAGAAAGCAACAGCATAATTGCAGCTGGAGCAGTACTCACAAAGGGGACGCATGTCCCGTCAGGAACTATTTTTGCAGGAATGCCTGCAACCAAATTAAAGGATATTAGTCCGGAATTGAGTTCCGGAGAAATAGATCGGATTGCAAATAATTACGTTAAATACTCCGGCTGGTTTAAGGAAGAGCTATAAGGTTTTTGAGTTATCTAAAAATAAGCCCAATGTCAGTTCCGGTTTCCTACCGTAGCGAAAAGTACCTGTACGCCGCAGGCGGATAGATACAGTTCTGTCCCTTAAAAAGTTTTCGATTTTTTTTAAGTATCTGTTAACCTATTAACCGAATACCCTATTTTTGAATACTAAAAATTTGAAATATGAATGCATATATATTTCCCGGACAAGGAGCGCAATTTGTTGGTATGGGGCTGGACTTGTATGAAAAGTATCCCTTAGCAAAAGACTTATTTCATCAGGCGAATGATATCCTTGGTTTTTCCATTAGCCACTTAATGTTTAAGGGAACACCCGAAGACTTAAAGGAGACCAAAGTAACACAACCTGCTATTTTTTTACATTCCGTTATCCTGAGTAAAGTTTTGGGAAACAGTTTCAGACCGGATATGGTCGCAGGGCATTCACTTGGAGAATTCTCGGCATTGGTCGCCAATGGTACCTTGAATTTCGAAGATGGTTTGCAATTGGTTTCACAACGTGCTATGGCCATGCAGAAAGCATGCGAGCTACAGCCAAGTACCATGGCAGCGGTTTTGGGATTAGAGGATACCCTTGTAGAAGAAATATGCGCTGCAACACTAGGTATTGTTGTAGCAGCAAACTATAATTGCCCGGGTCAACTGGTAATTTCCGGGGAGGTAGAAGCCGTGAATTTGGCTTGCGAAAAATTAAAAGAGGCAGGTGCAAAAAGAGCTTTGGTTTTGCCTGTGGGAGGTGCTTTTCACTCCCCATTAATGGAACCAGCACGAGAAGAATTAGCAGCAGCAATAGAACAAACTACCTTTGGTACACCAAGCTGTGCTATTTACCAAAACGTAACCACTTTTGCCGTTAGAGATGCTGCTGCAATAAAGAGGAATCTAATTTCACAACTGACTGCGCCGGTAAAATGGACACAAAGTGTACAGAATATGGTTAAAGACGGTGCCACACTGTTTACAGAAGTAGGTCCCGGAAAAGTCTTACAAGGACTAGTCAAAAAAATAGAACCCACAGCCGAAACCGCTTCTGCAGTGCTTGATTAAATTGTTAAATCTGAATAGTTTGTATTTCATCTGAAAAACAGCATTTTAAACCAGATAATGGGATTATGGGCGTTTTTTTTAGTAATATTGACCCTACTTTTTAAACCAATAGCGGGTAGTATACGTATATATTGCCTAGTGGAAAAAGGAGAGCAACATATGGGAATAAAAAAGCGTACTGGTTCTTATTTTTTTAACAGCAATACTGTTGTAAACTTCCTTATTTTAAGCTTGTTTTTTGCATTGTCTTTAAGTTCTGTGCAGGCACAGACGGTATCGATAACTCCTGATCGGGATGGGGTTGAAGGAGGGCAGACAGGGAGGTTTTCTGTGTCAGTGGCTAATGGAGGTGCTTTGCAGAATTATTCTATATCATATAATGTTTCAGGTACTGCAATACCTGGTATAGATTATGAAATTCTTTCTGGAACAATTGACATTTTTGTTTTTCTTGGAAATGCTACAGCTACCATTGATGTTACCGTTATTGAAGAAAATGAATTGGACGGAGATAAAACATTAACCCTTACTCTAACGGATGGTCCAGGATATACAGTAGTACCTCCGGACGAAGCAACAATCACTCTTCTTGATAATGATGTCTGTCCCACAATTACCTCTACCACACCGGGTAGTAGATGTGGTCCGGGAACTGTAAATCTTAGTGCGACTGCTGCAGATGGTACAGTAGAATGGTTTGACTCCTTAGATGATGTGATTCCTTTAGGTACAGGCAATAATTTTGTAACGCCATCTATAAGCAGTACCACCACCTATTATGCGGCGGCTGTTAGTAATGTAACGGGTTGTCCCCCTGTTGCTCGCACCCCCGTTATAGCAACCGTAAACACCGTGCCTACAATTTCAGGAACTACCACCGGGGAGCGATGCGGACCCGGAACCGTAACACTAGGAGCAACCGTAAGTGCAGGCACATTAAATTGGTATACTGCACCAACTGGGGGACCTATTTTAGGAACCGGAACAACTTTTACCACACCGAGTATTACCACAACTACCACATACTATGTAGATGCAACTGTTGGAGACTGTACTTCCGCAAGGACTGCAGTCATAGCAACCGTTAATCCGGCACCCACAATAACAGGGACAACACCGAATGCAAGATGTGGAATTGGATCTGTAATTTTAGGTGCAAACGCAAGTGCTGGGACGCTAAGTTGGTTTGCTGCTGAAACAGGCGGGACAAGTTTAGGAACGGGAACAACTTTTAATACTCCATCTATTTCACAAACTACAACGTATTATGTAGAGGCCATTGCTAATGGTTGTACCTCGGCAAGAACAGCGGTGATTGCTACGGTGAATATTCAACCCTCTGCAGGAACTCCTTCAAATACCATTTCATGTAGTGATGATGATAATGGAACAACTACAGTCGATTTAGATGATTTGTTAACCGGAGCAAGCCCGGGAAATTGGGCATATACATCAGGACCACAGGGTAATGTGCCAATCAACGGGCAAAATGTGGTCAACTTTAATAACCGACCTGATGGTAATTACGTTTTTACATTTACCACGACAGGTGCGGTAGCTCCTTGTACAAATCCGTCTTCATCCGTAACAATTAGCGTCACAGATTGTGAAGCTCCTTGTGATGCAGGAAGCGCCGCTCCTGTACTAAATACGGGAGTTTCTACCATTTTTTGTGACGTGTTGAGTCAAGATTTGAATGCATATACCAATAGCATGCCACCGGCAGGCACTACGCTTAAATGGAGTACCAATGCAGACCCTCTGGTTACAAACGCGCATTTAGTAAATACTGTTGTTACTGCTCCGGGAAGCTATTTTGGGTTTTTCTTTGATGCTACCAATACTTGTGCTAGCCCGGTTTTAACTGTGAATTTGCAACGCAATATAACCCCTACTATAAATAGCACAACCCCGGGTAGTAGATGCGATGAAGGAACTGTGGTTCTTGGAGCAACAGTGAGTGCAGGAGGAAGTTTGCTCTGGTTTGACACACTTACAAGTACAGAGCAAATAGGCTCCGGAGCCAGCTTTACAACACCTAGTATTTCAGAAACAAGAGATTTCTTTGTAGAAGCTACTGCCAATGGATGTACCTCTGAAAGAATTGCTGTAACCGCTACGGTAAATATTCAACCATCGGCAGGGACAGCGGTAAATACCGCTGCATGTAGTGTTGCCGGAAATGGTGGGCCAACATCTTTAGATCTTGATAACCGCCTCACAGGTGCCGACCCCGGGGTTTGGTCCATTAGCTCAGACCCTTCAGGAAATCTTACCATAGGCACCGGAAATGTGGTTGATTTTACAGGAAGACCCGATGGAAACTATGTTTTTAGATACACCACTACAGGAGCGGAAGCCCCATGCCTTAATCCTTTTGTTGAGGTTACCATATCTGTAAACAATTGTATTGTAGACTCTGATGGGGATGGCTTAACAGATGGACAAGAAGCCGAACTTGGAACTGACCCTTTTAATCCGGATACAGATGGAGATGGTATTAATGATGGAGATGAAGTTGCCAATGGTACAGATCCATTAGACGCTTGTGATCCAAACCTAACTCCAGCTTGTAATCCTGCAGATATTGATTTAGCGATTACAAAAATAGCAAATAGGACTAGGACACAAGTTGGTCAGTCCGTTATCTTTACAATTACGGTTACCAATCTTATAGGAAGAAGGGTCTTAGATATTGTGATTGAAGAGCAAATTCCAACCGGTTTTAGTCTTACTTCAGCAAATGCTTCCCTTGGGACTTATGATGAAGCTACGGGCTTATGGGAAATACCGGAATTGATAGGAGATGAAATTGCAACCTTAACCGTTTCGGTAACGGTTCTTGAAAACGGAGATTATGAAAATGTGGTCTTAATTTTGGATTCTTTTCCAAATGATGGCAATGCTACAAATGATGAAGCATCCGTTCTAATTCTAGTGGATAAACGCACAAATAACGAATGTGGCTTCATATTCAATCAATTTTCACCCAATGAAGACGGAGTAAATGATACCTTAACCATAAATTGTATTCAGGATTATCCCAATAATAGTCTGGAGATATTTGATAGGTATGGTAATTCGGTTTACCAGAAAACCAGATATGATAATTCCTGGAAAGGGACAGGTCAAAATGGCGACTTGCCTAAGGGTACTTATTTTTACATCCTTGATTTAGGTGATGACACGGAGGTTCGGAAAGGATGGATTCAAATTATAAGATAAGGAATGGAGTATCTAAAAGGTAGTTTGCCAAACAAGATGATGCTATTGCTATTAGTAGCGATGATCGCCACAGTATGGAGGATTTCTGCTCAGAAACAACCACAATATACACAATACATGTATAATATTGGGAGTTTTAACCCGGCCTATGTGGGCACAGTAGAGACTGCGGAAATTATCGGTTTGTATAGGGCTCAGTGGACCGGAATACCGGGAGCACCTCGTACCATGCGTTTTGGTACTAATATTCCCTTTGGCAATGAAAAGCATGGTTTAGGGTTTAATGTTATAAATGATCAATTAGGACCTGCCAGCCAGACTTACATAGATCTTGCATATTCTTTTCAGGTAAAACTCTCAGAGACCACCAAATTATCATTTGGCCTTTCGGCAGGTGGTTCGTTAATGGATGTGGATTTTTCTAAAGGCGATTTTGAAATCAATAACGAACCTTTACTAAATTCGTCTACCGTTAATAATTTTTATCCACTAGTGGGTGCCGGAATGTTTTTGTATGATGAAGCTTGGTATTTGGGATTGTCCGTTCCCAATTTTTTGAATGATGGTATTTATACCGATGAAGTTGCCGGGGTAGTTGAGGATAGAATTCAGTTTAATCTTATCGGAGGCTATGTTTTTGATCTTTCAGATGGTCTTAAGTTTAAGCCTGCTTTTTTAACTAATTATATGCAAGGAGCTCCTGTGAACTTTAATTTTTCGGCTAATTTTTTAATTAGTGATGTACTAACATTGGGTGCATCTTACAGAATTAATAATGATATCAGTGGTTTGGCAGGTTTTCAAGTATCCAATGGTATGTTTTTAGGTTATGCCTATGATTATAATACCAATGGTTTGGGAGAGTTTAGTCAGGGATCTCATGAGGTAATTCTTAAGTTTTACTTAGGCAGAACAGGTAGCAGAGAAAGGCAGCCGGGGAAAGACCAAAATCAAAAAGGGAAACCAAAACAAATAGACTCACCGAGGTTCTTTTAAATTAAGCGAGATGAAAGGTGGAATAGTATTACTGCTAATTTTATTGACCGGAATTGTATATAGCCAGGACAAAAAATCCAGGGCAGATGTCCTTTATTTTGAATATTCCTATAAATCGGCTATTGCCGAGTACAAAAAAGAACAACTAAAAAAGCCTTTGGCTAATAAGCAATTACTGAATTTGGCCGATGCTTATATTAAAACAGGAGATTTTAAAAATGCTTCTGACACCTACTTGGCTTTTTATAAAAAGGACACGGCAATGCCCAGCCACGATTTTAATAAAATGCTGAGGGCTCTGGCAAAGACATCGGGTATGGAAAGGGTAAAGGCGTTTTTAGCAACAAAAACCAATACCTTGTCTGATGAATTATTGGAGAATGCCGAGTTTAATTCGGAACTTCTTGCATCAGATGATAAGTTGGCGAAAGATTTTAATATTTTCAACGTAAGTATTAATAGTCCGCAAGCCGATTTTTCGCCTACCTTTTATGATGAGAACAGACTTCTTTTCACAAGCTCAAGAAGTGCAGATAAAAAGGGAATATATGGTCCATCCGGAGAGTCTTATTTGGATATATATGTTGCCAGAATTGCTCAGGACGGCGATATTTTAAATAACAATCCCTTTTCCGGGATTCCAAAGACCTCATTTCATAAATCAACTCCCTATTATAGTACTGGGTTAAATCGTATATTTTATATTTTATCAAATGCGGAAAACGGAAGGCTTTCTTTCGACGAAAATGGAAAAAACGCTTTGGCATTAGGGGTTTCAGACGGTAAGGGATCTTTTGACTATTTGTTAAGGGACCTTAGCACTTCCTTTTATTATCCTTTTTACGATGCTACTACAGGAAAACTCTATTTTGCAGCTAATTTTTCAGATAGTTATGGAGGTACGGATATTTATTTTGTTTATACCAATAACGGACAAATAATGTCTGCTCCGGTAAATTTGGGTCCTCGCATAAATACTCCTGGAAATGAGATAGCCCCTTTTCTGTTTGATAATAGCTTTTATTTTGCTTCAGACGTGTTTTATGGTCTTGGGGGAATGGATGTGTATGAGACTAAAGTACAGTCTGACGGAACGTTTAGCATTCCCATAAATTTAGGTTCGGGCATTAATTCTTCGGCAGACGATTTTGGCTTTATTATTAAAAATAATGCTACCAACGGGTTAAAGGGATATTTTGCATCCAATAGGGCGGGAGGAAAAGGTAATGATGACATTTATGGTTTTAGGGTATCAGAAAAACCGGGATTAAAAACATTGGTTTTAAAAGGAAATGTCATTAAACCAAATTCAAAGCAAGGTATAGAAAAGGCAGCTATTCGTGTTATGGATACCAATAAGAATTTGCTAAAGGAGCTATTTACGAAAGAGAATGGGGACTATCAATTGGAAATTCCATGGAGAGATGGAATTATTTTAGAAATAACAAAAGAACGCTATTCAACCTATTATACGGAATATGATGAAGCAGCTTTAGAAGTAATACAAAAAACAGGATTGGTCACAGAGCTTGCCCTGTTTGATGATCTTGTTCAAGAGCGTGAAAATCAAAAGGTAATAAAACTTGGAAAATTCTTTTTTAATAAAGGCAAAGCAGATGTTACTCCGGCAGTTGCCACGGAATTAGATAAAGTGGTTTACGCTGTTACTAAATTTCCTGAAATACAATTACGAATAGAATCGCATACTGACAGTCGCGGTACTGTCGCTAATAACTTAAAACTTTCGCAAAATCGCTCTAATGCAATTAAACAATATCTTATTCAAAAAGGTGTTCCTGCCAAGAATATTTTAGATTCTAAGGGATTTGGAGAGGAAAGAATTACAAACAATTGTAAAAAGGGAGTATTTTGTTTGGATATGCTACATGAGCAAAATGAAAGGTCTTTGATTGTAGTTCTCAATGCAAATATCCTTTTTTAATGTTTTTTGCGTTAGATTAGTAATAAACAATCTTAAATGGAAAAAACAGTATTCAAAAATCAAAGTTTTTACGCCATTCTAGTTGTCGTGGTAGGAATTCTACTCAGCCTTAACATTTACAATTTAGTAAATGGGTTTACATTTATGGTAGCCCTCCAAATCTCAGTAAGCTTGCTGTTGTTTTTACTCTTATTATTAAGAGATAAATATGCAAAAACTGGTATTACCATATGGTCTGTACTCCTAATCGTAGGATCTTCGCTATCTATTATCGGAAAGACGATTAAGGTTTTACTTGGAGATGAAATAATACCCCAGATTGTGCCATTAATTGTCAATATAGTTGTTTTAACTGGGGGACTTATAATATGGCATTACAACAAAACTACTGTAGGTGTCGAAAGAATACATAAGTCTTTTAAAGAATAACCTGCTTGTTTTATTTAGGTCTGAATCTATTTAGAGCTATAAGTTGCAAATTTCATAGGTATATCCTTTGAGAATTGTAATAGTACCGCAGACTATTCTCCTTCATTGCTTTTTTTATCGGTATCTATAAGTTTATTGCTGTATATAATCCATAATTTTATTGGAATACTTATATTTAAACAGAATAAAACTCCAATGGACAAAAATTTAAAATCAAAAGCCTATTGGAAACGAAACCTGTTGTATTTGGGAATTCTACTTAGTATTTGGTTTTTAGTTTCTTATGGTTTTGGCATTCTCTTTAAAGACGCACTGGATCAGTTTTCACTTGGCGGCTTTAAACTGGGTTTTTGGTTTGCACAACAAGGGTCTATCTATGTGTTCGTCTTCCTAATATTTATTTATGTTCTCTTAATGAACAAATTAGATAGAAAATATGGCTTTGACGAATAGGTTAACTCATCTTTATACTTACTAATTTATGAGCATACAAACCTGGACCTACATTATAGTAGGTCTCACATTTGCCCTCTATATTGGCATCGCTATTTGGTCTAGAGCTGGCTCTACTAAAGAATTTTATGTTGCCGGCGGTGGAGTTTCCCCATTGGCTAATGGATTGGCTACTGCGGCCGATTGGATGTCAGCAGCCTCTTTTCTAGGTATGGCAGGGCTAATCTCTTTTGGCGGTTATGATGGCTCCGTTTATCTTATGGGCTGGACAGGGGGCTATGTTTTATTAGCACTACTTTTAGCACCTTACTTACGGAAGTTCGGGAAATTTACCGTTCCAGATTTTATTGGAGATCGTTACTATTCTAATGTGGCACGAACTGTTGCAGTAATTTGCGCGTTACTAGTTTCCTTTACTTATGTGGCCGGACAAATGCGAGGAGTAGGCCTTGTGTTTTCAAGATTTTTAGAGGTTCCCATAAATACCGGAGTAATTATAGGGATGATTATAGTACTCTTCTATGCTGTTCTTGGAGGCATGAAGGGTATTACTTATACCCAGGTAGCCCAGTATTGTGTTCTTATTTTTGCCTTTATGGTTCCTGCCATTTTCATATCCATTCAAATGACGGGAAATCCAATACCGCAACTAGGGATGGGTAGCAATATCACAGGAGAGAGTATTTCCTTGCTTGATAAATTAGATGGCTTATCTACCGAACTGGGCTTTGCTAAATATACGGATGGTTCTAAAGCTATGATAGATATTTTTTGTATCACAGCCGCTCTTATGGTTGGCACGGCGGGCTTACCTCATGTCATCGTACGATTTTTTACAGTTCCAAAGGTTCGGGACGCCAGAAAGTCGGCCGGATATGCCCTATTGTTTATAGCTATTCTATACACAACTGCTCCTGCTATTGCCGTATTTTCCAGAACCAACCTAATCGAAACTGTCAGCAATCAAAAATACGAAGATATGCCTGCATGGTTCTCCAAGTGGGAGACTACAGGTCTTATAAAATTTGATGATAAAAATGGAGATGGAAAGATTCAGTATGTTGCCGATAAAGCAGTTAATGAATTGAGCGTAGATCCCGATATCATGGTTTTGGCAAACCCAGAGATTGCTAATTTACCCAATTGGGTCATCGCTCTGGTAGCCGCAGGAGGATTGGCAGCAGCACTATCCACTGCAGCTGGGTTATTATTGGTGATTTCCACATCTATTTCGCATGATTTAATTAAAAAACAGATTAAACCCGGCATTTCTGATAAAGGAGAATTAATCGCGGCGCGTTTATCAGCTGTGGCAGCTGTTGGCGTGGCAGGTTATTTTGGAATACATCCGCCGGATTTTGTAGCAGCAACAGTCGCCCTCGCATTTGGCTTGGCGGCAGCCTCATTTTTTCCTGCTATTATCATGGGTATTTTTTATAAAAAAATGAACAAAGAAGGAGCTATTGCAGGGATGTTGGTTGGCATTGTATCCATGTTAATGTACATGATGAAATTTAAATTTGATATGTTCGGTGGTGGAACAGAAATCGATTGGTGGTTCGGAATCTCCCCGGAGGGTTTTGGTACTGTGGCAATGTTGCTTAACTTTATAGTCGCCTTATTAATTTCCAAATTCACTCCCGAGCCTCCAGATGATGTTCAGGAAATAGTTGAGAATATTAGAATACCAAATGGAGCGGGTAGGGCTAGTAAACACTAAAAGGATTTTTTGTCGGAAAAATTGTTTGAATACGTACAATTTGAATAAAATGATTTTAGCATGAGTAATTATCACATAAAGCATTTAGAAGA
>JBGTEN010000036.1:0-3136 GCA_041747755.1 Arenibacter sp. | reverse complement strand
TCCCTTTGTAACCAAAGATGTGGACATCTATAAAGGAGGTATTCCGGCTCAGTTTGGTGGACGATTATCATCGGTTTTTGATATAAAAACAATTGATGGCAATACAGAAAAAATTTCAGGAGAGGCTTCCATTGGTCCGGTAACAGGAAATGTTTCGTTGGAAATACCCGTTGTTCCGGGCAAATCGTCTTTGGTTTTTGGGGGCAGGGGAGCGTACTCGGATTGGATTTTACAATCTTTGGATGATCCGGATTTAAGTAATAGTACCGCATCTTTCTATGATGCTATAATCAAGTATAAACATGAAATTAACGACAAAAACACGGTAAGTGCCACCGCGTATTACAGTAAAGATAATTTCAGCATTACCAATGACTCCTTATTTAATTATAGCAATAGGCTTGTGTCTGCCAATTGGACTCGCCAATTGAGTGATCGCAGTGTAATGAATCTTAATTTGGCTAATAGCCAGTATCGCTTTGGAATAGAATTCGATGGTCAAAGTAATACTGATTTTGATTTGGGGTATCAAATAGATGAAACGGAAATTAACGCCAAATTTAAATTTGTTTGGGACGAGGTGCATACCTTAGACTACGGTATAGCCTCCAAGTTATATGGAGTAAAACCGGGCTTTATAGATCCCTTAAATAGTGAATCGGACATTCAATCGTTTCAAATTCCCAGAGAAAAGGGACTTGAAAGTGCAGTTTTTATCTCTGATAATATCACTTTTTCTGAGAGATTTTCGGTTGTCGCCGGATTGCGATTTTCCTTTTTTGCCGCCCTTGGCCCTGCTATACAAAACAACTATGAAGAGGGTCAGCCTAGGAATGCCGGTAGTTTTCAGGACACAACAGATTTTGACAATAACGAAGTAATACAAACCTATGGAGGTCCCGAAGTTCGTATCTCAGGAAGGTATCTGTTTACGCCTGATTTTTCGGTGAAGGCCAGTTTTAATACGATGTACCAGTACATTCATACACTGTCTAACACCACAACGGTATCACCCATTGACACCTGGAAGCTTTCAGATGGCAATATAAAACCCCAGAGAGCCACTCAGTACGCGTTAGGATTTTACAAGAATTTTCAAGAGAATATGTATGAGTTTAGTGTGGAGGGGTATTATAAAAATATGGAGGATGTTTTGGATTTTAAGACGGGGGCTCAGTTGTTGCTCAATGATAATATAGAAACAGAAGTTATTCAGGGTCAGGGAAAAGCGTATGGGGTTGAAGTACTCTTACGCAAAAATTTGGGCAAACTTAATGGTTGGTTGGGGTATACCTATTCCAGATCTTTGATTAAGTTTGATAGTGAATTTTCAGAGGAGCGTATCAATGGGGGGCAGTATTTTCCATCAAACTTTGACAAACCTCATGATGTTAGCCTTATCGCCAATTATAAATTTACCAGAAGATACAGCTTCTCTCTAAATTTTGCCTACCAAACAGGCCGACCAGTAACGTATCCCATTGGGCAATATAATTTTAATAATGCGGAGTATGTATTTTATAGTAACCGTAATGAATTTAGAATTCCGGACTATTATCGCTTAGATCTCGGTTTAAACATAGAAGGGAACCATAAAAAGAATAAGTTAATTCACAGTTTTTGGAATATATCGGTGTATAATGTCTTGGGAAGAGCCAATCCGTATTCTGTGTTTTTTGTGACTGAGGGGGGCGAAGTTAAAGCATACCAAAGTTCTATTTTTGCTGTGGCTATCCCTTCAATAACGTATAATTTTAAGTTTTAATGTCGTCCAATATGAAGAAATTCAAGACATATTCGTATTCAGCATTTTTTATTTTGCTGAGCATGCTTTTGGGCTGTATTGAAGAAGTTGATTTTAGAACTTTGCGTCAAGAGGGGCAGACAAATCTGTTGGTGGTAGAAGCTTCCTTAACCAATGAAATGAAGTCGCAGGAAATTCTATTATCCAGAACCTATTCTTTTGAAGAGAATGGACCCGTTGCTGAGGTTGGTGCAACGGTAGGTGTGGTAGATGGAGCGCAAAATGAGTTTCTGTTTTCGGAAGTGGCCCCGGGCCAATACCGCTCAAACTCCCCTTTTGCTGCGCAGCAAGGCGTTGGCTATACTTTAAATATTACTACCAGAGACGGAAATAGTTATAGCTCGGAGCCGGAAAGCTTTGAAGGAGGTGCACAACTGCAAGGCATTTTAGCAGAGCGAGTTACCAATAATTTGGGAGAAGAAGGTATTGCAATAAGTGTTAATAGCAGTTCAATTTCCGGTAATTCAGCATTTTACAGGTATGCTTATGATGAGACTTATAAAATTATAGCACCCAATTGGACGCCTAGGAAATTTGAAGTAATAACCGCGGGAATCTGCAATCCTCCCCCTTTTCTTTCTATACCCGATGAAGTAGAGTTAGTGGAAAGGGAGCAAGAGGAACGGGTTTGTTATGGTACGGCCAGCCAAAAAGATGTAATACTTAACGATGCCAGTTTTCAATCTGGTTCCGATGTAAATAAATTTACCGTCCGGTTTATAAAAAGGGATAATTATATCTTGTCTCATCGCTATAGTATCTTGATTAAACAATTAGTGCAGTCGCCAAAAGCTTTTTCTTATTATTCGGCCTTGCGTGATTTTAGCAGTTCGGAAAGTATTTTTTCTGAAATACAACCGGGATTTTTAAATGGAAATATAAGCTCAAAAACAAATTCTAATGAGCTGGTAATTGGCTATTTTGAGGTGAATCAGGTAAGCTCTCAACGATTATTTTTTAATTACGAAGACTTTTTTCCAAATGATCCTCTACCCCCGTATCCCGATAATTGTGATTTTTTATTTGCTCCACCCACCTTTTGTGGCCTTGGTTGTACCGCGCTACTATCGGCCCAAATTCGATTTGACGGGGTGCAATATGTAGATGACAACGCGGAGCCGGGTTCGTGTGAAGGTCCTTATTTGGTTACGAATAGGTCTTGTGGTGACTGTACGGCCTTAGGAAGTAATATAGTACCCGATTTCTGGGAGGAATAAAAAATAAAGTTATGAAGACGATACAATTTGGTTTAGCTGTTTTCATTTTTCTTTTTGGAATCTGCTCCTTTGGGCAAGTTAGAATTCAGAATCAGGCAGAGCTTAATCAATTAAA
>JBGTEN010000035.1:0-2570 GCA_041747755.1 Arenibacter sp. | reverse complement strand
TCTTCTGTTTTATAAGAACAATACAAACCAGTGTTTAATATTGGGCTATTTTTTAGAACAGCTTGCAGAATTTGATCCTCAATTTCTAAAGTGCTATCGGTCCCGGACTGCAATTCTGAGATTCTAGTTTTATTAATGTCAAAACCAATGACCGGGTATTTTGTGGCTAACAAGCGTGCCAGAGGTAATCCAACGTAGCCTAAGCCTATAACTGCGATTTTGGGAGTTTTCATTTATTTTAAATTTTGCCAATACCAGGAAACAGCTTCTTTTAGTCCGTTTCTCATATCAAATTGAGGGTTGTATTTTAAATATTTTTTTGCTTTTTCTATGGATGCTAAGGAGTGGGGCACATCCCCGACACGCGCAGGACCATAAATTACTTCTGTTTTTGCAATTTTCTGATCAAAGACACTTAAATATTCTTTTAGCAAAGCCACAAGTTCATTTAAATCGGTTCGCTCGCCATAAGCCACATTGTATACGGAATTAGCAGCTTCTGGATTTTCCGATATTATAGCCCTAATATTCATTTCTATGACATTGTCGATATAGGTAAAATCCCGAGAATACGAACCGTCACCATTGATAACCGGACTTTCATGATTCATTAATTGCATTACAAACTTCGGAATTACAGCTGCATAGGCCCCATTGGGATCTTGCCTTCTCCCAAATACGTTAAAATATCTAAGTCCTATAGTTTCCAAACCATAGGTTTTTCCAAAAACATCGGCATATAATTCATTCACATATTTGGTAACAGCATAGGGAGAGAGGGGTCTACCAATTACATCTTCTACTTTTGGCATACTTTTCGAGTCCCCGTAAGTAGAAGAGCTGGCAGCATATACAAATCGTTTTATTTTGGCATCCCGTGCAGCTATCAACATGTGCAAAAAACCAGAAACGTTCACATCGTTAGTTGTTATAGGGTCGTTTATAGATCGTGGCACCGATCCCAAAGCGGCTTGGTGTAATACATAGTCCATGCCTTCACATGCTTTTTGACAAGTACTCAAGTTTCGAATGTCTCCTTCTATTAAGCTAAAATTTTGGTTATTTAGGAAGGGAAGTATATTTTCCTTTTTTCCTGTGGAAAAGTTGTCCAAACAATTTACTTTGTTCCCATTCTTCAAAAGTACCTCACATAGGTTGGAGCCTATGAATCCGGCACCACCTGTTACCAGAATACAGTATTTTGAGTCCAAAAAGGGAAAAGGTGATGGTTTATTCATTTTTATGTTATTTTGTTTTACTGAAACGCTTTTTCTATTAAAAATAGCCCAAACTATAATGCAAATAAAATCAAAATATTCTCCAATATGATGTTTTCTACGGTTAAAATCTTTTGCTATTCCTTGGTTTCAATCATAAAAAATTAGAGTATCCTAAAAAAGTGGCTTATTTTTTATGTACTTCTCAGTTTACTAAGGCATTGAGGGAAGTTAGCAAACTTCGTTATTAGGATATTATATATGCTTAACATAATCCTTCTAAAGGAAATAGACGCCCATCAAAAAACATAGTAAACAATCATTGAGTTTGTTTAAGCCCAGATGTAGTACACGTAAAATCCGATGTAATTTGTATTGTTGGGTTGTTTCAAGGGCACATTACATCTCCTTATCCGAAAATGTTAACTTTTTAACGAAATGTGTTAGTTATATTTTTGCGAAAAGGGTCTTATCTATAATTTTACCCCTAAATTTGTACATGCTTTTATCGGGAAGAATAAATGATGAACCGAATGTTTTTTGAACGCACGAAATTCTTTTAAAAGCTTGATAATAAGAACAAATGAATTTAGTTTAATCCTTTTTAAACGTGCAAGATTTGGTAACAACTTCAACAAAAATATGGCTATCCTCCCCACATATGGGAACTAATGAACAGGCTTATGTAAAAGAAGCGTTCGATACCAACTGGGTAGCTCCCTTGGGACCTAATGTAAATTTGTTTGAAAAGGCAATCTCCGATTATATTGGTGAAAATAGTCATGTTGCAGCCCTAAGTTCCGGTACAGCAGCGATTCATTTGGCTTTAGAATTATTAGGTGTTTCTTATGGCGATGAAGTGATCTGTCAAAGTTTTACCTTTTCTGCTTCTGCCAATCCAATTCTTTATCTGGGTGCAACCCCTGTTTTTGTGGACAGTGAACGAGATACCTGGAACCTTTCTCCAGAGTTACTGCTTGAGGCTATAGAAGATCGGATGGCTAGAGGCAAAAAACCAAAGGCCATTGTAGTGGTGCATTTATATGGTATGCCCTGTAAAATGGATGAAATTAAGAAAATTGCATTGGAACATGATATTCCCATCGTGGAAGATAGTGCAGAGGCTCTGGGAAGTACCTATAAAAATCAAAAGTGTAGTACTTTTGGTGACATTGGTATTTTATCTTTTAACGGGAATAAAATTATTACTACTTCCGGAGGAGGCGCGTTGGTTGCTAAAAATAGTGATCTAAAAAATAAAGCAGTTTTTTTAGCCACACAAGCACGGGATGATGCCCCTCATTATGAACATTCTCATGTAGGATATAATTACCGGATGAGTAATGTGCTTGC
>JBGTEN010000034.1:0-3292 GCA_041747755.1 Arenibacter sp. | reverse complement strand
GTGCCAACTGCACTGCCGGGTAGCTACGTCGGGAAGAGATAAGCGCTGAAAGCATCTAAGTGCGAAACTCCCTCCGAGATGAGACTTCCAAACAGGGCCGTCAGAGACGATGACGTCGATAGGCTGCAGGTGTAAAGTCAGTAATGGCAAAGCCGAGCAGTACTAATAGCCCGAAAACTTGCTTCAGCTCAAGCTGTTGCATTCTCTGCGAGACATATCAATATAAGAGGCGAGAAGCGAGAAGCGAGAGATTAGACAAACTAGTCCCGTAGAAGCCAAAGCCCAAAGAACATGAGAAATTAAGAGATATGGTGTGGATGGAGTCTAAAAGTCTCGCATCTCGCATCTAGCAGTCTCAAAGACTAGGCGGCCCAGCGCAGGGGTCCCACCTCTTCCCATCCCGAACAGAGAAGTTAAGCCCTGCAGCGCCGATGGTACTGGGGTTACACCCGGGAGAGTAGGCCGCCGCCACATTATCGAAAAGCCAGCCCGCAAAGCTGGCTTTTGGCGTTTCTAGGGGTTAAGAATTTAGATTTTAGATTGTAGATTTAAGAAACCTATTTGCACAGTTGCATTTTCCAATTATTTTTAAAGAGGAAGGAGTCCACTTAAAAGAACTGTAAACAATTTGCTATTTGTATGATTTGGGTTTTTTCCAGCAAAGAATTTTTATTATTAAGTCACACCTGTTTTAGGCCTATATGTGCAGCCACCATTCTTAAAGTTCCATAATCATACAAATCAGGATATTTTTGTCGTAAAGTACCAAGTTCTCCATTTTCAGATTCAATCAGGCTGCTTATTTTGGATATTTCCTCATCGCTTATATGATTATGAATGGAAACTTTGCCTGCTGCTATTCCTTTCGCTAGATGTCCTTTGATTGTGGATTCAGCTAGGCCCCTTTCTTCTACGATCTCCATGATTGATTTGCCAGATCGGCTCAATTCAAATGTGATTTCGTAAGTTTCTCCTTTTTCCAATTTTATTTTTGGAACCCCATCTTCTTTTTTCTTCCGGCCTGTTTTGGTACTTGCAAACTTAGGGTTCTCTTTAGCTGCATTTTTAGCCTCTTGATACATTTGAATCCGTAGCTGTATTAAGGTGTGATTTACATCAGTCATTTTCCCGATTTCTTCACCGTTTAATATAGCAGGTATCAGATTGGTGACTTTTTGAATGTCTCCTAATTTTTTAAGCAGAATGATTTCCAATTCAGATATTCCCTCCAAATATTTTTTGGTTTTGGAAAATCTCTCCACTTCTGCTTCATGGATCAACATTTTTTTCAAAATCTCCTTTAGCAAAGCCGTATAATAATCACTCCCTTTTTCCAACCTTTCCATCAATTTGAGTTCATCCTTGTTTTGAAGCAATGCCACCAATTGTCTTTGAAACTTAAAAGTATTCGGATTCTCTTGAATAATACTTTCATAAATACCCGGCATTGCATCTTTCATTTCCTGGTCTTCAAATTCCAAACTGCTCTCAGTTTCCTTTCTAAAGATCTCTATGCTATGGATCATCTCACCAAAATCAAAAGTTGATTCCAGCAGTTTTTGGATATATTTTAATTGATGCTGACCCAGCAATTCATGTAACGGTGCTTGTTGGAAAGTGCTTTGGGTAAATTGAGTGACATTATGATCCGAGCTTATGGTATGGGTTTGAATTCTTGTTCTCAATGTCAATCCCTCCAATCCCCTCAACCTGCTTAATGCAACATATACCTGTCCAGGGGCAAAGGCCTGACCTACGTCTATAATGGCCCTATCAAAGGTTAGACCCTGGCTTTTGTGAACCGTCACTGACCAAGCTAACTTAACCGGAAAATGTTCGAAAGTCCCTACGACCTCCTCTTCTAATTCTTTGGTGTCTTCATTCACAATGTATTTCTTATTTTCCCATACCTCTCTCGTTAATGTAAATTCAACTTTTGAATCTGACATCACAACCATAATTTTCCCATCTATAATGGTTTTAACAGTTGCCATTTTACCATTGAAAAAATCGGCATAGCCACTTGTATCATTTTTGATGAACATGATCTGAGCACCCTCTTTGATTTCCAATGTTTTGGGGATTGGGAATAGGCTTTCCGGAAAATCATTTTCTATAATTGCCTCAAAAAAATGGGATTTGCTTTTCAATGCAGCCAGTTCTTTTTGGTTATGTTCTTCTGCCTTGTAATTATGTGTGGTAATGATAATGGTATCCTTCAGATTTTTGATTTCTTCAGGGGTTTTAAAATGACTGTTGAGAATCGAAATGTCCTCTTGTGTGACTTTATTGTCTCTCAGGTTATTCAAAATCCGGATGAACAGTTCATCCTTTTGCCTGAAAATTTTATCCAACTCAAGATAAACCATGCCTGATTGCTGCAATGCCCTGGCTTCAAAAAAATGCATGCTGTTGTAGAATTTACTCAGGATTTGCCATTCATGATCCCTAACTATTGGTGGCAATTGGAACAAATCCCCGATCATCAATACCTGAATACCTCCAAATGGCTCTTCGAAATTCCGTTTGATGCTTTTCATCCTGTAGTCTATGGCATCCAAAATATCGGCACGCAACATACTGACCTCATCTATGATAAGCAGTTCTATGGACCTTAGGACTTTTTTTCTGGCCATATTTAAAGTATGGCGTCTGCCTAAACTAAATTGCGTAAAGAAGTTTCCATTATTGGTGAAATTCCCTTCCGGTTCCCTAGTTGGTAGAAATGAACCCATAGGAAAAAGGAATTGTGAATGTATGGTCACTCCTTTGGCATGTAGCGCCGCTATGCCTGTAGGGGCTACGATAACATAGGTTTTATGCGTGTTCTCGGTAAGGTTCCGTAAAAAGGTTGTTTTTCCTGTTCCCGCTTTTCCTGTCAAAAATATGGGACTATTGGTGCTGTTGACAAAATGTGCCGCCAGCTCAAGCCTGTCGGTGGTTTGTGTTTCCATAAAGTTAAAATTAATATAAAAATCAAAAGCCCTCCTTGGATTAATCGTTTAAGTTCGCAAAGTTTTCAAAATAATGTAACTTTGTCGGAAGTAGATAGTTGTCATACTAATTATTGAAACACGAATTAATATGTCAAAAAGTATATTGGTCACCGGTGGAACAAAAGGTATTGGAAGGGCAATAATAGAAAGGTTTGCTTTGGAAGGATTTGATGTTTTCACCTGTGCCAGAAATCTGAAGGATTTGAAGGGTTTGAAAAAGGATTTTGCTTCTAAATATTCTGGGCAAAAAATTTTTATCAAAAAAGTGGATATGTCTGTAAAAGAAGAAATTGAAG
>JBGTEN010000033.1:0-22500 GCA_041747755.1 Arenibacter sp. | reverse complement strand
TTTTTTCATTATCTATTTCTGATATTTACTCATTTGTTTATCTGCTAAAAAGGGTCGTTAAGATCACTAACCCGAATAAGTTTTTTATTGACAAACTCATGTATTCCCAATTCCGAAAGTTCACGACCAAAGCCTGAGCTTTTTGTTCCACCAAATGGAAGATCGGCTTGTGTCCAGGTAGGATGATTAATAAACACCATTCCGGTATCAATTTGATCGGCTATCTTTTTGCCTCGTTCGATATCTTGTGTAAAGACAGATGCGCCTAAACCAAATTCAGAATCATTAGCCAAATCAATAGCAGCTTGTTCGTCCTTCACCACATAAAACGATGCTACAGGCCCAAATAATTCTTCATGATAGGCTGCAATACCGGGTTTCAAATCGGTAAGAATAGTAGGTTCCATAAAAGCACCTTCCCGACTTAGACGTTTGCCGCCTAATAAAATTCGGGCACCTTCATCAACGGAACGTTTGACCTGATCTGCTAAATGAACTGCTGCAGTTTCACTACTTAAAGGCCCCAATTCTGTGTCGGAATCCATGGGATCACCTACTTTCATGGCTGCTAACTTGTCCTTAAATTTTTGAATAAAAGTATCCGCAATTGCTTCCAACGCAATGAACCGCTTAGAAGCTACACAGCATTGACCGTTATTGTTCATTCTACCAACAACTGCCCACTCTACTGTTTTATCCATGTCCGCATCTTCCAAGATAATAAAGGCATCATTACCACCTAACTCCAGCACAACCTTTTTTAAATGTTTTCCGGCTTCCAAGGCAATACTTGCACCTGCTTCTTCACTTCCTGTTAAGGAAACCCCTTTTACCCTTTTATCGGCCACTAAGGTAGAAGCGTCTTTACCGGAAATAAATAGATTTGTGTACAAACCTTCCGGTGCTTCTGCTTCTTCAAAAAGTTCTTGGATCGCAGCTGCGCATTGTGGTACCATGGAGGCATGTTTTAGCAAAATAGTATTACCAACCATAATATTTGGAGCGGCAAAGCGCGCTACCTGATAGAATGGAAAATTCCAAGGCATTACACCCAACAACACGCCGATTGGGCTGTTGCGAATAATAGCAGTGCCATACTCCGGATCAAGAACTTTATCCGCAAGAAACGCTTCTCCGTGATCTGCATAATAGTCGAAAATATCTGCACTCAATTCAATTTCTCCTTCTGCCTGTGCCAGAAGTTTGCCCATTTCCAGTGTGATGGTTTTAGCAAGCTCTGATTTCTTTATGCGCATGATTGTTGCTACTTTATGCAACAGGTCGGCACGTTGCTGATATGTAGTTTGTTTCCAATTAGTAAAAGCCTCCTCAGCTTTAGCAACCTTAGTTTCCAATGCGCTCTCCGTAATAACTCGGAACGACTTTACTTTTTTGTTCGTGAATGGGTTAACTGTTTCTATGGACATAGTAATTCGGATTTAATAACCTCAATTGAGGAACTATTTTGTTTTGAAGGTATTTCCAAAACATACTTCAATTTCATAACTCGAAATGGCCGAACCAAAAGCAATAACATACTTTCAGAAGCATTCATCAAAATTCCGTAAATCCATAGGTTTAATTGTTATACAATTACCCGTAATAGGTACATGATTCCCATTTTAAAATAGCTGTGGGGGCGGAGGGAAGTAAAAAAAATAGATATTACTGGTTCCAGAAAAATAGCGAATATTTTTGCGGCTTCTCAAATAATTGGCATAATTAGCGCTATTCTTATTGGCAAGGGAAGGCAGCAAGGCTGTTGGAGCGTAGTAAGAGGGGGATTCCCGAGCGAAAATCTAGAGGCTTGGGGAGGGTAGCAGCGGGGAACAACGGCAATCATGGTTGTAGCACGTTTTATATTTTATAATGGCAAATCATCATAATCTTCGACGTTCTTCTTTTCAAATTCTTTCAGACTTAAACCTTCAAGCTTATAAATCCACGTTTTCATAAACTTTATCACCTAGTTTTATTCTTTTATTAGTCCTATATTGTTCTCATTTGGTTCAATCAAATCCCACATATTCCCATATAAATCTTCAAATACAGCAACAGTTCCGTATTGAAATTCGGTAGGTGGTCTCACAAAATTTATTTTGTTGTCGGTCATTTTATTAAAATCCCTCCAAAAATCATCTGTGAAAAGAAAAAAACCAACCCTTCCTCCTGTCTGGTTTCCAATGCTTTCCATTTGTCTATCATTATCCGCTTTTGCAAGTAACAAGCAACATTCCGTAGCTCCTGGGGGGGCAACTAGTACCCATCTCTTCTTTTCGTCAATTCTCGTGTCTTCAAGTAGCGTGAAATTCAATTTTTTAGTGTAAAATTTAATTGCATCATCATAATCTTTAACCATTAAGGCAATATGTGCTATTCGTTGGTTCATTAATTTTTGTCTGTTTTAAGTGAAGGTAACGCCTTAAACATCAACCTCCGTTTACCCATCCTAATTTATTCCACTAACCTAATGAATTTTAAGCAATTCTATTTGAAAGGATGTCATGTTGATTTAAACCACTTCCTGCGTTAAAACCTGATTTTTTCAATAATACTACCCACATCCTCTTGAAAATCTACCCAAAGCACTTCTTCCCGCTTTTTAAACCAGGTCAATTGCCGTTTGGCAAATCTTCTGGTGTTCTTCTTTATTTCTGATACTGCGAAATCAAGCGACCAGTGTTCATCTAAATATTGGAATAACTCTTTGTAACCCACCGTTTGTAAGGCATTGAGTTCTCTATGTTCCAGAAGCACTTTTGCTTCTTGTACTAGACCCTCTTCTATCATACAATCTACACGTTTGTTAATGCGATCATAGATGATTTTTCTATCGGCCTCAAGTCCAATAATGCAACTCTTAAAAAATCGTGCTTCACTTTTTTGATTTAAAAAAGAGGAATATGGCTTCCCTGTACCAATACAAATTTCAAGTGCCCGAATTAGGCGATGGGGATTATCTATATCTACCTGATCATAATAAACCGGGTCTAACCTTTTTAGTTGATTTTTAAGTGCTTCAATCCCATCTTCCTCGAAAACATCTTTTAGTTTTTCACGAATTTCAGGTGGCACCGCAGGAAATTCATCCAATCCTTTAAGCACAGCATCCATATAAAGCCCACTGCCGCCCACCATAACCACTACATTATTTTTCTTAAATAATTCTTGTAGCAGTGCTATAGCATCTCTCTCAAAATCCCCAACCGAATAGTTTTGAAAAATGGATCTATGTTGAATAAAATGATGGGGGATGGCTCTTAGTTCTTCCGGAGATGGCACAGCGGTACCGATATGCATTTCCTTATAAAATTGTCGGGAATCAGCAGAAATTATTTCCGTATTATAATGCTTTGCGATTTTTATGGCCAAAGCAGTTTTACCGATTCCGGTTGGACCAACAATAGCAATAAGCTTTTTTCTAGCTCTAGAATTATCCAAAAGGCATTAGTTTTTATCTTGCTTATCCCGATAGTTCGGGAGTATGGGTTATTCATTTTAAATTATCACTTGTCAACGCCAATGGGGTTGGCCATGGCATATCTTAATCGTCGTCATCAAGAAAATGACCACATTTATGACAATACTTAGCATCTTTAATTGTGATTTTAGAAACACAGTTGGGACAGACTTCAGCCTCTTCAGCCTTTGCCTTATTTCTGGAATCCACATATTCCGCAGAAACAATTCCTGTAGGAACAGCAATTATGCCATAACCTATAATCATGATTAAGGTAGCCACTAGTTGACCCAAACCGGTTTGTGGCGAGATATCGCCATAACCTACTGTGGTCAGCGTTACAATGGTCCAATATACACTATGCGGAATACTATTAAAACCGTTTTCCGGTCCTTCAATAAGGTACATTACGGTACCCAATAAGACGGAAACAATTAAGACAAAAAAAACAAAAACAAAAATCTTGGTCCGACTGGCTTTTAAGGCTCTTACCAAATTATTGGATTCTCCTACAAACCGTGCCAGTTTTAAGATCCTGAAAATCCGCAATAAACGTAAAACCCTGAATGCACTGATAAATTGCGAACCGGGAAATAAAAGTGATATGTATTTGGGTATCGTAGATAGAAAATCAATAATGCCCAGAAAACTGAATATGTATCTTTCGGGTCTTTTTATGCAGATAACTCTCAGTATATATTCAATTGAAAATAATATGGTCACTATCCATTCTGAGGCATTTAGAAATTCATTGTATTTAATATTAAATCTTGGAACGCTCTCCAGCATGATGATGATGATACTGTAGAGAATAACTATAAGCAGAATAAGATCGAAAAGTCGCCCAGACGGAGTATGCGTGCCATAGATAACCTCGTGGACTTTTTCTTTCCAATTTAGGGGTTCTTTTTCTTTCAAAATCTATTGGTTGAGTTCCACTATTTTATGACGTTTACTTTTTCGGAGAAAGGATTCTATAATATAATTTGTATTTATGCTTCCTTGCATAAAAACTATAACAGACTCCAGAATACTCCTATTGTTTACCTGATGGTTCAAATCGCAAAAACCAATTCCTTTAAAAACGCCATCCCTTATTAAAATGACGCTACGTTCTCCTAAAGATCGACCTCTATCGAGTATTACCATGTTTCTGTTAGCAATGCTATAGGTATGTAAAGCTTGCAAAACCCGTTTATTATATTCCTCTTGTTCTTCTTTCTGAATACAGGCTCCCATACATTTTTGTTCATCGTATTTAGAGCAATTCTTCTTGGCTTGTGACAAGCCGTTTAATTTATCGCATAACTGAAACTCCTCTGTAATTCTACGCATAAAATTACTCGCCGCAACAAGACTATTAAAGGTAATTATTTCTTCTCTATTCCTGTCTATTTTATCAATTTCCAGGATTATATACCCTTCTTCATTTACAGACTGATACAAAGCGTGTGAAAATAGTTTCTTATCAGAACTCAAATTGTACGTGGGGCGTATACGAGCCAATTCTTCACTTTCCTTTAAAAAAGCAACCAATTCACTTCCTGTCCTTTCAAAGGTCACTTTTCGGGTCTCTTTTTGTAGTTTTCTATTCTGTCCGCCCTCATTGGTGAAATGCTGATTGACCCTTTTTTTTATGTTTCTGCTTTTACTTAAATAGATAATTTCTCCATCTTTATTATAGAGATAGTATATCCCGGTTTCCGACGGTAACTGTTCTACAATATCCAATTGTCTTGGGGAAAGTTCACCGGTTGATTCTTCTCTAACAATGCTTTTTAAGATGGATTTATCCAAATCCTTGGAAAGTAATAATTTGAATAGCTTTAATGTAGCTAATGCATCTCCGTTTGCTCTGTGCCGATCACTTACAGGGATACCCAGGGAACGTACCAATTTCCCAAGACTGTAAGAATCCGCATCCGGTAACAGGCTTTTGGAAAGATCTACGGTACACAATGTTTTTCGTTCAAAATTAAATCCGAGTCGCCGAAATTCTGTTCGCAAAATTCTGTAATCGAATTGGGCATTATGCGCAACAAGGGTGGCGTTTTCGGTAATTTCAACAATGCGCTTGGCAACTTCATAAAACTTCGGGGCAGTGCGAAGCATGTTATTATTAATTCCGGTTAGATTTACAACAAAGGGTTGAATTTCCTTTTCCGGATTTATCAGACTAATAAATACATCAACCACATCATGACCATCAAACTTATGGATAGCAATTTCTGTAATTCCCTCTTCATTGTACTTTCCACCTGTTGTTTCTATATCTAGTATAGCGTACATTAACCTATTCTTTAAATTTGTTTTGTATCCTAGGCACTAACCTCGCGCTCCAAAAATGCTACTTCCAATTCGCACCATTGTACTTCCTTCTTCTATCGCTATCTCATAATCTCCGCTCATTCCCATGGATAATATACTTATGTCTGATAATTCCATTTTCAGTTTATCAAACAGCGATTTTAAATAGCGGAACTCTTTTCTAATTTTTTCCTTGTCCTCTGTAAAAGTGGCCATTCCCATTAGTCCAACCACCTTTACATTTCCTAAAATTTTAAATTCCTGAGATTGAATAATACCATATAACTCTTCGTCATTCAATCCAAATTTAGTTGACTCATCTGCAATATATATTTGTAAAAGGCAATCAATGGTGCGGTTATGTTTTTTTGCTTTATTATCAATTTCTTTAAGCAACTTAAAACTGTCCACCGCATGTACCAATGAGACAAACTGAGCCATGTATTTGACTTTGTTAGTTTGCAAATGACCAATCATGTGCCATTGAATATCCTTGGGCAGCGTCTCCCATTTTTGAACCATTTCCTGTACTTTGTTTTCTCCGAAAATCCGTTGTTCTGCTTTATAAGCCTCCAATACTGTGGCCGGTTTTTGTGTTTTGGAAACAGCTACCAAACAAACTCTTTCCGGTAAGGTAGCTTTTATAGCGGTTAATTGTTGTTGAATTGACATTATACTTTGATGTGCCTATTATTCTTTTTTATTAAAACGTTCGGAAACTTTCTCCGCTTTTTTAGATCCGGAATAGTCATAAAAACCAGCTCCGGATTTAACACCCAGTTTACCGGCCAATACCATATTTACCAGTAAAGGACAGGGAGCATATTTGGGGTTCTTAAATCCTTCATAGAGCACATTTAAGATAGAAAGACAAACATCCAAACCAATGAAATCTGCTAGTTGTAATGGTCCCATAGGATGACCCATTCCCAATTTCATAACAGTATCTATCTCGGAAACTCCTGCAACCCCGGTATATAATGTTTCAATAGCTTCATTAATCATGGGCATTAAAATGCGATTGGCAACAAAGCCGGGATAATCATTTACCTCTGTTGCTATTTTACCCAAACTTTTGGAAACCTCCATCATAGAATCCATGGTTTCCTGTGACGTGCTATAGCCTCTGATGATTTCTATAAGTTTCATTATGGGTGCCGGATTCATAAAATGCAGGCCTATAACCTTATCCGGTCGTTTTGTAACGGCTGCTATTTGAGTAATAGAGATAGAAGAAGTGTTTGTAGCAAATATGGTCTTTTCTTTACAATACCCTTCCAGATCGCGAAAAATCTTCAGTTTTAAGTCCAAATTTTCGGTGGCTGCTTCAACTACCAAATCTACATTTCTAGTACCATCTTCTATATTTGTATAAGTAGTAATATTTTGAAGTGTAACCTGCTTTTCCTTCTCGGTAAGTGTGCTTTTAGCAATCATTCTATCCAAGTTTGCCGCAATATTAGCTACACCAATTTCTATGGCGAATGTTGAAACATCTATTAGGTTAACCTTGTATCCATTCTGAGCAAAAACATGGGCAATTCCATTTCCCATTGTACCTGCGCCAATCACTGCTATTTTTTTCATTTGTATTCAGGTTAAAATGAAGCTATAATTTGTAAAGCTACCTTTAAAGCCCGTGTACCTTGTTCTAATGTCACTATGGGAGGAGTGTCATTTTTTATGGCATCAGCAAAGGTTTCCAACTCTTCCAAAATGGCGTTATTAGCTTCTACATCAGGGTTTTCAAAATAAATCTGTTTCTTAACACCTTCCGCATTTTGTAGTATCATATCAAAATCACCGGGAATCTCAGGGGCATCTTTCATACGAACCACTTCCACCTTTTTCTCTAGAAAATCTACAGAAATATAAGCATCCCGTTGAAAAAATCTAGACTTGCGCATGTTCTTAAGCGATATTCTGCTGGCTGTTAAATTAGCCACACAGCCATTTTCAAATTCTATCCGCGCATTGGCAATATCCGGCGAATTGCTAATCACTGAAACACCACTGGCGTTAATCTGTTTAACTTCAGAATTGACCAAACTTAAAATAGCATCTATATCATGTATCATTAAATCCAAAACAACAGGAACATCAGTGCCGCGCGGATTAAACTCTGCAAGGCGGTGAGATTCAATAAACATAGGGTTTTTGATTTGATCTTTTACTGCTTTAAATGCGGGGTTAAAGCGTTCCACGTGACCAACCTGTCCCTTTACATGGTGTTTGTTTGCTAAATGAAGAAGTTCCTGAGCTTCTTCAAGCGTATTGGTTATGGGCTTTTCCATGAAGACGTGCTTGCCCTTTTCAATTGCTTTTTTAGCACATTCAAAATGAGATAAGGTAGGGGTTACGATATCAACAACATCTGCCGCATCAATCAGTTTATTTAAATTATCAAAATACGTGTAACCAAATTCTTCCGAAACTTTTTTTCCGTTTATGGCATCCATATCGTAGAAGCCAATTAATTCATATTTGTGAGATTCGTTAAGCAGACGTAAATGTATTTTCCCCAAATGCCCTGCACCCAGGACTCCAACTTTAAGCATAAACTTTGTTTTTGTCAAAAATAAGCATATTGTATTGTTTATGTTATAAAAGTTCATTTGAATCTCTTTGGTTTAAGGCGTTATTTTAATTCCGGTCATTGGTTTATTTTAAAATCACCTTTGTATTTTTGAATTCTATAACTTCGTAAACCAAAACCAAACAAGTGAAAGACACCTTAAAACATCGGGGAATGCGAAACCAATTGGCAGAAACCCTTCTAGCCAAAGGAATCAAAGACCAAAAGGTAATAGATGCCATTCGGAATATACCCAGACATTTATTTTTAGATAGTAGTTTTGAAGATCACGCCTATCAGGATAAGGCTTTTCCCATTGGCGCTGAACAAACTATTTCCCAACCTTATACTGTAGCTTTTCAGACCGAGTTATTACAAATAAAAACCGGTCAAAAAATTTTGGAGATTGGCACCGGTAGTGGTTACCAAACAGGGGTATTACTTCATTTAAAAGCAAAAGTGTATACTATAGAACGGCAATTGGAACTGTTTAAAAGAACTAATCTCTTTTTTGAAAAAATGGGTTATAGACCTAAAAAAGTCATTTTTGGTGATGGGTATAAAGGTTTACCCGAAGAAGCACCTTTTGATGGTATTATTGTAACTGCAGGAGCTCCGCAAGTTCCAAAACCATTAATGGAGCAGTTAAAAATAGGAGGGAGGCTTGTAATTCCAGTTGGGATGGACGAGCAGATAATGACTTTATTTATTCGAAAATCGGAAAAAGAATTTGAAAAAAAAGAGTTAGGTTCCTTTCGGTTTGTACCTCTGTTAGAGAATAAAAACTAAATCTATGCTTTTGGATCAGTAAGTTTTTTTTGGCTTAATTATTAAAGCTCTTCTTAATCCGATCAAGACTCTTTTTATTGTCTCTATCCTTTATGGTTTCCCTTTTATCATAAAGTTTTTTTCCTTTTGCTAGGGCAATATTTACCTTAGCTAAACCACGATCAGTAATAAACATATTCAAAGGGACTATGGTGAGGCCGGAGTTTTTGACTTCTTTCCCCAATTTTCGCAACTCACCTCTGTTTAATAGCAGCTTACGCTCTGCCTTCGGCTTATGATTATAATGCGTACCGTGAGAGTATTCATCTATTTGCATGTTAATTACAAATAATTCTCCCTTTTCATTAAACTCACAGAAGCTTTCCGAAATAGATGCCTTACCTAAGCGAATGGATTTTATTTCAGTGCCTGATAAAACTATCCCAGCAATATAGGTGTCCAAGATTTCATAATCAAACTTGGCTCTTTTATTCTTTATATTGATATTTTTCTGCATATTGGACGTAAAAATAGAAACAAATCCGCAATATGCCGGACATTGAAAACAGAATAAATTTTAATTCGGCTGTAATGATTTGCTTAAGTGTACGATAAACTAAAAAATGAGAAAATGAAAAATGTTAGTCTTGTTATAATGATCATCGCTCTTTTTTCGTGCAATCAAAATGAAAAGACTCCTATTTCGGCACAAAAGATTGTAGACAATGCCATTGCTGTCAGCGGAGGTGATTTGTATAGTCAGAGTCACATACAATTCAACTTTCGGGACAGAATTTATAGTTCTAAGCCATTGAATGGTCAGAAAATCTTAAAACGCTTTTTAAGCAATGATACCATTCAAATTTTAGATGTCAAAGAACCTAAAAATTTTCATCGTTTTATTAATGATACTTTGGTTTCGCTTTCGGATTCTCTGGCT
The DNA here is from genome assembly GCA_041747755.1 of Arenibacter sp. Classification (GTDB taxonomy): domain Bacteria; phylum Bacteroidota; class Bacteroidia; order Flavobacteriales; family Flavobacteriaceae; genus Aurantibrevibacter. The sequence continues at coordinate 12,450 of JBGTEN010000033.1, read as the reverse complement.
AATGTGTATTCCAACTCGGTCAATTCTGTCCACTATTTTGCTTATTTGCCTTATGGCTTAAATGATCGCGCCGTAAATAAAGAGCTCCTTGGTGAAATAAAGATTAGGAACAAAGACTATTATAAGGTTAAAGTCACTTTTAGTCAAGAAGAAGGGGGTGACGATTTTGAGGACGTATATATTTATTGGTTCAATAAGGAAACATTTAAACCGGATTATTTAGCATATGAATTTCATGTTGATAATGGTGGATTTCGCTTTCGGGAGGCAATAAATGAACGCTATATAAATGGTATCCGTTTCGTTGATTACAACAATTTTAGCCCAAAAATGGCATCCAACATTTTAGAAATAGATAGCCTTTTTTTAAAAAATGAATTGAAACTATTGTCAAAAATTGAATTAGAGAATATAACGGTAACCCGAAACCATTAATCCATATTTAACCTAATATCTGTAGCTTTCCCATAAATAATTCTTACAATAAAAAGACTACTATTGTCATAATCATCCAGGTTAGTATATTTCTCTTCTCCAATCATTTTATTTACAAATTCCGGTATGGAGTTAGAATGACCAACAACCAGCACATTTTTGCCTAAGTTTGTTTCCTTAAACTGCTCTATTTCCAAGTCTTTAAGATCGTAGTATTGTAAAACAAGATTCTTTTTAACTACTGTTGGTGCCGCGGTCATTTCTGTTCTTTCGAAATTTGTGGAATAAATGGCATCTAAGGCTACAGGATCAAAAACCTCAGCCCAGCGAATGGCTCTTCCTAAGCCAGCTTGATTTAACTCGGGATCTTTATTGTCAGGATTACTTCTATCTTTTTCGGCATGTCGAATAAAGTAATAAGTAGAAACAAGGGTTTCTGAAGTTTCTTCTACAACTTTCCGGTCCTCTTTGCAGGCAATAATTACCCCAAATAGTAGGCTTATGACTAATGGTTTTATAAATTTCATTGTTGGTTAGTTTCTTAAATTTTTAAGTCTTACAATGCTGTAACTAAAATTAGTACAAAATAGTATGTAAAACTACTGGTTTTTTGTTCTTTTGCATATGCTTAAATGGTATTCCTTTCTCCTCATCTCTACTTGTATTCTTGTTGTGGTTAGATCACAAGAAACAACGCTTCCTGTAGATCTGCGGCAGCATAACTTAACAGAGTTTAATTCAAGTTTGTTTAATCCTGTGTTTTCACTTGATCGTAACAGACCGCAATCCATAGCACTATGGTCTAGATGGCAATGGCAAAACATAGATGCGGATCCTACAACACTTTTTTTAAATTACACTCGGAAAATCAATACTAATTCGGCTTTAGGAGTTGGTTTTTTTCAAAATAACTCAGAACTTTTTCTTAACACCGGGGGGGTAATAAATTATGCGTATAGCTTTGATCTGGGAAATAATTCGCAACTTGCTGTGGGACTAAATGTTTTTGGTTATAAACAAAAATTCACATCAGTAATAGTACAGCCTGATCCTCCCTTGCCATTACCTCAATTGGATGTAGACAATCCTTTTATACTTCAATTTGCCCCAGGTATACGGCTCACTTACAATGGTTTAGGTATTGGTTTAGCCTCAGAAAATTTATTTGATTATAATTTTGCCACTAAGGAGGGGCACACTTTAGCTTCTGAGAAAATATACATAGGATCCTTAAGTTATGACATTCCTGTAGCATCTATAGAGGCGCTTATTCAACCTAATGTATATTTGAAAACTATACCCAATGGGGACACGCAATACGGTCTTACTGCTTTACTCACTGCTTCCAAATTTTGGGCTCAATCCGGATACAATAGCTTTTATGGAATTGGACTTGGTGGAGGGGGCAGATTTTTTCAAAAGGTATCTCTAGGTGCTTTGGTTGAATTTGGCACAAGTTCATTGTTAAAGAATAGCGATCCCAGTTTTGAAGTTTTGGCGGCCTATAATTTTGGACCTCAGGATTTAAGAAAAAAAGTTGTTGCTTTTGAAGATTCTGAAGAATTGGAAACAGCTAAAGAACGTAGGCTTAAAGAGAAATTGGCGCAGACCGAAGCTCTTGCCAAAGAAAAAGAGACTAAAAAGCAGTTGGAGTTGGCGGAAAAAGAGCGAAATGCTATCCTCAAAGATTCCTTAGACACCGCCAAACGAAATCAAGAACTTGCAACCTCCGAAAAGGTAAGAGAACAGCGCCGTTTAGATTCCTTAGCTGAAACCAAAGCTGCCGAAGCTTTGGCATTAGAACAAAAGCGACAGGACTCTATTGCTAAAACAGCCTTAGCAGAAGCGGAAGCAGCTGCCAAGAAGGCCGAGCTTGATAAACAACTCGCAGATAAGAAAACAGAACAACCCAAGACACAAGGGCGTTATGAAGAAGTTACTAAAGAAGATGGTGTGGTCCCAGGATACTATTTAGTTGCCAATGTCTTCGGTACCAAAAAATACTTTGACAATTTTATGAATACACTCCGAACTAAGGGCCTTAATCCAAAATCTTTTTACAGAAGCGTAAACAAGTATAATTACGTCTATCTGGAAAGATATGATACTTTAAAAGAGGCGGAAGTAGCCAGAGATAATCAGTTTAATGGGAAGTATACCGACAAGACCTGGATTTTTAGGGTAATAGGAGACTAAACCTTATTTTTTATTTCTTTAACAATAAGTTGGTCCAGATAAGCTACAGTATTTAGTAAATACTTCCTGTCCCCGGTAATGGTATTCATGGCTACAGCACCCTGCAACATAGTGTACAATTGTTTAGCAAACTGAAGGGGGGTTACTGGAATTCTAAGTTCACCCTGATTTACACCAACTTCCAAAACCAAAGCAATTTTACCTTCAATGGTTTTTACAGTTTCTCTTGCTGCAGCTGCCAAAAGTACGTTGTTATATTTTGAGTCGACACCAACATTTAAAACAGGACAGCCACCTAATTCATTGCTATAGATATCATATTGTCTGTAAAAATCTGTAAATGCGTAGATTTTTTCCAAAGAAGTTCCTGGAGTGTTCAACTTCTGATCAATAGTCGCCAAGAGAAGTTTGCTACTATATTCAAAGGCTGCAAGTGCTAGAGCTTCTTTATTCTCAAAATTACCGTACAAGGCGCCTTTTGTAAGTCCGGTTGCCTCAGTAAGATCGCTCATGCTCGTTCCAACGTAGCCCAATTTATTAAAAATTGGCGCAACAGTCTCTATAATGTACGAAGTTGTGCGTTGAGCCTTACTTGACATAAAGTTTTATTTTATACGAATATAAAAAATTTATATACTGCATGGTATATATACAAAATAAAAAAGCACCCTTTTTTGGGTGCTTCTTAAATATATTCATCAAATCTTTATTGAACTAAAGCATCTTGATTTCTAAAAACAAGAGCATCGTCAAAAGAATCAATAAGAATAATACTATCCGCTTTGATGGTGCCACTTAACAGCTCTTTAGATAGATTATTAAGTACTTCTCTTTGAATAACCCTTTTTATAGGTCTGGCTCCGTATTGAGGATCAAAACCCCTATTTGCCAAATATAAAATAGCCTCCTCCGTGGCATCCAGCGTAATATGCTGTTTTTCTACTAATTTTTTAAGCTGATCTAATTGTAATCTTACAATTTTCACAAGATCATCTTTAGTAAGCGGAGTAAACATAATAATATCATCAATTCTATTGAGGAATTCCGGACGAATACTTCTTCGTAACAATCCTAAAACTTCAATCTTAGCAGCTTCAGTTGCGCTATAAATATCATTATTTGTCTCGAACTTTTCCTGAATAATCTGGCTTCCCAAATTACTGGTCATTATAATAATCGTGTTTTTAAAATCGGCAATTCTTCCTTTATTATCCGTTAATCTGCCTTCGTCCAATACTTGTAGTAAAACATTGAAAGTATCCGGATGCGCCTTCTCTATTTCGTCCAGAAGTACAACGGAATAAGGTCTGCGTCTCACTGCTTCCGTAAGCTGTCCTCCTTCGTCATATCCTATATATCCCGGAGGGGCACCCACTAGACGACTTACGGAATGGCTTTCCTGGTATTCACTCATATCTATGCGTGTCATAGCATTTTCGTCATCAAATAGATAGGATGCCAGTGTTTTGGCCAATTCAGTTTTACCAACCCCTGTTGTACCCAAAAACAGGAAGGAACCTATAGGACGTTTCGCATCTTGTAGTCCGGCTCTACTTCTTCGAATAGCATCAGATACAGCCTGAATAGCCTCATTTTGACCCACAACACGTTTGTGCAACACTTCTTCCAACTTTAATAATTTCTCTCTTTCGCTTTGCAACATTTTAGTCACCGGTATACCGGTCCATTTTGCTACTACCTCAGCAATATCATCTCTGGTAACCTCTTCCTTTATTAGTGTACCTGCGCTTTGCTGAACCTCCAGCTCCTTTTGAAGCTGCTCTAATTTTTCTTGAGCTTCTTTAATTTTGCCATAGCGCAATTCTGCAACTTTTCCGTAATCGCCATTTCGCTCTGCGCGTTCGGCCTCACCCTTGTAATTTTCAATGTCTAATTTTATCTTCTGGATGTCATCCACAACAATTTTTTCGCTTTCCCATTTGGCAAATATTTCATGACGCTCTTCTTTTAAATTGGCAAGGTCTATTTGTAGCGCTTTTAATTTAGATGGATCATTTTCTCTTTTAATTGCCTCTATTTCAATTTCCAACTGCATAATTTTACGGTCCAAAACATCTAACTCTTCGGGTTTGGAATTAATTTCCATTCTTAATTTAGCAGCTGCTTCGTCCATCAAATCTATAGCCTTATCAGGTAAGAATCTGTTAGTAATGTATCGCTGAGATAACTCTACCGCTGCTATTACAGCTTCATCCTTAATTCTAACCTTATGATGCGCTTCGTACTTTTCTTTGATTCCTCTGAGAATAGAAACAGCACTTTCAGTATCCGGTTCATCCACTACAACTTTTTGAAATCTACGTTCCAGAGCTTTATCTTTCTCAAAGTACTTTTGGTATTCATCCAATGTGGTAGCGCCAATTGCGCGTAACTCCCCACGTGCAAGTGCAGGCTTAAGAATGTTGGCAGCATCCATGGCACCTTGACCGCCTCCGGCACCCACAAGGGTATGTATTTCATCTATAAAAAGTACAATGTTTCCATCCGAGCCTATAACTTCCTTAATAACAGCTTTTAATCGCTCTTCAAACTCACCTTTATATTTTGCACCGGCAATCAATGCTCCCATATCCAGTGAGTAAATGACTTTATTTCGTAAGTTATCGGGAATATCCCCCTGAATAATTCGGTGCGCTAAACCTTCTGCAATTGCGGTTTTTCCAACCCCGGGTTCACCAACCAGCATAGGATTATTCTTGGTTCTTCTGGATAGTATTTGCAATACTCTTCGTATTTCTTCATCCCTTCCGATTACAGGATCAAGCTTTCCTTTATCAGCCAACTGATTCAGGTTTTTTGCATACTTATTTAGAGAGTTATAAGTTTCTTCCATGTTCTGTGAAGTTACTTTATCACCTTTTCGAAGTTCTGAAATAGCTGCCTGAAGATCCTTTTCACTAACTCCTTGATCTTTTAAAATTTGTGCAATTTTGCTCTTTGATTTAAAAATGGCGAGCAGTAAATGTTCTATGGACACGAACTCGTCTTCCATTTTCTTAGCAATAATTCCAGCCTCAGTCAATGTTTTACCTGCTTCCTGAGATACCATGAGTTCACCACCTGAAACCTTAGGAAACCGTTCCATCTCTTTTGCAAGAATTTGATTGAGCATAGTTTGGTTAACATTTAACTTCTTGAGAAGGAAAGGAAGTACATTTTCATCAACTTCGGCTATTGATTTAAAAATATGCTCATTTTCAATATGCTGATGCCCCAAACTTTGTGCTAGCTGTTGTGCCTGTTGTATGGCTTCCTGAGATTTTATAGTAAAATTATTGAAATTCATTGTGTTTATTTTTAGTTGTTATTGCTTACTTTTCACCTTTCAAAGTCAATAACCTTACCATTGCATTCGAAGTGACAAGGTGTCACTTTAAATTGCAGATTTATAGACAATTAGGCAGTTGTATGGACTTGTAAATTTGTACGACTAAAGAAACTAAAAATGAATATGGGATTATTTCAAAATTTATTTGGACGGGAAGATCAGATATCTAAAAAGGCAAAAAAGGTTGTTCCTTGGATACCCTTAATATCTATGGAGCAGTTAGAAACAATAGAAGTTAAATCTGCCGTAAAAACACAGATTATTTTTAAACATTCCACAACTTGTGGAATCAGTAGAATGGTACTGAATATGTTTAATGAAAGTTATGATCTTTCTGAAAATCAAATTGATTTATACTATTTAGACTTGCACTCAAACAGAGCTATTTCCAATGCAATTGCACAAAAATTTAATATTGGACATGAATCCCCTCAACTGCTAATTATAAAAAATGGTGGTGTTGTAAAGCATGCGTCACATGGTAGTATAACAGATTTCCCGCTCGAGGCTTTTGTTTAGAGGTAATTGCTAGTTAAATCTATGACGGACTAAAATACCTTTTAATTTTGCCTTGATATCTTCCCCTGCGTCGTAGACCATTTGCTCGTTGGATGGAAATGGTACTGCTCTTAAATTTAACATGGAAATCATATCATTATCCAAAGCCCGTTTATCACCTTGATAATTAGCATAGTTGTGTTCAAAAACAAATTCACTACTAAGGGGATAAGAATTTAATTGTTGAAGGGTTTGTAAATCAACAAAACTTACATTCCCTACAACCTGAGCGGTCTTGAATTGAGTAAATTGATAAAAATTGCTACGTACCGTCTTAAACTTTTCTACCCTAATCTCTTTACCCAAACTATCTTTTACTACGACTCCATTCTTATCTCTTAAAGTCTCATAACCGTCGCTAATTTGCTTTTCTTTAATCACCTGCCTTTCCTTCACCTGTTCAGGAGATATAATAATATTCCTAAACGCCAATTGCATTTCATAATCGTATTTTTGTCCCTGAAGCGGATTTGCATGATATTGGGTCCAAAGGTTGTTTAGACCATAAGTATTAAAATTCAATAGTTCTTCTTGCAATCTACCGGGGATTATTTGATCAGACTCATTAAAAATTTGAACTTTGACATAATCCAATCCTTTTGCATAAGCCGCATCCATTTTTTGCCTGGTATCTGAATACCCGGGATTAATTTCATCCAGATATTTAAAGTCATCATAAGCCTTTCTAAAATCAAATTTGGTTGTACCTTCAGAAAGCAATACTGTTGCATTGTTATACAAATACTCCGAAAGTTTGTTCTTCCATTTTATGATTTTATCATCATAATCCTTAAAGTTAAAACTGGCATTTCTATTTTCATCATTTATACGCAATGGTAATAAGGGCTGTATCCGGTATTGTATTTCATTAAGCTGCACATACCCGTTATAAATCTTTTCCAAATTAGCAGGGTTACCGTCTTTAGTCAAAAAAGCAATCTGCTGCAGCTCTCTATCTGTATTTTTTTTAAATGCTTCTTCAAGCATTAAAACATAAGGCTGGTTACTTTTTTTATCTTTATTATCGGCAAGATTTTTTAAGGCATTGTTAATTGCGTTGGGGTAGTTACCCGTATTTATAGCCTCTTGTGTTTTCTTTACTCCACTACAAGAAATTAAGAATAGAAGGGATGAAAAATAGTATATAATTTTTTTCATTGTATTACCGGTTTATGGACCAAAACTTGAATTGTATCGAAATTGATATTGAAAAGAACGTTAAACAACAAAATATCGTATAAAATTCACCACATGCAGCTACATAAATACTTATTTTTTTCCTTCTTCAAAAGCAGGAAGAAGTTTTGTACTTACTTCTCCAAACCCTATTCTAACGCCATTTTTTTGACAAAAACCTCTCAATGTAACGGTGTCGTTGTCTTCTATAAACTTCCTTTCCGAACCGTCATTTAGAACTAAGGGTCGCTCTCCTCGCCAGGTAAGTTCAATCATCGAACCAAAAGAATCGGGTGTGGGGCCGGAAATAGTTCCACTACCCATCATATCTCCACTGTTTACCTTACAACCATTCACAGTATGATGCGCCAATTGTTGCGCCATTGTCCAATATAAATACTTGAAATTAGATTTTGAAACTGTGGTTGGAATTCCGTTTTCTGGAGTAATATCAACTTCAAGCGAAATATCGAAACTTCTTTTACCTGATTGTCTCAAATAGGGTAGTGGAAGCGGCTCTTGCTTTGGGCTTTCTACCCTAAAAGGCTCTAAGGCGTCTAATGTTACAATCCATGGTGAAATTGAAGACGCAAAGTTCTTAGACAAAAAAGGCCCCAAAGGCACATATTCCCATTTTTGAATATCCCTAGCACTCCAATCATTAAATAAAACCATCCCAAAAATATAGTCTTCAGCCTCATTGACTGTTACTGAATCGCCAAGAATATTAGCGTCAGTAGTTATAAATGCTGTTTCCAGCTCAAAATCTACAAGTTGTGAAGGGCCTAAAACAGGTTGATCTGAACCCTCCGGTAAAATTTGTCCCCAAGGTCGTCGAATCGTAGTACCACCGGGCACTATAGAAGAACTTCTCCCATGATACCCCACAGGAATGTGAAGCCAATTGGGAAGTAGTGCGTTTTCCGGATCGCGAAACATTTTTCCAATGTTGGTTGCATGTTCCTTGCTGGAATAAAAATCAGTATAATCCCCGATGAGTACCGGTAGCTTCATCTCTATTTCATCCAAAGTAAACAGTACTATTTTTTTATGTTCTTCATTATGGTTTAACTCGTTATTTGTGATATCGAAAATTTCACTAATTCTAGATCTAACTAAACGCCATGTTTTCTTACCATCTGAAATAAAATCATTTAGACTGTCTTGCAAGAAAATATCATCGGTCAAGGGGATATTATTGAAGTATCCCAGTTGATGCAATGCCCCAAGATCTATTGCATAATCCCCAATTCTGGTCCCAATTGTGATAATATCGTCTCTGGTAAGAAAAACTCCAAAAGGAATATTCTGTATAGGGAAATCAGAATTGGAAGCCACGGGAAGCCACGTCTGTTTTGATGGATCATTAGTTTTTAAGGGCATTTCTAGATTGTTAATTTGTATTTAATAAATTACTTATCAAATATATTATTTTCTTCCAATTAACGATTGGCAATTTGTATTTTTACGCCTCATTTAACAGAATCTTTTTACCATGCACAGAGACCACCAAATTTTTGAATTAATAGACGCTGAAAGGGAAAGACAAACCAACGGAATAGAGTTGATTGCCTCAGAAAATTTCACTAGTCCCCAGGTGATGGAGGCTGCCGGTTCTGTTCTTACAAACAAGTATGCGGAGGGATACCCTGGAAAAAGGTACTATGGAGGCTGTGAAATCGTTGATGAAGTAGAGCAAATTGCAATTGATAGAGCCAAAGTTCTTTTTGGTGCCGAATATGCCAATGTACAGCCACATTCAGGATCTCAGGCAAATGCAGCGGTATATCAGGCGTGTTTAAATCCCGGTGATACCATTTTGGGATTTGATTTATCTCATGGCGGACATTTAACACATGGTTCTCCTGTAAATTTCTCAGGAAAACTTTACAATCCTGTATTTTACGGTGTGGAAGAAGAAACAGGTGTTTTAAATTATGATAAGATTCAAGAAATTGCAAGTAAGGAAAAGCCAAAAATGATTATTGCAGGAGCCTCTGCATATTCCAGAGACATGGATTTCATGCGGTTCAGAGCGATTGCCGATAGTGTAGGTGCTCTTCTATTAGCCGATATATCTCATCCTGCCGGGCTTATTGCTAAAGGGATCTTAAATGATCCTATACCTCATTGCCATATTGTTACCACTACTACCCACAAAACATTGAGAGGTCCAAGAGGTGGACTTATACTTATGGGCAAGGACTTTGATAACCCGTTTGGAATAACTTTGAAAAACGGTTCTTTACGAAAAATGTCTGCTCTCTTGGATTTAGCTGTTTTTCCGGGAAATCAAGGCGGACCTTTAGAACATATTATTGCCGCTAAAGCTATTGCATTTGGTGAAGCTTTGACTGATGATTATCTTCATTATATGCTTCAGGTTAAAAAAAATGCCGCAGCAATGGCAAAAGCTTTTGTAGAGAAGGATTATAAAATTATTTCCGGAGGTACTGATAATCATATGATGTTAATCGACTTAAGAAATAAAAATATCACAGGAAAAGATGCTGAAAGTGCCTTGGTAAAGGCAGATATCACAGCCAATAAAAATATGGTTCCTTTTGATGATAAGTCACCATTCATTACCTCAGGTATTCGATTTGGTTCTCCTGCAATCACTTCCCGAGGCTTAAAGGAAAATGACATGATTACGATTGTTGAGTTGATTGACGAAGTTTTTCAAAATATGGAGAATGAAACTGCGCTTGCAGCAATAAAGAAAAGGGTTAACCAATTAATGAATGGCAGACCCCTTTTCGTATTTAACTAAAATGCCGTCAATGGAAAACCAATAGCCCTACACAATTGGTTTTCCATTTGAAACTAATGATTTAACATGACCAGATCGCCCCAAGCAAGCGTTCTTTTTTCCAAATCATAAATTACGGCATCTTCTTCAGATTCAAAATAAAGTCCCCAGAATCCGAAGTAGTCCATAGTATTGTTACTTATTTTAAAGTTGGAATCCGGGTTTTGAAGTGTATTTTCTTCAAAAACAGGGATGTAAATTTCATAAGGCATCTCATTCATTTCCTTTGTAAAGGAAACATGGTGATTTGCCAGTGAAGTAAAAATATTTTCAAGTTGGTCCGGAATACTGTACTCATATATCCTTCCAATAATCAAAGTAGTATCCTTGAGATTAATTACTAATTCCTCAATATCGATTTCCGGTGTACATTCGGAATATATTTTCAATAAAAGATTAAAAAAGTGACTTGTTTTTTGGTCTTCTATTCTATCTAAAAAATTTATAGTGTTTGTAGATTCATTTTTAATACATAAAAGTACTTCACTGAACTTGAAATTACAATCAACTTCAACAACTAAATCACGATAACCGGGTGATAAAGACATTTTGCGCACACGTACATCAGAAAGGAGGTAATTTTCCAAATGCTTTTTCAAAATATCAAGCATATTAATTTTATTATTTCCATTCATACCGAACTCAAAATTATTCTCAAAACTATCTTGGCTTAGGGGCATAATCAAAGGGATTTAAGAATACTATACTCAAAGTTAATTTGAAAAATAGTTTTAACATTACATAAAAACCATAGAAAAACTAAGGTTTTTTAAAGAAATCGCATCTATTTTCTGTTTTTGAACGATAGTCAATCGTTTTGGAGAGTAAAACTAAATGAAGCCTCTATTTCTGGCTTCATTAATCAAGGCTTGGTCATTTTGCTTTTCAACACCAAAGATAACCTTAAGCTGTCGTTTTCTATTTTCAATACCAGCTAGTGAAAGAGAAACATTGCCAATCATATCTTTGGTTCTGGTACCTATGGCAATACTGTGCAAAATTTTTATGTCGTTCTCATCCAAAAGAAAGTCAGACGACATTTTCTTGCGAATAGCACTGAGAGCTTTCTGTGTATAATAGGGAGGACAGTCAACAATAGTATTTACCATAGCTATTAACGTCTTCTCATCAATTTCCGACTTCACCATATAGCCATCCGGATTTACATTCTTAAGAATGTTATTAATGCGAAGGTTATCGCTAAAGGAAGACATAAAAACAATCTTGGAATCGGGAACCACTTTTCTTGCTAAAATACCTAAATCTTCTCCGGTACGGGTATCTCCTTCTGCATTGTTGGAAAGATGAATATCGAGTAAAATAATGTCGTAAATTGAATTTTTACCAGAATATTCAATCTTTTGCTTGCCAAGTTCAAAGGTGTTTGCCGTATCAACTAATACTTTGAAGTTTTCAAATGTTGCATCCTCCAAAATATACTTGTAACCTATCATGGTCATTTCATGGTCGTCTACCGCTAAAATCCTTAATGTATTCATGAAAAAAAATTTGGTGGATTAAACGTTTTGCAAGGTTTCTTTAGGAATTGTATTGCCTGATTGAATATTTAAACTGTATCTGGGAATTTGTATGAAAATCTTAGTTCCTTCCCCAATTTTACTGTCAATATTCCAGGTGCCTTCAATTATTTTTAAGCGAGATGCTATATTCTTCATTCCAATACCTCTTTTCGCTTTATTAGCATCAAAACCTTTACCATCGTCAACGATGGTAATTTGCAGTATTTCATTAAAAGATGCAAAATTAAGATTTATAGTTTTTGCCAAAGCATGTTTAACACAATTTTGTAAAATCTCCTGAATGATACGGTATAAATTAATCTTAATATCTCCATTTAATTGATCCCAATCCACTTCAGATTCGTAACTAAATTCAAAATTAATCTTGGAAGAGTTCTTAAACG
>JBGTEN010000032.1:0-2151 GCA_041747755.1 Arenibacter sp. | reverse complement strand
CCGGGAGTCCATACATTAACACGCAAGCAATCTTCATTGGTATACCCCCAATCGTGGTCAAAAACAAATTCAGCTTCGTCCTGAACAGTAGTTGTAGGGGTTAACAATGGTGCCACCGGACCATAGGTAGTTGAACTCCTTACACCTTCCCATGGGGTTGGTTTGGAAGGGGCTAAAAATCGCTCCGCCTGAGCGTAAGGAATACCTTTATAGGTGTAAACCCCATTATGTATATAGCCACGAACTTTTCCTGATTCAGTACTGGTAACGGCTACATTTTCACCGGTAATTACTTCTTGGGCATTTGCAAAGGATATGGTTAGTGTCCAAAGAATGACGAAAAAGCTACATTTTGTTTTTTTCATTTTAGTTTGTTTTTGAGTTGTTCTGTTTTTTTTTTTGAAATGATTTATATGATTCCTCTTTTAACCAAGGTTTTAAAACGCTACTTTTCAGGGTCTTTTTTTAAAGCTGTATAAAAAGGGAGCCTTATTGGCTGTTCCCAAAAATAATTTTTCATGACGTTCCAGAATATCCAACCCCAATATTTTACGCTGAAAAGTGGTTCTTCTTAATTTTTCTCCCAAGATTACTTCATACACCATTTGCAGCTCCTTCATAGTAAACTTGTTGGGCAAAAGATTAATACCAATTAACTTCCGTTCTAAATTTTCTCTAAGGGTTTGTATTGCCCTTTTAACTATCAGTTCGTGATCCATCATTAAGGGTGGTAATTCTTCTATAGGATACCAACTAATGGAATCGGATAATGCATCGGGTGTTGGAACTACTTCCTCGTAATTAATTAACGCATAATACGCCACGGATATAAAGCGACTCAGTAACCAATGTTCATTTGAAACAGCACCGGAATTCGCTTCTAAAATTCGTTTCATGATATCCGGTCTCGATCTTGATGTATCACCGAAGGTGTAGAACTGCTCTAAATAGAGATCGTCTAATCCTGTTCTTTCCTTCAAGCTTCTTGTTACCGCATCATTTAAATTCTCATTAATTTTCACAAAACCACCGGGTAAAGCAAACAACTCTGTATTGTGGTATTCTAAGATGAGAATTTTTAATTGCCTGCCATTAAAACCAAAAATAACGGAATCATAAGCCACATGGGGAAGGTACTCTTCGGCATTTGGTAATTTTAGGGCGCTTTCTTTATTCAATTCTGATATTTATTTCAAAGAAATGCTAAAATATCAAAAAAACAAAGTATTATTGTAATTAAATGAGACAATAAAAATAATTTTAACTCCAACCTATATGAAAAAGCGCTTGTTTCCTATATTTTTAGCACTTATGTCAATTACGTCCATCTTTGCCCAAGACAACTATGCCTTTCCTGTGCAGGTACGGGTAGAAAATGGTCTAATAGAAGGTAACTACAATACGCAAGACGGTATTCAAACTTATTTCGGAGTTCCCTTTGCTAAGCCACCCGTAGGGGAACTACGGTGGAAAGCACCACAACCCATAGGCAACTGGGAAGGTGTAAAACAGACCAATATTTTTGCGCCAAGGCCGATGCAGACTATGGTTTTTGGAGATATGAAATCCCGTTCAGAGGGGGTAAGTGAAGATTGTTTATACCTCAATATATGGACTCCGGCTAACCGAAATACCAAAGACTTGCCTGTGCTGGTCTATTTTTATGGAGGTGGAAATGTGGCTGGGGATGCCTCAGAACCCAGGTATGACGGACGAAGTATGGCAAAAGCCGGCATTGTTGCCGTTACCGTGAACTACCGATTAAATATTTTTGGTTATTTGGCACATCCGGAGTTAAGTGCCGAAGCGCCTTATAAAGCCTCCGGTAATTACGGACAGTTAGATCAAAATGCTGCCTTGAAATGGGTGCAAAACAACATTGCTGCTTTTGGTGGCGATCCCAAAAAAGTAACCATTGCAGGGGAATCGGCAGGTTCCATTGGGGTGAGTCTTCAAATGGCTTCTCCCCTATCTAAAAATCTTATTGCCGGTGCTATCGGCGAAAGCGGAGCATCTATTCACCCTACCATGGCACCTGTTCCCTTGAAAGAGGCTGAAAAGCAAGGAGCTGAATTTATGAAAAATGCAGGTATCCCAAGTATTGCAGCGTTGCGTAAAATGAGTACCCGTGAAGTATATGAAATCTATAAC
>JBGTEN010000031.1:0-2660 GCA_041747755.1 Arenibacter sp. | reverse complement strand
GTGCTTTTGAAAGATGGGAGTCAGGCGTTGTTGGTGACCTACACTTCAGGAGGTAGTACCCCGGGCGATTCGTATTTATGGAAATTGGGAGCCAACGGATTTCCGGAAAGTTTCCAAATGTGGGTTTCGATTATTCCTGTAGGTGGATTGGAAGCCAGTTGGGAGGATTGGAAAATTATGGAAAGCGGTGTATTTTTACCTACGACACATCAACTTGGACCGTTTTCATTTCAAATGGAAAATCTTAAAGCCTATACCCCGTGAATATAACCCTTCTTGCCGCAAATGAGATTACCGAAGCGCTACAAACCGAGGTGAAGGCGTTGTTTGAACAACTAAATGCTGATATAGTACAACAACCCTTAGAAACTTTACCTCTCGATAATGAACATTTGGTTTTAGCCATTTGTAGGATGGATGGGCAACTAGCAGGCATGGCCTCAATGGCCACCTACAAGGTCATTTCCGGTTACAAAGGGATGGTAGAAGATGTGGTTGTTGCTGGCGAATTCCGTGGGAAAGGTATAGGGCGTGCACTAATGGAAAAATTACTCAGGGAAGCGCAACGACTGCAATTAACCGAAGTACTTCTTTTTTCGGGTCATCACCGTGAAGCCGCTATTAAATTGTATACCAGTCTGGGATTTAATTTAAAGCAGAGTGGTTTTTATACCCTAAAAATCAACTAGTTGCATGTTGTTGTTTAAACTGTTTTTTTAATTCATCCATAGATTCTTGTAGTTGTCTTAAAAGGCCGGTATCGGTGGTGGCGTCTACCGAAAAGGTAATCTTGCTGGTCACCAGCCAGATTTCCTGAATATGAAATGGTTTTATTTCATAGGGGGGATAGTTCTCATTTAAAGAAACGAGGGTTACATTATTGGAATTTGGTTTTTTAATTACCTTTTTTACCAATACGGCATCCTGTAAGACCACTACATAAATTTTATTCGGACTCACATCATCTACATGTTCAATAGCGCGTGCCAGCACCCACTCACCGGGTTTTAGATTGGGCAGCATACTGTCACCTTCTACCTGAAAACCACGATAGGTAGCGTTGCGAAACTCCGGTAAGGGCAGATCAAAAGCCGGTAATTGTTTGTACCAGGAGGTATCCTGAATATTTTGAGGATAGCCCGCTGCAGCTTTGGCATTTACCAATACCATGTTTTCATTATCCGAGGAATCTACGGTAACCACTTTTGGAATTACGCTGGTATTGGAGGTTTCTATGTACTGTTGCTGACTTTCGCCAAACAACCATAGGGGGTTGATTTTAAACTGCTTTAACAATTCTGCTACTACTTTCCCTGACAATTTGGTACGCCCGCGTTCTATATCGGCGGTGGTGTTGGAAATTCCCAGGATTTCAGCAAATTCGGCTTGGGTATGGCCAAGTTCCCTGCGGATGTCCGTAAATCGTTTTAAAGTGAGTTCGTTTTCCATTGGAGATTATTTTTACTAATTTTTTATTATATTTTACAATTTTAACGGTCTAGTATAAGCACAGATATAAGTTGATATGTGTCAATTTTGGGTTATGCACTATTAGTAACCGTTTTTCGATTTTACAATTTCTCTTTTTTTTAACCATCTAATTTTTACTTCTGGATATAATTTTTTTAGGTGCAATTCAATTTCATTTTTTAGTGCACTTTCGTCATTAACATAAGTAGCACTATAAAAAGAATGAATAGTTCTATTTGATTTTATTAATGGTTCTTTTGGGTCAACAAAAGGCTTTAATACTTCGATAGCTTGATGGATAATCCATGGATTCGGTCTAATATGTCTATGCATATGGTGGTTCAGCCAATTATTAACCCAATCTATTTCTGCCCATTTTGTTTCTTTTGAATATTCTACACATTTTAGTTGTTTCGAAATTTTTATAAGTGTAGATAATCCAATATTATTTCCGTTTGATGTTGCGAAATCAATTCCTAAAAGCCCTCGGACTCTACTTTCTAATGATAACCTTATTGCATAAAGAGTTAGTAAGTCAACTGAGTAATTGTTTTGATATTGCTTTCTAATTTGGTGATTGTAGAACAATCTTTTTGCATTGTCAAATTGAATAGCTGAAGGTTGTGTGTTTGTACTTAATATAATAAATGAAGAATCTTCCTTAGGGTCAAGATATCTCACAAAATCTACTATGTCAGCAATAACCGTCTTTAATTGTTCTTTATTAATATTTTCTCTAATGAACTCTAAGTATTCCGAAGCATTTTGAACATGGCATCTTGCTAGTAATCTAGTTTCTTTGTCCAACCAAGATGTTTTAAAAGCATTTTGCCTTTTACATTTTGTTGTCAATGGTTTCCCGCTAATTTCCTTGAAATATGTAATTAAACTGTTTAGAGTTTCATTATTCAATTTGGTGTAAGCATCCTTTAAAAAGTATGTTCTTTCCAATTTTTTCGGCTTTTCAAATGGTTGTCAACTAATATATGCGCCCTAAAATCTTATTTAATATCTAAAGCTTTTGAAGTACGCTCCCCAAATATACACAATTTGGATTATTTCCAAAAAAAAGTTGGGAATATTTCCATAATTAGGAAATAATCCATAAATTTGGAGTAATTACTAAATAGAGCACTATGGATACTTCTACAACATTGGTTTACGACGGTTCTTTTAACGGCTTTCTAAGC
>JBGTEN010000030.1:0-7712 GCA_041747755.1 Arenibacter sp. | reverse complement strand
TAACTATAAGCGCTGAAACCATTTTCAAATTTGGGCATCACAACTTGTGATACCGCTTGTTGGAGCATCCTGTCGATTACTGTTGGGATTCCCAAAAGACGGGATTTCCCGTTTGCCTTGGGAATTTCCACACCAAGAATGGCTTGGGGTCGGTACTTTCCTTGCTTTACCATTTGGAGTATGTGCAACTTGCTCTCTCGCAGATACTCTGTGAATTCCGTTGTTTTAATTCCATCGATTCCTGCACTGCCTTTATTTACAACTACTTGTTCAAGGGCTTTTTGCAGATTGTAAGGATGTAGTACGGTCCAATCATTTTTTGTTTCCATTTTCTTTTACCTGTCTTCGTTGCAGAGGGCTATCCGTCTAGGGCGGATTCCTTTCTGCATTGAAAACCAATTTACGTTCAGTCCTTCCTTTGCTTGTGAGACCTCGGATTTATCCATCCGCTCGTTTCTGTAAAGTACTATGACCTCTACTGACTTCTCTATTTAGCTACACGTAGCTTTGGAGACCTCCCTCGGTAAGGCAAATACCCTTTGAGCTATCCCTGCTGAATCTACTATTTCGGTTATCCTTGAAAAAAACAAAGTTTTGGACTTCACAATGATGTGCTTGCTCATCCAACCTAATAGCCTCTTATCCAGTTCATGTACTTCAGTACAGCTCACGCAGTCTGGCTTACTTCAGTCCTAACCTCACGGTTAACAACCTTGCCACTTGCTTCACTTAGGGTCGTTACTCCCCCGTGTTAGGGACTTTCACCCTTGGGATGTTCCTAAAAGGAACTATATTTACCATTCAAGGCACACACATCACCTATACGCAAGCAGGGATTCAGAGCTTCGTAGGACAGGTAAGTGGTAAATTTAAAGTTCAGTTCTTCGTAGGAAGTTCAGTGGTAAAAAGCCCTGCCTGCGTATAGCTGAATCCCGTTGGGACGGATTAGCTAGGCTGCTTTGCAGCCGTCGTGTGTTCGCTGCGCTCGGAACAGCTAAAGCTGACCAAAGTTGCTACGCCGCTCATACATTCGCGCTCCCGCACCTTTGGAAATCCGTCTCAATCCCGTCCCGAAGCCTCTGAATCGGTACTAATCGCAATTTAAGCATGTTATTTCTATTTCTTATTTGGTATACGTGGTGAATGCAAAGCATTTACCAATGCATCCTTATTTTCTTTTAGTGGTATTGGTGAATCCAAAAGGATTTGAAAACGTTCTTACCGTCTTTTAAATCTTATATGTATCTTCGATTCATAACATTTTAAAATCCAGTACGTCACTGCGCCTGCCTGCCAGTAGGCAGGTTTAACAGGGCGCTATGCCTAATGTTAAAAAAACACGACGATTAAATAGAAAATTGAAATGAAATCTTTAAAACAAGAGACACTTGATAAAATAGTCGCGCAGACAGCAAAAAATAAAAATGTTCACGGTTCAGTTTTTCGCATTGAATCAGGTGACAAGTCAATGAGTTTATTTTCAGCTTCAGGAAACATTTCTCTAGAAAGCCAATATTACATTGCCAGTATTAACAAATTAATCATTTCATTTATTACGCTTCGTCTTTATAAAGACAATATCATCAATCTTGACGACAAGCTTTTAAAATATTTGCCAAATGAAATGTTAAACGGATTATTAGTTCACAATGGTAAAGACTTTTCAGACGAATTGACAATCCGTCATTTAATTTCTCACACTTCTGGTTTGCCTTGTTATCTGATTGACAAAAGACAAGACGGTAAAAAGAATATGGACTTAATACTGAATGGCAATGACCAATCTTGGCCATTAGAAAAAGTAGTGATTGAAGTGAAAAATATGAAGTCCAAATTTATACCTGGAACTAAGGGAAAGGCAAGTTATTCAGAAACCAATTTTAGACTATTAGATAAAGTTTTGGAAGTAGTTACCAGTAAAATCATTCACGATTTATTGACTGATGTTTTTCAAGAATTAAAAATGAATAACACATTTGTTCTCCCTTCAAATTTAGCTGACCATTTTGCCCCCGTTTATTTCAAGCACAACCAAATTAATATAATGGAATATTGGAAGTCAACCCATCACGACATTGCAAGTACAGCGGCCGACCAAATGAAATTTATTAGAGCATTTTTTGATGGAAACTATTTTTCTGAAGAATTTATTAATGAACTCAAGAAATGGAACAATATCTTCTTTCCTTTTAAGTATGGAGTTGGAATTCAAAAATTTTACATTCCGAGATTGTTTTCACCCTTTAAAGCAGTACCTGAATTAATCGGACATTCCGGCTCTGTTGGCTCTGTTGCATTTTACGTGCCCGACAAAGAAGTATATATTACAGGGACAGTAAACCAAACAAGTAATCCGAATATTGTTTTTCAGACAATGATTAAAATAGTAAATAAGCTGTGATAGAAAGAAACACTAGGCATAACAGCACATTTGCCTTATGCTGGGGACAGCGGGTCAGCGCGCCGAGCTAAATTATGGTCGCTGACACGAAAGTTTTTTTGCTGCCGCTAATTTTGTAGAGTATCTTTAAATTAACTTTTGTAGGTGCAGACGGGTGAAGCCTCGTAATCCGCACAAGTCAAATCTGCAAACGTTATCGCTAAGTGTAAAAAGACAACATCTTACCAGACTGGATTTCAAGACAGGCGACACTCGGACCAAACATTTTGCTTGAAGGAGTGCAGACTGATGAAAATGCTTTTTGGTATTTACTGACGGTTTGTCCTTTGATTTTTGACAGCTATACAACAGGGCGTTGGCAGCCATATTAAATGACATCATACAATGATATACAAGGGACAGAATAATGAATTCATAGAATTAATTGACCTGCAAAAAGGCAACTCATTGTCATTTGACAACCAATTGTCTTATCCTCTTACATTTGTTTGGATAAAAGGGCAAACAACAGAATTACATTTTGAAGGAATGAAGTTAACCCTTTATGACAACACTATCCTCTGCCTTACGTCTTTCCATAAAATAGAATTCAATACTTTAGAAACCGCAAGAGTTATAAAATTTAACCGTGAGTTCTATTGTGTTAAAGACCACGATAGCGAGGTAAGTTGTAAAGGTCTTTTATTCTATGGTGCTAATCAACTACCTTACTTTCAAATACCAGAAGACGAAATAGATAAATTCGAAACATTATGGAGAATGTTTCAAATTGAAATGCAGTCAAAAGACGACTTACAACTTGAGATGCTTCAAATGATGTTGAAAAGGTTTACCATACTTTGTACCCGTATCTACAAATCACAAATGAACCTATCTAAACTGGAAGTAACTGAAGTTGATTTAGTTAGGGATTTTCATTATTTGGTAGAACAATATTTTAGGAAAAAACACTCTGTTCAGGAATATGCAGACCTATTAAACAAGTCAGTAAAAACATTGGCAAATATCTTTTCGCAAGTCTCTGAAAAGAGTCCATTGCAAATCATACACGAAAGAAAGGCTTTAGAGGCCAAGAGAATGTTGAGATATACCGATAAGCCAGTAAAAGAAATAGCCTATGAACTTGGCTTTGAAGACATACAAACATTCAGTCGTTTTTTTAAAAGAATTGAAAAAATTAGCCCTTCCGAATTTAAAAAATTGATTTTGGGAAGTATTGCTAACTCATTGGGAATACTGACCTAACTTTGCCCTTCTTACTCGCCCCATCTTTGCATCGTAATTAAATCATTAATAATTTAAAATTTAAAACGATGACAAAGTTCACAGTTCCTAACCGAGGAGAAGTATCTGAAAACAATCAAGCTATTTTTGACAACTTGCAAAAAGGTTTAGGCTTCGTGCCAAATTTGTATGCCTATTATGCAAAGAACGAAACAGCGTTGGGCGATTATCTTACACTACAAAATCGCAAATCAACACTAAAAGCAAAAGAAAGAGAAGTAATTAATTTGGTTACAAGTCAAATCAACGGTTGCCGTTATTGCCAATCGGCTCATACTGTTTTAGGTAAAATGAACGGATTCACAGATGAGCAGGTAATTGAATTGCGTAAAGGGTCTGCATCTTTTGACAGCAAGTTAAACGCATTAGCAAAATTTACAGCCTCAGCAGTTGAAAATCGTGGCAGAGCAACCGAAGAAAGCAAGGAGGCATTTTTTGCAGCAGGCTATACCGAAGCAAATTTGATTGATGTGGTGATTATCATTGGTGATAAAATCATCAGCAATTACATCCATAATTTGACAGGTTTTCCAATTGATTTTCCAATTGCTCCTGAGCTTTAATTCATTAACTTCTAATAAATAATAAAAATGAACATCGGAAATTTAATCATCAGAATAGCCTTTGGCTTACTATTTATATGGGGTGGTCTAGAAAAGTTCTTTGAGGGCTTTTTAGGGGGTGTCGGTTTGCAAAATATGGCAGACTTTCTAAAATCTACTGGTTGGAGTTTTTTGGGCGATACAGGAACATTTGTTTTAGCAGTAATCTTGTCAACGTTAGAATTGGTTGCTGGAGTATTACTTATTGCTAACAAAAAATTATTCTATTCTTATAGTTTTCTGTCTTTTACTATGCTTGTCGCTTTGCTAACTGTGCATATTCAATCAGGAAATTGGATGAATATTATGATTCATATCGCCTTGTTTGGTTCATTACTTGGTTTGGGAATAAATCACTTTAACAAAGAAAAATCATTATGGCAACAGTAATCAAAATAAAAAACTTACCCGAAGGGTATCAAAGTATCATCACCAATGGGACTCATACTATTGTGGGTGACGAACCGGTGAAAAGCAAAGGAACGGATTTAGGGTTAAGTCCTTCTGAATTGGTGTTGAGTGGCTTGGCAATGTGTAAGGTTGCAACTGTTCGCTTTATTGCCCGAAAAAATAATTGGGAAATTGGCGAAGTAAGAGCAGAACTTTCACAAGAAGTAAAACGAGAATCCACCGGCCTAAAAACCAATGTCAAAGTTGCGATACAAATTGAGGGTAATATCACACCTGAGCAAAAAGTCGAACTGTTAAAACAAGCCAATGCCTGTTATATACATCGTCAAATAATGGGCGAATGGAATATAGAACACGCAACTGAACTGCAACAATAAAAAAGGCAGGTAACAGCTAAACCAAATTGCCCATCGGGCTGTTGGGAGCGACAGCTTATAGCTGCCACTTTTCGTGATACCACGACCCAACTCCCGTCCCGAAGCCTCGGGATCGGGACTAACCGCAATTTACCAATGGCATACTTATTTTCTTTTAGCGGTATTGGTGAATCCAAAGCATTTGATAACGTTCTTACCGTCTTTTAAATCTTATATGTATCTTCGATACATAACAATCTAAAATCCAGAACGTCACTGCGTTTAGCAGGGCGTTGGTGATCATTGAATATAATGATATGAGATCAAAGAAGAATATAGGAATTGATCGAAGAGAATTTTTAGAAATTACAAGCAAAAGTGCTGTCGGTATAAGTCTGACGTCATTACCATTTTTGACCTCCTCTTGCACCGAAAACATAACTACCAAGACCACACATGGTGCATGTTATCACGATTGTCCTGACAGGTGCAGTTGGAAAGTAACTACCACAAATAACAAGATAACTAATTTTGAAGCGGGTACAGACCCTTACACCTCAGGTAAATTGTGTAATAAAATGGTAGATTTCCCAAACGATGTAACCTATCACCCTAATCGAATACTTACTCCCTTGAAGAGGACAGGCCCTAAAGGGAAAGGGGAATTTAAAAAAGTCAGCTGGGAGCAAGCAATAAGTGAGGTAGCTTCCAAACTTCAATCTATAATTGATGAAAAAGGCGGTGAGGCAATTCTCCCGTACAGTTTTGGTGGCAATCAAGGTATAGTCCAGAGCCAGGCTCCCAATCGGTTTTTTGCCCATATTGGAGCTAGCCAACTGGAAAGAACTATTTGTGGCGATGCAGCAGTAGCCGGAGTATTGGCTACAAATGGGCAAACAACGGGTGTATTACCTGAAGATTGCGTGCATAGCAGATTTATCATATTATGGGGAACAAATCCGGTACTTTCCAACCAACATCTCTGGCCATTTATTCAAAAGGCTAAGGGGAATGGGGCCACAATAGTTGTGGTCGATCCTTTCAAATCTGTCACTGCTGAAAAAGCTGACTGGCACATTCAACCTTATCCGGGTACGGATTCGGCTCTTGCTTTGGGGCTGATGCACGTAATACTAAAAGAAAATCTCCATGATCAGCAATATATTGATCTTTATACTCTTGGGATCGAAGAATTAAAAGATCATGTACAAAAATATGACCCAGTTTCAGTTTCTCAAATTACAGGACTGGAAAAGGAAACTATCATTTCATTAGCTAAAACATATGCGCAAAGCACACCTTCCCTGATTCGAGTGCTTATTGGTATGGAACATCAGGTAAATGGAGCAAGTGCCTTCAGAGCTGTAGCCATGTTGCCAGCATTAACAGGTGCCTGGCGACATTTTGGTGGTGGATTAATGCATATGACCTATGAATTGTTTGGGGCATCACTAAATTGGGAAAGCGTAACCTTACCTAAGGAGTTGGCAAGCAAGGAAACTCGGACTATCAATATGATAGAGTTGGGGAAGGCTTTGAATAGCGAGAATCTAAATCCTAGTGTAGTTGCATTATTTGTGTTTAATTCGAACCCGGCAGTTACTACTCCCAATCAAAATCTGATTCTGAAGGGATTGGAAAGGGAAGACTTATTGACCATTGTATCAGAGCACTTTATTACTGATACAGCACGATACGCTGACTATATTTTTCCTGCAACAAGCGTTCTTGAAAATTGGGACATTTTAGATTCATGGGGCACAGCATATATAAACATCAACGAGCCAGCAATTGAACCATTAGGTGATGCAAAACCCAACTCGGAACTTTTCAGATTACTTGCTCGGGAAATGGGATTCTCGGAATCTTACTTATACCAATCAGATATTGATATTGTAAAGAAAACATTGCAAAGTAATCACGAATATTTGAAGGGTATCACTTTTGAATCACTGAGAAAAACAGGAGGACAAAGATTGAATCTGCCTGATAAATGGATGCCTCATGCTCAAGGTAATTTCAAGACCAAAACAGGAAAATGTCATTTCTACGATAAGGATATTGAACCTAGTCTTCCGACATATATTCCCAAGGAGTATAAAAAAACAGACAAAGAGCAATACCCCTTGCATTTATTAACAATTAAAACGCCTAAATATTTACTGAATAGTAGTCATGGGAATATTGACCATATTCTAAAAAAAGAAGAGAAGCCCTATTTGGAGGTGAACCCTAAAGATGCATCCTCCAGAAACATAGCCGATGGTGATGAATTGAAAGTATATAATCAGAGAGGCAGACTTTTTATAACTGCACGAATTAGTAACAAAGTACAACAGGGAATAGTGTGCATGCCTCAAGGATATTGGCCTTCTTTGTTAAAAGGTGGATCTTCAGCTAATGCACTCACTGATGATCTCTTAACAGACATGGGTCGTGGTGCCGCAATACAAGAAGCGAAAGTTGAAATAGTAAAGGTCTAAAAAACGTCCACCAACAATATATAAAAATAATAGCCGATTCAGTAGTAAATTCAAAGGGTGTAGACCGCTTCAACTTTCATGTAACTTGATTATTTTGAAGCCCGTAATCGGCTACGGCTACTATTCTACTAAACGGTTGGGACGGATTAGCTAGGCTGCTTTGCAGCCGTCGTAT